>CAZCDW010000032.1:0-2716 GCA_964497485.1 uncultured Bifidobacterium sp.
AGGTTTCGGCAATGAGTCCACGACCGGATTCTCTATAGCTTACGGTGCGAAGTATGACCAGACATGGGGCCTGGAGGCGGGTTACACGTCCCTCGGCCGCTCCCCTGGCGAAGACATGAGCGGCAACGTCGTCCGCGTAAAGGGCGAGGCTCTCTATCTCGCCGGCACCGGCAGCATGCCGCTCAACCCGCAGGCCGAACTGTTCGGCAAGCTGGGCATGACGATCAATCGGTTCACCCTACCGGGCGACAGCATGACGCGCACGCGACCCATGGCGGGTCTCGGGGGGCTATGGCACCTGAACAAGGAGTGGGGCGCGTCCCTCGAGTACAGCTACCTGGGCAAGATAGATGGCGTCTCTCTGAGCCAGTTTACCTTGTCAGGTGTCTACCAATTCTGAGACCTCCATTTGCCGGGGGCGCGATCGCGTCCCCATAATTCCGCATATCGTCGTCATCCATCCATACGCATTTGCTTTTGCGTCGTGAATTCCGACGCATCGTCGGTGTCATTTTTTCACAACCCATTAGTTATCAGCACAAGGCTGCCTGCCTAGAATCCGCGCGTCCCATTCGGACCGCGCCGGCAATCCTGCCGGCTGTTCTCTACCTTAAGGAACAGGAAATCATCATGCAAAAATCATTGTTGGCCGCGCTGCTGGGCGTGGTGCTCGTTGCGCCGCTGGCGGCTCACGCCGAGGGCAGCTATGTCGGCATCAATGTCGGCGAATCCAGGTATGAGATTGGTGGTGCAGGCGAATCCAAGACGCTGTTCGGCCTCAGCTATGGCACGTCGATCAACCCTAACGTCGATATTGAGGCTGCCTATCTGCGGCATGGCAAGCTCAAGGAAACCGATCCCTCATCCGGCGACAGTGTCAGCTTTGATACGCAGACCTTGTATGTCGCCGCAGTCGGGAAGCTGCCGATTGCTGATGGATTCCATGCCCTGGGCAAGTTGGGTATCGCCGTGAACTACAGCGACGCGTCGTTGATTTCCGGTGGCACGACGATCAGTAACTCTGAAACACGCGTCAGCCCTATGCTCGGTGTCGGCCTGAGTTATCAATTCACGAAAGAAATCTCCGGTGTGGCCGAGTACCAATACTTTGACAAGGTCATCGACAACGGCCCCAAAGTCAGCACCTGGAGTATTGGCGCACGCTATCACTTCTGATCGCACCCCGATAGGAAAAGGCTGCGCTTGCGCAGCCTTTCTCATGCTTGCCAGGGTCAGTGCAACCAGGGCTTGAGCACTACCTTCACGCAGCCATCCTGTTTGTCACGGAACATCCGGTAAGCCTGCGGTGCATCGTCCAGCGGGAGCCGGTGTGTGATCAATCGTTCCGGATCGAAGTCACCGCGCCGCACACGTTCCAGCAAGGGCTGCAGGTAGCGCTGCACATGGGTCTGGCCAGTCTTGAGCGTCAGCGCGCGATTCATCACTGAGCCCATCGGCAGTTTGTCGACTAAGCCACCATAGACGCCCGGCACGGAAACGGTCCCGCCATTGCGGCAGCTGCGCAGTACTTCGCGCAATACCATGGGCCGGTCGGTTTCAATACGCATCATCTGCTTGATGCGGTCATAACTGGCCATCACGCCGGTACCATGGGCTTCCATGCCGACGGCGTCGATGCAGGCATCTGGTCCGCGACCGCCGGTCATCTCGCGCAATGCATCTGCGATGTCGACCTGTTCGTAATCAAGCGTCTCCGCGCGCGACCAGTCGCGTGCCATCGCCAGCCGCTCGGAAAAGCGGTCGATGGCGATCACGCGTTCCGCACCGAGCAGCCATGCGCTCTGTATCGCAAACTGTCCAACCGGCCCGCAGCCCCAGACAGCCACCGTGTCGCCGTGACGGATGTTGCAGTTTTCCGCCGCCATGTAACCGGTGGGCAGTACATCGGACAGGAACAGCACCTTGTCATCATCCAGGCCGTCCTCGATGCGCAGCGGCCCGGCATCCGCATATGGCACCCGCGCGTACTGCGCCTGGCCGCCCGCATAGCCACCGGTCAGGTGCGAATAGCCGAATATACCCGCCGGCGAATGGCCCCACATCTTCTCGGCCATCCATGCATTCGGGTTCGAGTTCTCACACAACGAATGCTCATGCCGCTCGCAGAAGAAGCAGTTGCCGCAGGCGATCGTGAACGGCACCACCACGCGGTCGCCGATACGCAAGTTTTTCACGGCGTGACCGATCTCGACCACCTCACCCATGAACTCATGGCCGAGGATGTCACCGGCTTCCATGCTCGGAACATAGCCGTTGTACAGGTGCAGGTCCGAGCCGCAGATCGCGGTCGACGTGATTTTCACGATCGCATCGCGCGGGTTCAGGATGCGCGGGTCAGGCACCTGCTCGATGCGCATGTCCCCCTTGCCATGCCAGACGTTCGCCTTCATCCGGGCATCCCGCGATGCAGTGTGCGGCCAATCAGGCTGCGCTGACCGGCCGGCTGACCGATGGTGGTCGGTATCTCGCCGGTCTCGATCAGTTGCTTGAAGCGGCGCAGATCTTCGTCGACTTGCTGCGATGGTTCTTCGCCAAACAGTTTCGCGATCAGGCTGCCAGCCTTGCCGAGCGGTGCGCGATAACTGAGCTCGACTTCAACGACCGTGCCGCGCTCGCCGCTGGCCGGCACGAACCGCACCACACCGGCATGATCGACTTCGGCACCGGGCAGCGTGCGCCAGCCCAGCTGCTGCGA
>CAZCDW010000032.1:2816-18164 GCA_964497485.1 uncultured Bifidobacterium sp.
GTTCATAGGCCGCCAGCATGTCGAGCACGGTCACACCGGCGAGCGCCGCCGACGCGAACAGCAGGCGTTGTCGCGAGCCCGCGTAGCGCGCACCGGCTGCCGCACTCGCGGCCGCCGCCCGGCGGCCCGACAAGCCGAGCAAGGCCAGGTCCAACGCATCGCCGGCAACGCGCATCCATAACCAGCCGGGACGTTGTGGTCGCATCAGGATACCGGCGCCGCTCGCCAGTTCGCGCAAGCCGATCGCACGCATCGCGCGCAGCGTGCCAAGGTTGTTCAACAAACCGGCCGCACGCGCGACGCGGCCCGGCATCAACAGACCCGCCGCACCTGCGGCCAGACTGAACCAGCCAAGCGACGGCCCCAGCCTCGCGGCCGCCGTCGGCTGTGCCGACACATTGCCTGCCATGGGCATGGCTTGCTCCGGTGGTGAATGTGCGGATTAGGCCGGGTGCCGGTGCTGCAAGTTCCTGCGCCATGGCGTGTGATGGCCGGCCGGCGATGCAGATCAAGAAGGAAGCAGGTAGAAGAGGGCCACTGCAAGGCCTTCAGGCCATCAGGCCTTCAGGTCATCAGACGATCCGGCCATCAGATGCTCAGCCGAGGTCGGCGGGAAAGCCCGGCGTCGCATGCCGCGCGCCGCCCTTGCTGACACAGAAGATATCCACGCCTGGCGTTCGCGCGGCGAGGTCCAGCGATGCCTGCAGGCCGAGCACCATCATCGCCGTCGACAGGCCATCGGCCTGCATGCCGGTGGGTGCCAGCACGCTGACGCTGGCCAGTTCGCGCGGCGAGTCGCCGGTGGCCGGATCGACGATATGGTGTCTCGAAAAATCGTCGCTGAAGCGCGTCTCGTAATCGCCGGAGCTTGCGAGGCAGCGGCCATCGGCGGCCAGCACGCGCGCATAGGCATCCTCGTCGCGCGGGTCGCGCACGGCCAGCGTCCATGGCTGTCCGTCGTCACGCTGGCCGAGGCTGGCGAACTCGCCAGTATCGAGCAGGGCATCGCTGATGCCGTGCTGCTTCAGCGCCGCGAGCGCCATGTCAACGCCATAGCCTTGCGCAAGGCCGTTCAGCGTAACGGCCATGCCAGGTGCGCGAAATGCCAGTCGCTGCGCATGCACCAGCAGATTGCGCCAGCCGATGCGGCCAAGTTCTGCATGCGTGTCGCGGCCTGACGCGGCAGCGTCCCACAAAGGCTGCACCGTAATGTCGAAAGCGCCGCGGGTTTGCTGCGACAAGGCTTGCGCATGCTGCAGTACGGTCAGCAGGCGTGCGTCGGGATGGTCGAGGTAGCCGTTGCGGTTAAGCCGGCTGACTTCGCTGTCGGCCCGATACAGGCTCATCAGCCGGTCGATGTCACGCACGGCAGCCAGTGCTGCCTGCATCGCGCTGCGGGCTGTCACTTCGTCGTGATGCAGCACGGTCAATGACACAGTGGTGCCAAACGCGATGTCAGCCGCCGTGAATTCGCGCAGGCCTTGGCTGCCAGAGGCATGCTGCTGCCACAGTGATGCCACGCCCAGGCCTGCCGTCGCCGTCAGCGCGGTGCCCAGCGCGGCCTTGAGCAGGGTGCGGCGACGACGCTGAGGATGCATGGCAGGGATCGTTGCTGTGTTCATGCAAGCTCCTTGTCCGCCGGTATCGCCCGCACCGGTATCGTCACGCCACGCTTCGCCTGCAGGATGCGCGGCGCGCACTGCGTATCGCTGTGATAGATCACCACGCAATCCATGCACTGGAAGCATTCGTCATAGGCAATCGCGCCATTCGGGCGGATGGCCTGATAGTCGCAGCGGTGGCGGCAGGTCTGGCAGGGTGTGCCGCACTCGGCGCGACGTGGCAGCCATTTGAACAGGCGCAGCTTGCCCAGCACCGCGAGCCCGGCACCGAACGGGCACAGGTAACGGCAGAAGAATTTGTAGACCACGGCGCTCGCCACCAGCAGCCCGCCGGCATACACGACGAAGGGCCAGGAGCGCACGAAGTACAGCGTGATCGCGGTCTTGAAAGGTTCGATCTCCACCAGTTTGTCGGCCAGCTGCGGTGCAAACAGCGCCGACACCAGCACGCCGGCCAGCAGCACGTACTTGATCCATTTCAGCTTCGCATCGAGCGTCGTGCGCAAGCGGACTTGCGGCACGCGCAGCAGGCGCGCAAGGCGAGATACGAGCTCCTGCAGCGCGCCGAACGGGCACAGCCAGCCGCAGAAGGTGGCGCGGCCCCAGATGAAGAAGGTGATCGCGACGAAGCCCCACAGGCAGACGGTCATCGGGTCGTACAGGAAGAAGGCCAGGCTGCGGCCTTCCTTCAGCGACTGCAGCAGACCTGTCATGTTCACGATCGACAGCTGGCCCTGCGCATACCAGCCGATGAAGCCGGCGGTGAAGCTCAGGAACGCGACGCGGATCACGGTGAAGCGGCGCGCATTCGCGGTCAGCCATTTCTGTTGCGCGAGCAGCAGGGTCAGCACCAGCAAGGCACTACCCAGCACGGCCAGTTCGGGCACGCGCTGCTGCCAGATGCCTATCCAGGTTTTGTCGCTGCTGTCGGGCACGTCATAGAAACGCTCGGGCAGCTGCAGCTGGTAAGGCAGCGCAACGCGGATGATCTCCGGATAGACCATGCCTTTCTCGCGCTTGACGTTGACGAAGAACTCCAGCGGCTTGGACAGGTCGAGGCCGGATTGCGCGATCACGCGCAGTACCTTCATGTTCTCGGGCAGCACCGGTGTGCCGTCGGCCAGGTGCAGTTCGAGGTCGAGGTCGCGCATCTCCAGCGGCAGCCCGCCTTGCTTCAGCGTCAATCGTTCGGGTGCAGTGCCGGGGATGAAGTCTTCCGGCGTCAGCGAATAGCGACCGCCCCACATCACGAGGATGGCATGGTCGCCTTTCTCGAGCCGGCCCTGCAGCTTGTCCCAGCTCGGCCCGTCCAGCAGGTTCTTGCCTATGCTCGGTACCGACACCAGCGTGGTGTAGAGGTCGATGAACATGCCATCGGGGTCGGCGCTGCCATCGGCATCGAGGCCTTCGCCATTGGTGCCGGCATAGGCTTTCTCGACATCGCGGTTGGCCAGCGCGAGGTGCGCGACCAGGTTCTTGCCGAACAAGTCATTCGGCGCATGCTTCTCGAACAGGTCCGGCTTCAGGCGCGCGATCTGGGCCGGGTCGTGGCCGCCTGCAAAGCCGAGCTTCTTGCGCGCCACCACCAGCGACGACGAGATCAGCGACTGGTTCAGGATGCGCAGCGAGGCGGTGGCCTTGGAGACGCCATCAATGCGAACATTGTTGCCGTCCATCTTCGCGCTCTTGCGCGTGCCGGCGGCGACGATGCTGATGTTCTGCGTCAGCGACAGGCCCTTGTACTGCGCGATGAAATTTTCCAGTGGCGCGGTGCCATAGCCGCCGACGAACACCGGTTCATGCTGGTCGAGCACCAGCACGTCGAGGAATTTGCCCTTGGGGTCGAGCGCGACCAGCAGGTTCATCGGCACGCCGGCGAAGCCGGGCAGCTGCACGAAATCGATCGATTCGAATGCGTAGCCGACCAGTTCGGTCGACGTCATTTCCTGCTTCAGGATGGGCCAGACCGGCAGATCGCTGTCTTTGGCGCCGACGATCAGCGGCGACGGGAAGATCTTGGCCAGCGCTTCTTGCGTCATTACGCCGGCTTGTGCGCCGGAGGCGGCGGCACACAGCAGGACCAGCGCAGACAATAATACAGAAAGCAGTCGGCGCATGGTCCGTACCGATCTCAGGGTTTGATCGAGCGTACGCCGTGTTTCGTGAACAGCGCGGCCATCTCGCCGGAATCAAACAGGTCATTGACGGCCTTTTGCAGCAGCAGCGCAAGCTCGGTGTTTTCCTTTTTTACCGCGAGGCCGACCACCCAGCCGTTTCGCGGCAGCCGGGTGAACGGCGCATCGGTGATCTCGAACTGTTTGTCGTCGCGGATCACGGACTCGATCTCGGAGCGACTGGCAACCACCGCGTCGAGCTCGCCGGCCTTCAGTTTCTGCAGCGCCTCGATCGGTGTCGGGTAAATAGTCACGCCCTCGCGCAGGCTCTGCTCGCCGAGCAGCACCATTGCCGAGATCGACACTTTTTCTGCGCCAAGCTTCTTGCCTTCCAGTGAGGCCACACCATTCAGGTCCGGGATCGCCTTCACATTGCGTACCAGCTTCACCGTATCGCGGTAGTAGGGCGCGAAGATCTCGACCTTGTCATTTTTCAGCATCACGTTGCGGTCGACCGGCACGTGCAGCATGACGTCGGCCGGACCAAAGCCGAGGTAATGCCCCTTCCAGACCATGTTGCGCAGGTCATCGCCGATGTCCTCGCCGGCCGGGAAAGGAAGCAGCGATGATTTCAGGTTCAGCTTCTTCGCCAGCGCGTCGGCCAGGTCGTGGTCGATACCGCCGCCTTTGCCCGAGAACGGCGCGTAGTCGTCATAAACAGCAAAGGTGAGCTTGCCGCTGGCGCGGATCTTGTCCATGTCTTCATTGGCGACCGCCGGCAGGCTGAAGGCGAGGCTGAGGGAAGCCAGGAGTGCAGCCAGCAGGCTGCGGGAGGTGATGCGAATCATTTTATGTCCCCGGTGCGCGTTGTAGGTCGCGCTTGTGAAAATTGGGATGATACTCGTGGCCACCCAGCTGGCTGATGAGCACAGCACAGGCGGTGACAGCGGCGGCACCGCATTGCGCAGGTGCCACCGGTGTTACTCAGGGATTACTGTGTTGCGCGACGGGTCTCGAGGTAGGCCTTGATCGCCCACACGGCTTCCTGCTGCAGGATGCCTTCGAACGGCGGCATGTAGACGGCGCCGTTGCGCACGCGGCCCTTGCGGACGGTGGTCGCATAGTAGTCGTCGATCTCTTTGATGCAAGCGGCCTTGCGGTCGGCGTCAGCCAGGCCCATGCAATCCTTGTCGATCATGCGCAGGTCAGGGGCAATGCCGCCGGAGATGGCTTCGATACCGTGGCAGCGGGCGCAGTTTTGTGCAAAAGCCGAAGTGCCGACCTTGATCGCATCCTTGTTGCCACGGTACGGGTTTTCGGCCTTCCACTGCTCGCCCAGGGTCGGCAGACCCTTGGTGTCGACCGCTTGCGGGGTCACGTCGCCGTGGGCAAAGGCCGACGAGGACAGGGCGAGGACGGCCGCGCAGGCCAGGCCGCGGACGGCGGTACGGATGAAGGTGCTCATGAAAAGTCTCCGGTAGGTTTGATGAAAGCTGTTCCAAGGCCCGGCGTCGGGTCGCCGGCCGCGCATCAGGGCTGCGGCAGCGACAGCGGGTGCGGCAGGCGCTTGCTGAAGCGGAATTCCAATCGCAAGTGCCATGCCAAGCCTTTACTGCAGGCAAAGGGTGTCCTAAAAACTTGTTTTGCGTCATAACGGAACAAGTGCTACATTCCGCCAGACAAGAGCGATAAAAAAAGAAACACTGGGCAGGCTGGGGATGAGACATGGCACAGGCAACACCAATGGGGAGCGAGATCGTCCCCGATAAACAGGCAGTTTCACGTTTGATATTGCCTGAAAGGCAGTTTTCTTCGCCCGGCATGTTTCATGCGTCGGAGCAGGCTGCCATGATCGAAGAATCCCATCGTCGATCGGTGTCCTATGGGCTTGCGCCGGACACCGAGCCCGACTATTCCCCCATCCTGCGCGGTGAGCTGATCACCAGGATCGAGCAGAACCGCGGCCTGTCGGCCTATGCGCTGCCGGTAATGGAAACCCTGTATGAGCAGATCGTCAACACCCACAGCATGGTGGTGCTCACCGATGCGCAGGGCACGATCCTGCATACGCTGGGCGATGACGATTTCCTCGAAAAGGCCGACCGTGTCGCGCTGTGCGCCGGCGTCGCCTGGTCTGAAGAGAGCAAGGGCACCAATGCGATCGGTACCGCGATCGCCGAACAGGTGCCGACGCTGGTTCATGCGGACCAACACTTCCTGACGATTAATCACTTCCTGACCTGCTCGGCCGCGCCCATCATCGACCACCAGGGACGCCTGATCGGCGTGCTTGATGTGACCGGCGACCAGCGCAGCTTCCACAAGCACACGATGGCGCTGGTGCGCATGTCCGCACAGATGATCGAGAACCAGTTGTTCTCGGCGGCGTTCGACGATGCGATCACGCTGCATTTCCATAGCCGTCCCGAGTTCATTGGCACGCTGATGGAGGGCATTGCATCATTCTCGATGTCGGGTCGCTTCCTGTCGGCCAACCGCAGCGGCCTGTTCCAGCTCGGCCTGCCGCTGTCGGCGCTGCAGACGCATACCTTCAGTTCGCTGTTCGGGATGCCGGTCTCGGCGCTGTTCGACCACTATCGTACTGCGGCACCGACCCTGCTCGACCTTTGCTTGCATACTGGCGTGCGTGTGTCCGCGCGTGCCGAGCTGCGCACGCAGAACCTGTTCATTCAATCCGGCGCGATTGAGAAAGAGGGTGCACGCGTGCGCGCCGAAGCGGCCGCGCGCAAGGCCGATGCGCTTGACGAGGCCGGCAAGCGCCGCCTGTCCAGCCTGCATTACCTCGATACCGGGGACGAAAAAGTCGCTGCGCTGATCCGCAAGGTCAATCTGGTGATGGGACGCGACATTCCCATCCTGGTCACCGGCGAGACCGGTACCGGCAAGGAGCTGCTGGCGCAGGCGGTGCACAATGATTCGCCGCGCTCGGGCGGCCCCTTCGTTGCGGTCAACTGCGCATCGATACCCGAGACCCTGATCGAATCCGAACTGTTCGGCTACGAAGACGGCGCCTTCACCGGCGCGCGCAAGAAGGGCAGCACCGGCAAGATCCTGCAAGCGAATGGGGGCACGCTGTTCCTCGACGAGATCGGCGACATGCCGCTCAGTCTGCAGGCGCGCCTGCTGCGCGTGTTGCAGGAGCGTCTGGTCATGCCGCTGGGCTCGAACAAATCGATACCAGTCAATGTCGCCCTGATCTGCGCGACCAACCGCAACCTGCGCGACATGATCGCCAAGGGCGAATTCCGCGAAGACCTGTATTACCGCCTGAACGGACTGGTGGTGCGCCTGCCACCGCTGCGCGAGCGCAGCGATCTTGAGGTCGTGATCAACCGCCTGCTGGCGGCCGAGTCCGATGCCGAACCGATGACGGTGTCGCCGGAGGTGATGGCGCTGTTCAAGCGGCATAACTGGCCGGGCAATTTCCGCCAGCTGACCAACTTGCTGCGCACCGCGATCGTGATGGCGGGTGACGAGCGCGAAGTCCGGCTCGAGCATCTGCCGGAAGATTTCCTCGAAGATGTGGGCGGCCATCCCGTGGCCAGTGCCGCACCGGCGGCATCGATGACTTCCACGGTTTCGGCACCGGGC
Source organism: uncultured Bifidobacterium sp. (assembly GCA_964497485.1). GTDB lineage: Bacteria > Pseudomonadota > Gammaproteobacteria > Burkholderiales > Burkholderiaceae_D > Pernthalerella. The sequence continues at coordinate 10,165 of CAZCDW010000032.1, forward strand.
AGCCCGATGATGGCCGCGCTGTCCGCTGCCACCGGCGCACGGCTCGAGGACGTCGAGCTACTGACTATACAGCGCGCGCTTGAAGAGCATCGCGGCAATGTGTCAGCGGCCGCGCGCGCGCTCGGCGTGTCACGCAATACCATCTACCGCAAGCTGCAGAAGTAAGCGCGGCAGACGCACAAGGCAGGCGCGAGCGTTCAGCGTAGTTCCGCGATCGCCTGCCTCAGAGCCGCGGCGATCCCAGGATCGGCCGGCGTATGGCCGCCTTTCTCCACCCACCGCAGCCGTGCATGCGGAAGCGCAGCTTGCAGCCACAGCGCATTCTGTGGCGGGCAAACCAGGTCGTGTGTGCCGTGCACCAGGACCACCGGCACCGCAGGGCTCGATGACAAGCGCTCGCATGCCTGCAAAAGCTCGGCTTCGCTGCAGAAGCAGTGCTGGGTCAGGTAGTGCGCCTGCAAGCGGTATTTGTTGAGCATGCGTGTGGTCGCGGCATCATCATTCGACGACGTTGACGGCGACGTCGATGAAGTTGGTGTTGACATCGGGGCGGGCGACGCGAGTTTGCCGGCCATCGCTTCCATCACCGCTTGTTCATATTGGCCCCAGCGTCGTGCCGCATCGCGCGCCTGCGCATCGTCACCTTGCAGCAGTGCGTGGGCCAGCGTTTGCAATACGCTCTGACGCGCTGCCTCTTCCCAGCCTGCAGTCATCTGCGCCCATCCGGCCGGCACCATCGCGCGCAACGACTGGAAGAACCAGTGCAGCTCGCGTTCGCTGGCGAGAAAACTGCCGCGCAATACCAGAGCGCTGATGCGATCGGCATGCGCATGTGCATACAGCAGCGCCAGTGTCGCACCCCAGGAACCTCCGACCACCAGCCAGCGCGCAATGCCGAGATGCGCGCGTATCTGCTCGATGTCGGCCACCAGTCGCGTGCTGTCATTCGCCACCAGGCTGCCCTGTGGCATCGAGCGTCCGGCGCCGCGCTGGTCGAACAGCACCACGCGTTGCGTGTTCAGATCGAACCAGTCGAGTACCGAGGGCTGGGTGCCGCTGCCCGGGCCGCCATGCAGCACCACCGCCGGCGCGCCATCTGGCCGCCCGTACTGCGCGACGTACAGGAAATGACCGTCGCCCGTCGGCAGGTTTTGCTGGTCGAAAGGCTGTATGGGTGTCGGGGAGGGCATCTGTTTTTTTACCGGGGCACAGGGCACAATGATTTGAACAAGACTGTACCAGCACACAGCGTCGCCGCCGTCCGCATTCGGACGCGAGCTCGTGGAAAGCCTGTCAAATCAAGGCCTTCCGTTGGCAGCGACAGGAGACGACCATGACTGAACGACCGGGGCTTGCCCCTCCTGCCACGACCGGACTGATGAGGGACGTGGACCGCATGACTGCCCACGCAAGCTGTCAGCTTGCACGGGCACTCGCCAATTCACGCAGCGTGGCCTAAGCGCCGCGCAGATTCCCTACTCCAGAAAATCATGAAAATACGTGTATTAGGTTCCGCCGCCGGTGGCGGTTTCCCGCAATGGAATTGCAACTGTACCAATTGCGCCGGTGTTCGCAATGGCACGATCAATGCGAAGGCACGCACGCAATCATCGATTGCGGTATCGGCCAATGGCACGGACTGGGTGCTGGTCAATGCCTCGCCCGACATCCTCGCGCAATTGAAGGCCAATCCGGCGCTGCAACCGGCGCGCGCGATCCGCGACACCGGCATCGCCGCCGTGATGCTGATGGATGCACAGATCGACCACATCACTGGCCTGCTGATGCTGCGTGAGGGGAAGAAGAAGCTGAACCTGTATTGCACCGACTCGGTGTGGGACGACCTGAACCACGGTCTGCCGCTGGCGAAGGTGCTGTCGCATTACTGCGGTGTCGAGCATCACGAGATCAGCGGACTGTCGGCCGACAAGACGCGCTTCGCGGCCATCGACGTGCCCGGCATCGAGGGCATACGCTTCCACCCGCTGCCGCTGAAGAGCAAGGCGCCGCCGTATTCGCCCCATCGCGCCAACCCTCAGCCGGGTGACAACAATGGCCTGCTGATCGAGAACACCCTCACCGGCAAGACCTTGTTCTATGCGCCGGGACTGGGCGAGATCGAGCCGCATGTGCTGGCCGCGATGCAGAAGGCTGATTGCGTACTGGTCGACGGCACCGTGTGGACCGGCGACGAAATGATCACGCTGGGTCTTACGCAAAAGACCGCCGCCGACATGGGCCACCTGCAGCTGTCAGGTCCCGGTGGCATGATCGAAGTACTCGATGGTGTCGGTGAGCGCCGCAAGGTCCTCATCCACATCAACAATACCAACCCTATCTTGAACGAAGACTCGGCCGAGCGCGCCTCGCTGGCGAAGCACGGCATTGAGGTCGCATATGACGGCATGGAGATCGAACTGTGAATTCCTCAAAAATGCCGCTGGCGTCGTTGCGCCGCTTCGCCGTACGTTCGTACTGTCTTCAGCGGCGCGCCTAGCCAGCGACCGCTCCGTTTCACTCCGCTCATTTTGTGAGGAATTCAATGAATGCACCGACGAAGCTGGAAGGTCAACTGCCCTGGAGCCGCGAAGAATTCGAGGCACGGCTGCGCGCGAAGGGCGATAACTACCATATCAACCATCCGTTCAACGTGAAAATGAACGAGGGCAAGCTGACCCCTGACCAGATCCGCGGTTGGGTATTCAATCGCTTCTACTATCAGGTCATGATCCCGATGAAGGATGCGGCGATCATGTCGAATTGCCCGGACCGCGACGTGCGTCGCAAGTGGATAGAGCGCATCATGGACCACGACGGCCATGGCGACCGCGAGGGCGGTATCGAAGCCTGGTCGCGCCTGGGCGATGCGGTTGGCATCCCGCGCGAGGACCTGTGGTCGCTCAAGCATGTGGTGCCGGGCGTGAAGTTCGCGGTCGATGCCTATGTGAATTTCGCGCGCCAGCGTCCCTGGCAGGAAGCCGTCTGCTCGTCGCTGACCGAGATGTTCGCGCCGAAGATCCACAAGGACAGGCTCGCGAACTGGCCGACCCATTACCCATGGGTGAAGGACGAAGGCCTTGCCTACTTCCGCAGCCGTGTGCCGCTCGCGCAGCGCGATGTCGAGCATGGCCTGCAGGTCACGCTGGATTACTTCACCACGCGCGAGCAGCAGGAGCGCGCACTCGACATCCTGCAGTTCAAGCTCGATGTGCTGTGGCAGATCTCGGATGCGATCGAAAAGGCTTACCCATGAGCGCGACCTTCGATCTCGATGCACGCCCGAAGCTGGCGCGCCTGTTCCGCATGCAATATGAAGAGGCGCAGCAGGCCTATGTGCTGCTGTACCCGGAAGGCATGGTCAAGCTGAACCAGAGCGCATCCGAAATACTCAAGCGCTGCGACGGCCAGCGCGACGTGAAGGCCATCGTTGCCGACATCGAGCAGGCCTTCAATGCGACCGGTCTTGAAAAGGATGTGGCCGGTTTCCTCGCCCTCGCGTCGGAAAACGGCTGGATCGCCTGAACAAGCACATCGAGAAGTCCATGGATACCCAAGTTACCGCTGAAGTTACCGCCATGCCCCAGATCGCGCCGCCGCTGTGGCTGCTGGCCGAAGTCACCTACCGCTGCCCGCTGCACTGCGTGTTCTGCTACAACCCGCTGAACTATGCGGGAAACAAGAATGAGCTGACGACCGAGCAATGGAAGGATGTGTTCACGCAGGCGCGCAAACTGGGCGCCGCGCAACTCGGTATCTCCGGCGGCGAGCCGCTGCTGCGCGATGACATCGAAGAGCTGATCGGCCATGCGCACCAGCTCGGCTTTTATACCAACCTGATCACCTCCGGTGTCGGGCTCACGGAAGAGCGCATCGCGAAGATGAAGCAGCTCGGCCTCGACCATATCCAGCTGTCGTTTCAGGACTCGACCAAGGAGATGAACGATTTCCTGACCAGCACCAAGACCTTCGACCTGAAGAACAAGGTCGCGAAGCTGATCAAGAAATACGACTACCCGATGGTGCTCAATGTGGTGCTGCACCGTTACAACCTCGACCATGTGGATCGCATCATCGCCATGGCGGTCGAGATGGGCGTCGAATACCTGGAGCTGGCCAATACCCAGTACTACGGTTGGGGCATGGTCAACCGCGAGCAGCTGATCCCGACACGCGAGCAACTCGAGCGTGCCGAGGCTGTGGTCAACCAGTGGCGCGAGAAATTGGGCAAATCGACGCGTTTGCTGTTCGTCGTGCCGGATTATTTCGAGCAGCGTCCGAAGGCCTGCATGAATGGCTGGGGCTCGGTGTTCCTGGCGGTCGCCGCCGATGGTTCGGCCTTGCCCTGCCATGCGGCGCAAAGCCTTCCGGGCCTCACTTTCCCGAATGTCACTAAGGAAAGTTTGCGCGATATCTGGTATAACAGCGATGCTTTCAACCGCTTCCGCGGTTTTGGCTGGATGAAGGAACCGTGCCGCACCTGTCCCGACAAGGAAAAGGATTTCGGTGGTTGCCGCTGCCAGGCCTACGCCCTCACCGGCGACGCGGAGAATGCGGACCCGGTATGCAGCAAATCGTCGCACCACGACGACGTGCAAAAGATCGTGCTACAGGCGCGACACCGGTCGGGGGAAGAAAAACCGCTGGTCTTCCGCAACGACGCCAATTCACTGCGTTTTGCGGCAGGCACTGAAAAAACAGAACGAGACAAGGTAACGTAGGCATGAATGCTGTGGCACGACGGTTGATACCGCTTTCCAGAATTTTTCAATCCCGTGCCAGCATCCTCCCCGGACTTCATGCCGGCGCGGGCAGCGCATCGATCGCCGATCGCTTCTTCTTTCAGTGGCTGGCCTTTTCGGGCCTGCTTATTTTCGCCAGCTTCATCCTGTGGCGCGCCAATGTCTGGAGCGTCCTGATCGACGCCGACCCGACGGGCATCACGATGATGATCATCGGGGTCTTCATCTTGTCCACGCTGTGGGTAGGCCATCGTGCCTGGGTGATGATGCAAGAGCGCCATGCGCTCGATGCGTGGATGCAGTCCGTTCGCCCGCAGTTCGGCCCCGCGCAAGCGCCGGTCGGCTACGTCGGCGCCGTGCAGGACTACTTCAGCGCGCTGATGGAGAAGGCGCGCCGCCAGGATTACGACAACGCGCAACTGACCGAGGTGCTGGCCGAGCGCATGCATGGCCCGAGCGAATCGGCATGGTGGGTGAACGGCATACAGATCAAGCTCGGCCTGCTGGGCAAGGTGATCGGCTTTTCCATTCTCGCGCTCGATATTTCGCAGATGCAGACCTTCGATGCATCGCAGTCCGCCACCATGCTCAAGACGCTGACTGGCGGCCTTGGCATCGCGCTGCTGACAACGGCCGTCGGGCTGATGGCCAACATGCTGCTCGGTGCACAGCTGGTGCGCATGGACCGCTGCAGTGACGGCATCCTCGCTGACTCGCTGGAGTTCGCCGAGACTCACCTCGCCAAGCTGACGCACCAGGACGCGAAGTGAGCCTGCGCGTCAAGCGTCGCGAAGGGGAAGTCGACCCCTTCTACGACATGCTGTTCAACATCCTGATCGCCTTCGTCTTCTGTTTCATCATCGCGTTGATGGCGATGAATCCGAAGGCGAAGAAGGAAGGCGACATCCCGGCCAAGGCGGAGTTCATCATCACCGTGTCCTGGCCAGACATGAACCCGAACGACATCGACACCTATGTGCAGGACCCGGCCGGCGCCATGGCCTGGTTCCGTCAGCGTGAGGCAGGCCTGATGCACCTCGACCGCGATGATCGCGGCCTGGCCGGCGACACCATCAACGTCAATGGCAAGGACGTGGTGAATCCGCTGAACCAGGAAGTGGTGACCATACGCGGCTATGCGCCGGGCGAATACACCGTCAACGTGCAGTACTACGAAAGCAAGAATGGCGATCCGGTCGAGGCCACGGTCTCGGTCGTGAAGGTCAACCCGAAGGCCGACGTCGTCTACTACGGCACGGTCAAGCTTGATCGCAAGGGCGACGAAAAGACTGCCGCGCGCTTTACGGTCGATGCCGATGGCAGCGTCCGCGATATCAACACCTTACCCAAAACCCTCGTTCCGCAATCATGACGAACTCATCCCTACTGCTGACCCTGTTGTACGTGGCCGTTTCGCTGCTGCTGCTGGTGCTGTGCCTGGCCACCGCCTGGAAGCGCTGGATAAAAATCTCGATGGTGGTGGCCGTCACCATCACTTACTTTGTCGCCAACTACACCTTCGAGGACATGCTGGGCTGGCCCACGCCGCGCATGCTGCCCGAAAAATTCGCGATCGTGTCGGCCGTGATCGAAGAGCCCAACAAGGAGCGCGGCATCGATGGCGCGATCTACCTGTGGGTTACGCCGCTCGACAGTAACCGTCCGTCGACCGTGCCGCGCTCGTACAAGCTTCCTTACCAGAAGGATGCGCATTCGCAGCTGTCCGAGGCGCAGCGCAAGAGCCGCCAGGGCATACGCCAGGTCGGCACCATCGAGCGCCCGGGCGGCGGCAGCGGCAGCGCCTGGTTCAAGGTCAATGCCGATAACAAGATCAAGCTGCGCGTCTCCGATGCGCCGGTCACCCGCCTGCCGGAGAAGTGATGAAGATCCGCCTCACCCTCGTGGCTGCAGCCTTGCTGGCCGCCGGTTGCTCCAGGAACGCGCCGCAAGGAGAATCCTATTTTCCGCTCGACGTCGGCGCACGCTGGGAATATGACGTAGCGTCCGACATCAATGGCACGCTGACGCACCAGACTTATGTGGCGACGGTCGATCGCACCATCGACTACAACGGTGGCGACCAGGTCTATGTACGCCGTATCGAAGTGCCGGGCAATATCGGCGTCGAATACTGGCTGCGCAAGGACAAGGTTGGCGTCTCCCGTATTGCGAAGCGCACCGACGTCGAGGAGCAGGCCAAGCTCGATCCGAATGCGCGCACCGTGATCAAGGTGCCGCTGACGCTGGGCGCTTCATGGATGGTGCCCAGCGAGCCTTTCATTGTCGGGCCCAAGACCGACCTCGGTCAGCGGGAAATCAAGATGCCGAAGGTCATGATGACCAACAATGTCGAGGCGATGGACGAGACCGTCACCGTGCCAGCCGGCACCTTCAAGAATTGCGCGCGCGTGGTGGGCAACGGCAGCCTGCCGCTGTATGCCGATGCGGTGCAGGGTTTCAAGGATGTCCCGGTGCTGAACATCGAGTGGTATTGCAAGGGCGTTGGTCTGGTGAAGGTCGAGCGCCAGGAAGACATCGTGTCGCCGCTCTGGTCTTCGGGCAAGATCGTGATGGAGCTGACGGACTTCAAGCTACCCTGAGTCTGAACGCTGCGATATGCATGAAAAAGCCGGCTGAGTTGATGCTCAGCCGGTTTTTTTTCGCCTGTATCGGGCCGGCGTCATTGCTTGCATGACGTTGCAGCATGGGCACTGCATCAATGAAGCAGCATCAAATACCCCCGCACCAATAAAAAAGCCGACGGCACAGGCCGTCGGCTGAAGCTGCATGGGATGATGCTACGAATTCAGTATCCCAGTGCAGGCGGGAGTAACTTGTTGATTACTTCGCGAGCTTGAAGACCCACACGGAGCCGCCCTGCTCGAGGAAGTTGACGCGCTTGGCCACTTCACCGCCCCACAGGGGAACGGCGCCGCCCCAGCCCGAAACGACTGCGACAAACTGCTCGCCGCCTTCTTCCCAGGTGATCGGAGGAGCAACGATGCCCGAACCGGTCTGGAACTTCCACAGTTCCTTGCCCGACTTCGCATCCAGTGCCTTCAGGTAGCCTTCCGGAACGCCGTAGAACACCAGGTCGCCAGCGGTGGTCATCACGCCACCCCACAGCGGAGCCGAGTTCTTGTTTTCCCAGACGATCTTGCCCGACTTCGGATCAACAGCGCGCAGTGCGCCGATGTAGTCGTCATGCAGCGGCTTGATGGTGAAGCCGGCGCCCAGGTAGGCCGCGCCCTTCTTGTAGGT
>CAZCDW010000033.1:0-18152 GCA_964497485.1 uncultured Bifidobacterium sp.
TGCGCGAGGGCGAGGACGAGTTCCTGTCGGCCTGGCAGCTGCGTTCCGGGATCCGCAAATACTCGGACCATATCTCGCTGCCCATCCGCATGCACAAGGAAGAGTGGGACGAGGACAAGAAAGAGATGGTGGTCCGCGACGAGCTCGAGACCATCAACCAGGCCAGCGCGCTGTGGGCGCGCAGCAAGTCCGACATTACGGACGAGCAGTACAAGGAGTTCTACAAGCATGTGTCGCATGACTATGCTGAACCGCTTACCTGCGCTTCGTCAAGGGCGTGATCGACTCCAACGACCTGCCGCTGAACGTGTCGCGCGAGATCCTGCAGGAGTCGCGGGACGTGAAGGTCATCCGTGAAGGTTCGACCAAGCGCGTGCTCGGCATGCTGGAAGAGCTGGCCAATGCCGACGAGCAGGACAAGAAGGACAAGTACGCTGGATTCTGGACCGAATTCGGCCAGGTGCTGAAAGAAGGCATTGGCGAAGACGCGACCAACAAGGAGCGCATCGCGAAACTGCTGCGTTTTGCCAGCACCAACAATGACAGCGACGTACAGAACGTGTCATTCGGCGACTATGTCGCGCGGATGAAGGATGGGCAGGACAAGATCTATTATGTGACCGCCGACAGCTACACCGCCGCGAAGAACAGCCCGCATCTCGAAATCTTCCGCAAGAAAGGCGTCGAAGTGCTGCTGCTGACCGACCGCGTTGACGAATGGATGCTGTCCTTCCTGACCGAGTTCGATGGCAAGCAGCTGGTGTCGGTCGCCAAAGGTGACCTTGACCTCGGCAAACTGGAAGACGAAGCCGAGAAGAAGCAGAAGGAAGAGACCGCGACCGAATACAAGGAACTGGTCGACAAGATGAAGACTTCGCTGGCCGACAAGGCTGCCGATGTACGGATCACTTTCCGCCTGACCGATTCGCCGGCCTGTCTCGTGGCGGGCGAGCATGAGCTGTCGGGCAACCTGCTGCGCATGCTGAAAGCCGCCGGCCAGAAAGCGCCGGATCCAAAGCCCATTCTCGAGATCAATCCGAACCACCCGCTGGTGCAGCGCTTGAAGTATGAGGAATCGAAGTTCGACGACTGGACCAGCATCCTGTTCGACCAGGCAATGCTGGCCGAAGGCGGCCAATTGCAAGACCCGGCAGGCTTCGTGAAGAAGCTCAACGACATGCTGCTCAGTATGTCGCTCAAATGAGCGTCGGCGTGAACGCTGAAAAAAAGGCGAGCATCGCAAGTGCCGGCGGCGGTGACGCCGCCGTCACGATCTGGCACAACCCGAATTGCGGCAACTCGCGCGGCGCGCTGGCACTGCTGCGTGAGCGCGGCATCGAGCCGCACGTGGTGCTGTACTTGAAGGACCCGCCCGACCGCGCAAGTCTGCTGGCCACGGTGCGCGCCACCGGTGAGCCGGTGCGGGCGCTGTTGCGCGACAAGGAAGCCTTGTGCGCCGAGCTCGGCTTGCATGACGCGAACAAGACGGACGATGAACTGATCGATGCGATGCTCGCACATCCACAGCTGATCAATCGCCCGGTGGTGATCACGCCCAAAGGCGCGCGACTGTGCCGGCCGCCTGAGCGCTTGCTGGAGTTGATCGGCTGATCTTTTGAATGAAAAATCCCGGCAAAAGCCGGGATTTTTCATTGGCGCATCCTGTTTCCGGCGCTGTGAAATGAGGCGTGAAACCTCAGCGCCCGCCAGTCACATCCAGCAGTGTTCCTGTTACGTACGACGACTGCTGTGACGCCAGCCACACAATAGCCTCGGCCACTTCGGCCGCCGAGCCGCCGCGCTGCATCGGCACGCCGGCCTTGGCGCGATCCACGCGGCCGGGCTCGCCGGCGCTGGCGTGGATGTCGGTGTAGATCAACCCCGGCCTCACCGCATTCACACGTATGCCCTCGGCCGCGACTTCCTTGGCCAGCCCTATCGTCATCGAATCGACTGCACCTTTCGCAGCAGCGTAGTCGATGAACTCGTTCGGCGAGCCTATGCGTGCCGCCGCCGAGGACACATTGACGATGGCGCCGCCCTCACCGCCATGACGGGTCGACATGCGCAGCACCGCTTGCTTCGCGCATAGGAAGCTGCCGAATACATTCGCATTGAACACACGCTGCCAGCGCGCAAGGTCCATCTGGTCCAGCCGGGTCTGCAACTCGAGCATGCCGGCATTATTGACCAGCGAGGTCAGGCGACCGAGCTGGTCGTCCACTGTCTTGAACAGGCGCATGACGTCGGCATCGATACCGACGTCGGCCTGCACCGCCAGCGCCTTGCCGCCCTTGTCCCTGATCTGCGCCACCACTGCCTCGGCGGCCGATGCATTGCCCAGATAGCTGATCGCCACTGCCCAACCACGTTCCGCTGCCTGCAGCGCAGTCGCTGCGCCTATGCCGCGGCTGCCACCGGTGATCAGCATGACGGGGGCGCTCAATGCGCCTCCCGCCGTCTGTGGATAGGGGCTGCCCCCAAAAAGCTTGCCTGTCGCAAATCGTTCCCCTGTTTATCTCGTAGTCAGAACGCAACAATCATGGTTAAAACATCCAAGAAGCACCAATTATCGAACAATTCGCCGGCTAGTGATACCGACTATCGGTCACTTTAATTTTTAGCAGGCAAGCATGCGACCCGTACCTCTCCCCCAGCCTACGCTCCCGCCGCCTGCAGGCGGCAACACGCCGTCCCCGGAATCCACGGCATCGATGGATCCGCTTTCGCTGAAGACGCAACCCCCCCCGGAACCAAGGCTGCTTTCCGCACCCGGCGATGCCGCCCGCCGGGAAGCTGATCCCCTGGCTAGCGCCTGGTCAGCAAGCCTGACCGAACCGACCCGTCCTTTGCCCGCACCACCCACCTACGATCCGACCCTGCGTACCCGCGACAAGGGAATAGAACTGGCGCCCGGCGTCACGCTACGCGACAAATTCTGGCTGGGGGAAATCAAAACCCAGCGGCGGCGACATCCGGAGTCCGATTACTTGACGCTGCTGCTCAATACTTGCAGGAATCGGGATCTTCAACCGGGCTATGAATGCCATCAGATGGATCTGGAGTATCAGTCAGATGAACACCGCCTGGCCTTCTTGCTCAAGATCGCAGCGGATGATCCGCATGGCTTTGCCATGCATGCGCACAAAGTATCTTCAATGCGTTTCGACGAGCGGCTTGCGCTGGCAACACAATGCGGCGATTCCGCCGCCATGTACCTCGACAATTTCATCGCGGATGAATCTGATCGACAGGCCATGTTGCAGGAATTGGCAAAAAATCCGGCAACTGCCGGTGGCGTCGCGATGGCGATGGATAAATTGCAGGTCACTGATCCGGTGCAGCGCACTATCCTGGCCAGAGCCTGCATGGATGCGGATGCAGAATCTACCGGCGATTACATCGAAAAATTCAACATACTCGACGAAGCAGAGCGCAGCGATCTGGCAAACCAGTATTTTCAAAGTGCAGACTTGCCCGATTTAAGCAATCTGCTCAATTTCGGATTGAGGCAGTCCGATCTTTTGGATTGTTTGCAGAAGCTGGCTCACGATCCGGCTACTGCGTCCCAGGTCGCTGGGTCTATCGAGAAATTCTCGGATCTTGATGATGCCCAGCGCACCTTGCTGGCCTGGGCCTGCATGGAAGCCGCGCCGGAAGAGACAGCAGAATGCATCAATGCTTTCAATCTTCCCGACGAAGCCGAACGCTACCGCCTGGCGATCAAATATTTCCAGAGCGCAGAATCCGCGGACGCCGAAAATTTGTGGAAATTCGATTTGCATTCTGTTGATCATCTGCAAGCCACTCTTCGAGCAGCCGCGCGGGTACTGAACAATAGCGCTGAATTCGACGAGCTGGTCAGCTATCTCGACACCGCAGTATCAGATGTAAAGCATCGAACCGATCTGAAAATTCATTTTTGCATCCAGGCAGAAATGACAGGCGTATGCGAAGACGATGTGCGCAAGTGCCTCGCGAAGCTCCAGTCCGAGGCCGGCAGCCATCAGTCTCCTGCTGCGCGCCTTTTTCTCGCTACGCTATTGAAGCCGGAGGAACGCAAGCAGATATTCGAGCAGACAAGGCAGCAAGAAAACAAGCGTCTGCCGAGCCGTCAGGATCCGACCTTCGATGCGGCTGTCAGGCAGATCAGGCAAGAGGTGGCCGCTCTGGCCAACGCGGACATTATCGACATTGAAAACCATGTTCGGATGACAGCTGACGCGAGGGCCAAGGCCGCAGTGGCGCAAGCAGCCATCGCAAAGCTGCACCAGCAAGTGACTCTTGGACAGCCTTCAATCGCCGGCCAGATGCGGATGGCCAATGCCATACCATCGGAAGCTGACGCCTGTGACTGGCCAACGCTGCGATGGATACGCAATGCCTGGTTTTCGTTGCAATGCGCGGGAAGGAGCGGTGACAGCGACACGCCGCTGCTCCCGGCGCTGGCGCGACTGACACGGCAGCCTGACGAGGCTTACCGATGGACATTGACCTGTTGGCTTGCAGCGCTGAAGCCAAGCCAGATGAACTCGCTACCACTGGTGGCTGCACGGCAAGCGCAGGACAATGCAAGGCCGGCCACTTTGGCGATGCTGACGGCATTGCCACTGAATGCATCAGGTCTGTTGAAAGCCATTCTATCCCTCCCACCCAAGGTGCTGAAAGATGGCCACAGTGAAAAGCGATTGATCCAGACCCTGATCGCGCTAGGCTCGGGTATGCAACAGCCGGACGTCGTCAGCGCTTTGTTGCAAAGCGTATTCCCGGCAGAAGACCCGACACGCAAGCCAGCGACGATCGTAGAAGCGGAAAATCGGAGCGGGGGAATCCAGCGAGGCAACGCTGCTGCAAACACCGAAAGCCATTCGTCTTCCCTATCCAGACTGACGAAGACGGATTTCGACCTGTTGATGCGTAACCTGGCCAAATGCAGACTACTCCTGCTGTGTGATACCGGTGCCGCAGAAAAAGTCATTGCCGGTTCGATGACACTCGGCGACGCAGTCAGCAGATGGACTCAATCTGCGCTTGGTCTGCCGGGCAAGAATCTCGCGAAATTCGATACGGTTTTCCTCAATTATCGCGAACCCATGACCTTGCCTGTTTACCTGAGCAGGATTCGCTACCAACCGAAGACCCTCAATGCACTGTCGAATTTCGTATCTGCCGTTCTGGCAGAGAAGTATCCCGACGTGAGGTATGACAACGATGACCTGCTGTCTAAGCTGACTGAAGCGCAGCAGAACCTCTGGAAGGAGAATGTCAGCGAGGTCATCGGATCGAAAGGTTTTACTTTGCGCTTTACGGACGATCATCAGTCTCTGGTGCGCATGGGCAGCGACGTGGCCGGCAGCTGTCAGCGTGTGGATGGGGATCCGAGCTTGAACCGCGGTCTGATTGGTACCGTGATGGATGGCAAGCACAAGCTGATCGCCTTGTGCGACGACAAAGGCCAAATCGTTGTACGTAGCGTCATACGCCTGATGTCAACCTCCGATTTCGAGAATGGTGCAGTGCTTACTCCCTGCGCAATGGTCGAATGCATGTATCCATCCAATGCAAGCGAGCAGAACCAGAAAAGTCTGCTCGAATTCAGCCTCGCCCAAGCCAGGCGAATGGGACTGCGTCTGCTGACCTCTGATGATATTGATCTTGAAGCGCTCGGCAAGACAGGAACCCGCTGCAACGAGACCTTGTACAGCGGCCGGCTCGCCTACCCCGTATATTGCGACGCGCGGGGAGGTATCGAAGAAAAGCGCATCACGATCCGACCAGACAACGTCAAGAAGATGAGCTGGGTCAGCTGAGCCGCAGCTCCGCCCTTGCCGCCGCGGCATAATGCGCGGCATGTGTGCTGCTCCGAATTCTGATGTCCACCCCTTGCTGGCCGGGTTGCCGCCGGTCTGGCACGACGACACGCGCTTGCTGATCCTCGGCAGTTTTCCCGGTGCAGCCTCGCTGGCAGCCGGCCAGTACTATGCGCATCCGCGCAACCAGTTCTGGCGACTGATGTCGGCGGTGCTGGACGACGAGCTCGTGAACCTTCCCTATGCTGAACGTCTGGCGAAGCTGGCGCATCATCGTATCGGCCTGTGGGACGTGATCGATGTCTGCCGACGCGAAGGAAGCCTGGACGCATCGATCCGCGATGCCAGGGCAGCTGACTTTTCAGTGCTACAGCGTGGCTTTTCGTCATTGCGCACCATCGCGTTCAATGGCAAGACCTCGGGCCGCTTCGCGCCGCAATTCGAGGCTGCCGGATTCCGTACCCTGGTGCTACCCTCATCGTCGCCGGCCAATGCTCAGCTGTCCTTCGAACAAAAGCTAGTACAGTGGCGGGCTTTGCTGCCCTGATCGCAGCCCATCGTCGACTGATATCGCCCATGTCCCGCCGCCCTGCCCCACCCAGATCTGCAAACACGCCCCGCAAGCCCAGGTTTGCACCCGTGACCCTGTCCGAGCAGGACGGCGTGCGCTTCCTGCATTTCGGCACCGAGTGGGTACAGGGCGCAATGCGCATCCGCAAGCCCGACCATATCGAGCTCGAATATGCGCAGCAGATGATGGGCTGGATGCTGTTCCTCGATCAGCCTGCGCGCATCGTGCAGCTGGGCCTGGGTACCGGCGCGCTGACCAAGGCCTGCAAACGCTGGTATCCGAATGCGCAGGTGACTGCTGTCGAACTGAACCCGTCGGTGATCGACGTGTGCCGGTCGATGTTCACCTTACCGCCGGATGACGACAAGCTGTCGGTGCTGGAAATGGATGCGATGGATTTCGTGCAGGACCGCCGGCACCAGCGCAAGGTCGATGTGCTGCAGATCGATTTGTATGACGCGACCGCGCGCGGCCCGGTATTGGACACGCCGGAGTTCTATCAAGCCTGCGCGAACTGCCTGACGCCGAATGGCATCGCGACCATCAATCTGTTCGGCGACCATCCGAGCTACAAGAAGAACCTGGCCGCGATCTACCCGGCCTTCGATGCGGTGATTGCGCTGCCCGAGGTCCATGAGGGCAATATCGTCGTGCTCGCGTTCAAGCGGGTGCCCGCGCTGGACTTCGCCGACTTGTACGAACGCGCTGCAGTGATCCGCGAAATCACGAAGCTGCCGGCGCGTTCGTGGGTGAACGGCATCAAGTCGGCCATTGGCACGCCGGTCTGAGTGACAGACAGGGGCTGCGGCCGAACATTGCCAGGTTCACCCAACGTCGGCGTGACCAGCAGTGAAGAATCGATCAGTGCGCCATGGGTCGCAAACTGGCCAGCATGTCGGCGACAGTCGGATACTGCAGCCGCACGCCCAGCTCGGCCTTCATGCGCTCGTTTTTCAGCCGTCGCGACTCCGACATGAATGACAACAGCATCGGTGACACCTGCTGCGCCAGTTCGGCGCGAGGCAGCCTTGGCGGATGCGGCAAGCCGAAAGTATCGGCGACCTGATCGAAATACTCGCCCATCTTCAGGTCAGAATCATCGACCGTGTGATAGACCCGCAAGGGCCGCGCGCGGAAGATCGCCAGCGCGATGATCTGCGCGAGGTCATCCGCGTGAATATGGTTGGTATACACGTCATCTTCGACGCGCAAGGCCGGCGTGCCTTTCTGCAGTCGCTCGACCGGCAGCCTGTCCGCTGCATAAATGCCCGGCACGCGCAGGATGGACAACGTGGTCTGCGCACGGCGCGCCCAGCGGCGCAGCACCTGCTCGGCATCCACGCGACGCTGAGCACGCGCATTCACCGGTGCCACAGCCCGGGTCTCGTCGAACAAGGCACCGCCACAATCGCCATAAACGCCCGTTGTGCTCACGTAAACCAAGGTGCCATGTCTTGGTAAAATGCGGGTCAGATGGCGGGTGCGGCGGTCCAGTGTGCCTTCCGACGCCGGCGGTGCCAGATGAACGACCGTGTTTGCCAGACCTTGCAAACGATGCAAGCTGTGCGGATGGTCGAGGTTGGCGACGACGGGCGTGGCTCCGGCAGCGCGTAATTCCGCGACGCGGGCCGGCTGGCTGGTCACCGCGAAAACGCGAAAACGATCGCGCAGCAGCGGCAGCAAGCGCATACCGACATCGCCGCAACCAACCAGCAGCAGGCGCAGCCTGCCCGGTGCAAGATTCTTTTTCATAGTCGCGAGATTGTATGACGTTCCAGGTAAGCGTTAATCCCAGTGGCCGACAGTTCAGCTGTGAGGCCGATGAAACCATCCTCGCCGCCGCCATTCGCGCCGGCGTCGGCCTGCCCTACGGCTGCAAGAATGGCGCCTGCGGCAGCTGCAAGGGCAAGCTGGTCGATGGCAGCGTGACGCTGGGCGCGCACCAGGAGCGCGCGCTGTCGTCGGCGGAACAGACGACGGGCATGACCCTTTTCTGCTGCGCAGTGCCGAGCTCGGACGTGACGATCGAGGCGCGCGAAGTGCTCGGCGTCGGCGACTTCCCGATCAAGAAAGTACCGGTGCGTGTCGCGAAGCTCGAGCGTGCCGCCGATGACGTGATGATCGTGTCACTGCAGCTGCCCGCTACAGAGCGCATGCAATTCAAGGCTGGCCAGTATGTGGAGTTCCTGCTCAAGGATGGCAAGCGCCGCGCGTACAGCATGGCCACGCCGCCGCACGCCGATGAACTGATGACACTCCACATCCGCCACATGCCGGGCGGCGTCTTCACCGACCATGTGTTTGGCACGATGAAGGAGCGCGACATCCTGCGTTTCGAAGGCCCACTGGGCACCTTCTTCCTGCGCGAGGATTCGAACAAGCCCATCGTGCTGCTCGCGTCGGGCACCGGCTTTGCGCCGATCAAGTCCATCGTCGAGCACTGGGCGCATTCGAAGTCGACCCGTCCTGTCACGCTGTACTGGGGCGGCCGTCGTCCGAAGGATCTGTACATGCATGCGCTGTGCGAGGAATGGGCGCGCACGCTGCCGAACTTCCGCTATGTGCCGGTGGTGTCGGACGCGCTGCCGGACGATGCCTGGAGCGGCCGTACCGGCTTCGTGCATCGCGCGGTGATGGAAGACCTGCCTGACCTGTCCGGCCATCAGGTCTATGCATGCGGCGCGCCTGTGGTCGTCGAATCCGCGCAGCGCGATTTCATTGCCGATTGCAAGCTGCCGGAAGAAGAGTTTTTCGCCGATTCCTTCACATCCGAAGCGGACCTGGTCGCGGCCTGAGCCGGGCGCGCTGCAGATGCCGGTGAATACCGCAGCAGGTGACCTACCTGCTGCCATTCACTGAAACCCAGATATCACGATATGCCCCTTGCCATGCAATTCGAACAGTACGATACCAACGCCCTGCTCTACATCACGAACCGTCCACCACTGGTGTTCACCGAAGGCCAGGGCATGTGGCTGACTGACCACAAGGGCAAGCGCTACCTCGACTGGCTGCAGGGCTGGGCGGTGAATTGCCTCGGGCACTCGCCGCAGTGCATGCAGGATGCGCTGGTTGCGCAGGCAAAGAAAGTCATCAACCCGTCGCCCGCTTTCTACAACGAGCCGTCGATACAGTTGGCCTCGCTGCTGACGAAGCACTCCTGCTTCGACCGAGTGTTCTTTGCGAACAGCGGGGCAGAAGCGAACGAAGGCGCGATCAAGCTGGCACGCAAATGGGGCAAGCTGCATCCGAATGCGGCCGGTGAGCACCGTTACGAGATCATCACCTTCGACCATAGCTTCCACGGCCGCACGCTGGCAACGATGTCGGCCTCCGGCAAGGCCGGCTGGGACACGATGTTCGCGCCCCAGGTACCTGGCTTCCCGAAGGCCGAGTTGAACGACCTGGCCAGCGTCGAGAAACTGATCACCTCCAAGACTGTCGCGGTGATGCTGGAACCGGTGCAGGGCGAAGGCGGCGTGATCCCCGCATCGCGCGAATTCATGCAGGGGCTGCGCGCGCTAACGCAGAAACACGGCATCCTGCTGATCGCCGACGAGGTGCAGACCGGCATGGGCCGCACCGGCAAGCTGTTTGCATATCAGCTTTCCGACATCGAGCCGGACATCATGACTCTCGGTAAAGGCATTGGCGGTGGCGTACCGCTGTCGGCGCTGCTGTGCAAGGAAGCATGCGCGGTATTCGAGCCGGGCGACCAGGGCGGCACCTACAACGGAAACCCGCTGATGACCGCCGTCGGCATCGCGGTACTCGAAGCCTTGCTGGCGCCGGGCTTCTTGCAATCCGTCCTCGACAAGGGCGAATACCTGAAGGCAGGGCTGCTGAAGCTCAGCGACAAGCATGGGCTGGAAGGCGAACGTGGCGAAGGCTTGCTGCGCGCGCTGAAACTGGGCTCGCCGATCGGCGGCAAGATCGTCGAGATTGCGCGCGACCTCGAACCTCAGGGTTTGCTGCTGAATTCGCCGCGCCCGGAGCTGCTGCGCTTCATGCCGGCGCTGAACGTGACGACCGATGAGATCGACCTGATGCTGGAGTTGCTGTCAGATGTCATCGGGAAGCTGCAAGCATGAATTCACAGCCGGTCAGAATTCCTTCCATAAACCGGTAAGGGATGCGATAGAATTTTCGTCATCCAGTCCGCCGTCAATGTCCAATTCTCTAGCTTCCAGGCGTTGAACCATTATCTTTGCATACGCATCGGTAAGCTTTTCCTGATTCTCCTTATCCGGTACTGCGAATGTTACCGACAAAGTCGGATTCGAATCGCACGCCTTGAGAGAGGCCTCGACCATTTCTTGCAGGGCTTGTGCGTCAAACGCTTCCGGGCTGATGACGACCGCGCCGGAACAGTCTTTCAATAGAGAGAGATAGCGATCGTGGATCGCTCTTTTAGTCATATCGCCTGCAACTGCCGAGAGATCGTCATTCATAGCGACCAAGTAGGTCTGCCCATTAAGCTTGGGCAAACTTCCCACATCACGCTCCGGCACGGCAGACAAGCTTTTCTGCCTGGCCAATGAGACCGGCACGATCACTCGCATCGCCTGCAATTCCAGCGGTGAATGCTTCAGGAAATGCAGCCCACCTGACGCAGGAGCCGACTTGCGGCCCTTGGGCGTGAAAGCACCGGTCGCCGGAGAAAGGCTTGTTTCCGAAGCCATCGGGGTCGCCGTCACTAGCGCTGGAGTCGCATCCTGAGGGTCCGGCTGCGTTTGTTCAAGGAACATGGCGATCACTTGGGCGACATCCTCGCCACGCAGCTTTCCCGTATCGTCCTTGATGCGCTCAATGTTTTTAAGCAGCACATCGGCTTTCGGCACTTTGCTTTCTCTTATCAGACGCGAAATTTCCCTGAATGCAGCTTCGCGCTTTTTCGCAGCAGATCCCAAGCCAAATCGTCCCAGCAATCTGTCAACAGCGCTCATCGAGCCAAATGAACTCATCGAGCTATACCTGAAGTCGCTATTCTCCGACTCGGCCTTTTCATTGGCCTCTTCTGACGAAAACCGCGTCTCGATCTGACCCTTGCCATGCAATTCCACGACAAGGCTCGCCAGCATCGCCCTTGGATTTTCTCGATTTGGAGGAATCATTCTTCCGCCCACAATTTATCTCCTATGGATTGCATTAATCTCCTAAGTCGTTCTTGGATCGTACCGGTTCTTTATCGACACGCGATTGGTACACTGGCAAAGCAAAACGGCCAGCGCATCCGCTGTCCATTCCAGACACATTGCTGCTGCAAGAGGCTTACTTCTCTCGGCGGAATGTACAGTCGGTGATTCCGCCCAGCACTATCTGGGCTGTGAACATTGGCGTATCCGACAGCATTGGGGGTGTATGCACATTCAGCGCGAGGCCCTTGAAGTCGGCGACCATTTCTATAGCTCATAATGTTCAGTCGCAAGATTTTTCTTGAATCGCTACAACTGGAGATGTGGCACCTTATGCCAGTCTTAAATGCCAGGATGTATGAAATAGACCGGATATTGGAATTACCAGAGGTTATTTGTTGACTTGAAGGGTCTTGTAATAATCCCTCATCCGCTCAAGCTCTTTCACATCCTCACAGGCGAAACTGATCACTAGCGATTCCCCGGAACGTTCTGCTGCCTTAATCTCATTCTCGGCGGCTCGACATTGGGCTGCCATAGCTTCCAATGCAAAATTCCAATGTTCCGTGCCATTTATGTCGATGCAGGCGTCTGGCAATAAGTCAACCACCACCGCACCCCGCTTTCCCTGCAATGCACGACTGAGTGCAGCCTCCAAATCTTCGGGCTTGACGCCGTACAGACGGCCAGAATTTTTAATCGGAGCCACATCGGTGATACAGGACCAGCTACCGGCCGGTGCGCCGTCGATCGTCAGGTTCTGCCCGATGGCCAATTTGCCTCGCACCGGATTGCCAATCAGATCAGGCATCAGGCGATCGCGCTGGTCACTGTAACGCCTGTCCAACTCGCGCAATGCCGTGGTAGAGCGCAGGATCACATGGTCGCATTTGATGCTCGCGGGTGGTGCTCCGAGGACCCGTAGACCACGTCCCGTGCCGCGCGCAGCCACGATTCCATCCTTGAGTGGGAGTGGCCCCTCGCTAAAGAAGCCAGAATCCTGATCTCGCTTCAGCGCTCGACCCGTGATGTCCTTGTTTCTCGAGACTCGCTCACGAATGTTTTGCACCAATTGCTCGGGCGCCCTTGCTTGCTTGTTGATGATGAATGCGATCACGTCCGCAACAGCTTGCCGCTTTTGGGCGAGTTCTTGGGGCTTGGAGCGCAAGCTCTCTTGCAGCCATTCACCCCAGGTTCGCTCGCGCAGCGTCACAACGAGCGCACCATTTTCATCAACTCTTTCATCGCGGCGGAGCACACCCATTTGAGCGACATTACTTATGAAATCTTCGTAACTCCGTATCGAATCCAGCCGGATAATTGTGCCCATTACTTGTTTACCCCATGCGTTTAGCCTCAATACCAAGTTGCCTGCGACAGACTCATCAGAGTATTGCTTGTCGGGTCGAACCGGGCGTTTATGCACCTCTCCTCTCGAATCGGTCAGTAACCTGCCATGGTCACGCGATCTGGGATCACGGTGTACTAGTACATAGAGAACGCAAAAAACAACGGCCAGAACGAGGCTGGCCTTTGGAAGGATGGCGTTTGCCTGCATGGTGCAGGACGAATTGTTGTTTTTCCTAGGAGGGATGTACAGATCGATGATGTTGCCCAGCCCCATCTCGGCCGCGAACATCGGCGCCGAACGTGACGACTAATGAGGCCGACCTGATGCTGGGTCTGGTGTCGGGCATAGCGACTATGCTTCGTTGAGCCAGGAGAAGCGTCAGGTCTGGAACCGCCCGGGCTGGCTGATGTATCGTGTTGGCGCGTCTCGCAGTTCACTAATTCGGTTGAGCAGTGCTTGGTTGTCAGTAGCAATTGCGACCCGCAACAGCGCATTTTTATTTTTGGCGTTCTTGATGGCTTCGTTCACCGCGTCGAGCATTGCATGCAAATTCTTGTCGCTGTATTGGTAGATTTGCTTTCCATTTTCACCCCTTTTTGTCAGATCGTCCGGAAAAGGCTCGAGCACGATATCGCCTGACTTCCCATTCAGCGCTTGTTTGTACATGGCCTTGAGATCATCTATTTGGATGAAAGTGTTCTGGTAGCCGGCGCCATTGATGGCAAGGTCGGCCATCACGGTCACATCTTTGCATGCCAGATGATCATGTTGAACAGAAAAGAGTTCACCAGCACCACGGGGATCGGAGGCACTACCACGATCTTTCAGAATCTTGTCCATTTCAGTATGCAGCTTCGGGACAAGTGTCGACAGCGATTTGTTAGCGCGAACAGCCTTTCCCAGCGTCGCAAATCGGACGATTGCGTGATCCCCCTGGATTTGCAATGGAGGCTTGTTGATCAGGTTGATCGTCTGATTAGGAGCTGTTGCTACCGGCGTGCCCTCAAGGCTTTTAGCATCCTTTAGAAACAAGTTAATCGCTGCAGCGACATCCTTGCCACGCAATTTTCCAGTTGTATTCATTGCCTTTCGGATGTTTGCAATCAGTCGATCGCCATCGGCTACGTTACTTGTCTTGATGATGTCGCGTATGTATCCGAATACATCGCTCCGCTTATCTATCGCAGCCTGCGTACCGAGCCGCGACAGCATTTTCTCCACCTTTCCCATGCTGCAGAAACTGGCTCTGTAGGCGAGTTGGCCCGGTACGACTGTGCCATTCATATCCCCGAAAGCCAGCTTTATCTGGCCCTTCCCATCCAACTCCGACGCAAGATCTTTCAGCATGGAAGCAGCATTGTTGCTCAGGTTGGATGAAATGACCTTGGTAACCACATTTGCCTCCGCTATCGCTGACTCACGCTCATGAGTCGACACTTCGGGCAGCTGGTTCGGCCACATCGCGACTGTAGTACATCAATAATGCAAAACGGCCAGCAAATTCGCTGGCCGTTCTAGACATATTACTGCTGCAACAGACTTACTTTTTCTTCGGTGGAACGTACAAGTCGGTAATGCTACCCAGCCCCATCTCGGCCGCGAACATCGGCGTCTCCGACAGCGTCGGGTGCGCATGCACGGTCAGCGCGAGGTCTTCCAGATCGGCGCCCATCTCCATCGCCAACACGGTCTCGGCCAGCAGTTCACCAGCGTTCACGCCGACGATGCCGGCGCCGATAATGCGCTTCGTGGTCGGGTCCCACAGCAGCTTGGTAATGCCGTCCTCCCGGCCCATCGCCAGCGCACGGCCGGAGGCGGCCCACGGGAAGCTGGCTTTCTCGAAGGGAATGCCCTTGGCTTTGGCCTCGGTCTCGGTGACGCCCATCCATGCGATCTCGGGGTCGGTGTAGGCCACCGACGGAATCGTCATCGCGTCGAACGCCACCTTGTGGCCGCCGATGACTTCGGCTGCGACCTTCGCTTCGTTGGTCGCCTTGTGCGCCAGCATCGGGTCGCCGCAGATATCACCGATCGCGAAGATATGCGGCACATTAGTGCGCTGCTGCTTGTCGACCGGAATGAAGCCACGCTCGTTGACGATCACGCCAGCCTTGTCGGCGGCGATGTCCTTGCCGTTCGGGCGTCGGCCGACGGCCAGCAGCACCATGTCGTACAGTTGCGGCTCGGCCGGTGCGGCCTCGCCTTCGAAGCTCGCCAGCAAACCGTTGGCGCGCGCTTCCAGCTTCGTGACCTTGGTCTTCAGCATGATCGCTTCATAGCGCTTTTCGATGCGCTTCTGCAGCGGCTTGACGATGTCGCGGTCGGCCGCCGGGATCAGGCCATCGGCGAATTCAACCACCGATACCTTCGAACCGAGTGCGTCATACACGCAGGCCATCTCGAGGCCGATGATGCCGCCACCAATTACCAGCATGCGCTTCGGGATCTGGCGCAGTTCGAGCGCGCCGGTCGAATCGACCAGGCGCGGATCGTCATACGGGAAGCCCGGGATCTTGGCAACCGATGAACCGGCGGCGATGATGGCATTGCGGAAGGCGATGGTTTTCTTGCCTTCCGGCGTCTCGACGTCAATGGTGTTCGGCGACGAGAATGCGCCCTTGCCCTGCACCACTTGCACCTTGCGTGCTTTCGCGAGACCGGACAGACCACCGGTCAGCTTGCCGATCACGCTCTCTTTCCAGCCGCGCAGCGCATCGAGGTCGATCTCGGGGTGGCCGAGCTTGACGCCGAAGTGCGCCATCTCTTCGGCTTCGGTGATCACTTTCGCCGCATGCAGCAGCGCCTTGGACGGGATGCAGCCCACGTTCAGGCAGACGCCGCCCAGCGTCGGGTAGCGCTCGACCAGCACCACGCTCTGGCCGAGGTCGGCGGCGCGGAACGCGGCGGTGTAGCCGCCGGGGCCGGCACCGAGCACCAGCGTGTCGCATTCGATATCGGCCTTGCCGCCGAAGCTGGCGGCAGCCGGCGCTGACACAGGAGCCGGAGCCGGAGCAGAGGCAGATGCAGACGCAGGCGCGGCAGCCGGCGCGGTCGATGCAGGCGCTGCAGCAGCAGGCGCATCGCTCGCTTCCAGCATCAGGATCAGCGAACCTTCGGCGACCTTGTCGCCGATCTTCACTTTCAGCTCTTTCACCACGCCCGATGCCGACGACGGGATCTCCATGCTGGCCTTGTCCGACTCGACCGTGATCAGCGATTGCTCGGCTTTCACGATGTCGCCCGGCTTCACCAGCAACTCGATGACTTCCACTTCCTTGAAGTCGCCAATGTCGGGGACCTTGATTTCGATGACGCTCATTGTTCTGCTCCGTTATTGTTTCATCGGAAAACTGATCACACGGCAAGGCAGCGCCGAGCTCTTGTCGAACTCCGCACCCGCCTGTACGCCCAGCTCGGCGATCTCGCGTGCCGTGGCCAGCCTGTCATAGCCCGCATACATCGCGCCCAGCGCAAAGGTCTTGCCGCTGCCGATCGCCCAGAAGCGATCAAAGCTGAACACTTCGCGATAGGAATAGACGCCGAAGATGCCGTGCTCGTTGGCGATCAGGGTCGTGATCTGCGAGGACTCGTAGGGATCGTCCTCTTCTTCCTTCACATTGAGGAAGTACTTTTCTTTCAGGATCTGGTGCACGCGCGTGAAGGTATCGAACACCTCGTCGCGCGAGCCCAGCTTGCACTCGTCGCCCATCTCGGTGAGCAGCTTGCGCATCACCGGGAAGTGGGCGGTGGTGCCGGACAGCGCTATCTGCGAGCCGGCCACTTCGAAGATCTTTTCATTCGCCTCGTAGGCTTGCGACAGACGGGTATCCCCGAAAGTCACCAGCGAGTCGGACGCGATCGCGATTTCCTTGCCCTTCCTGACGACGACGCAGGTGGTCATGACGCGGCCCCTTGCTTACAGCAAGGTCTTGCGCATGTCGGCCAGTACCTCGGCCAGATAGACCGCGAAGCGCGCGCCCATCGCGCCATCGATCACGCGATGGTCGTAGGACAACGACAGCGGCAACATCAGGCGCGGCACGAAGGCCTTGCCATCCCAGACCGGCTTGATCTCGGACTTGGACAGGCCGAGGATCGCGACTTCCGGCGCATTCACGATGGGCGTGAAGCTGGTGCCACCGATGCCGCCCAGCGACGAGATGGTGAAGGTCGCACCCTGCATGTCGGCCGGCTTGAGCTTGCCGTCGCGTGCCTGCGCGGACAGCTCGCCCATTTCCTTCGCGATCTCGGACAGGCTCTTGTTGTCCGCGCCTTTCACGACCGGCACCACCAACCCGTTTGGCGTATCGGCCGCAAAGCCGATGTTGTAGTAGTGCTTGACGATCAGGTTTTCGCCGTTCGCATCGAGCGACGCGTTAAATGCCGGGAATTTCTTCAGCGCCGACACTGATGCCTTGATCACGAATGCCAGCATGGTGAGCTTGACACCGGATTTTGCCAGTGATTCATTCGCGCTCTTGCGGAATTCTTCGAGCTCGGTGATATCGGCTTCTTCAAACTGCGTCACATGCGGGATCATCACCCAGTTGCGGTGCAGGTTCGGTCCGCTGATTTTCTTGATGCGCGACAGCGGCTCGAGCGAGGTCTCGCCGAATTTCGAGAAGTCGAGCGACGGCCAGGGCAGCAGACCCAGCGCAGCGCCACCACCAGCGCCTGACGGCGCAGCGCTCGCGCCGGACATCACGCCCTTCACGAAGCCCTGTACGTCTTCCAGCAGAATGCGGCCCTTGGGGCCGGTGCCGGTCACGCGCGCAAGGTCGACGCCGAGTTCGCGTGCGAACTTGCGTACCGACGGCGATGCATGCGATTTCTGGCCGTTGTTCTGTTCAGTCGCGGCGACGCTGGTACTGGCAGCTGCCGGGGCTGCAGCAGCAGCGGTTGCGACAGCAGGCGCCGGAGCGGCTGCAGGGGCCGGCGCGGCAGCAGGCTTGGCGGCCGCTGCAGCTGCTGGTGCCGGCGCTGCAGCTGGTGCAGCAGCAGCGTCGCTGGCTTCCAGCATCAGGATCAGCGAACCTTCGGCGACCTTGTCGCCGATCTTCACTTTCAGCTCTTTCACGATGCCCGATGCCGACGACGGGATCTCCATGCTGGCCTTGTCCGACTCCACCGTGATCAGCGATTGCTCCGCCTTCACGATGTCGCCCGGCTTCACCAGCAGCTCGATGACTTCCACTTCCTTGAAGTCGCCGATGTCGGGCACCTTGATTTCAATTTGGCTCATTCTTTTTTCGCTCCGTGAGTGCTTTGGTGGCCAGCGGATTATT
>CAZCDW010000034.1:0-6525 GCA_964497485.1 uncultured Bifidobacterium sp.
AGATGTTCGCGCCCGAGCAGAATATGCGATCGCGGCCGCTGGTGACCACCACGGTGCGCACTTCCGGATGTTCGAAGCGGATGCGTTGCACTGCGTCGTGCAGCTCGATGTCGACGCCCAGATCATAAGAGTTCAGCTTCAGCTTGTAACCGTCGCGCAGGCCGCCGTCTTCGTCGACCTTCATGGTCAGCGTGGCGATCGGACCGTCCGTCGCCAGCGTCCAGTGACGGTACTGGTCGGGCGAGGTCTGGTAATTGACGACGAATCGGTCGGTGGCGGGCGCGCTCATGAGTCTCCTGTTGCAATATCTTGCATTTACTGCGTTGATGCGCACTATATTGCATATTCAGGACTGCGTCAATCCGGGGGGCGACGCGGCGGAACTGCAGGATTGTCGGTATCGAGGACGCCGGCAAAGGCACCAACGAGCGAGCGCTCAGTCGGCTTCCCGCCCGCGCATCGCGTAGTCGAGCATGTCCATGGCATGGGCCACGGCCTTGTCATGAACGACTTTTGACAAGTCGAGGTGACTCATCGCATTGGATTGCATGATGCTGGCCAGGCCATGCATGGTCGACCAGATGAAGATCGCATCCAGGTCGACCACGGTCTTCTTCGCGCGCGATCCGCCATGCACCCGAAGCAGCACGCCACGCAGGATATTGAACGCATGCGCGGCGTCCTGCGCCAACGCCGGATGGTCGGCCTTGCCCGGCCATGAGGTATTGAACATCAGGCGGTACTCGAGCGGATGCGAAGCAGCGAACCCCAGGTACGCTTTGCCGAGTGCACGCAAGTCTTCTTCCGGATCATCCGATCGCTCGCGCTGGTCGAGCTCCACGCCGAACTGCTGGAAGCAGCGCCGCATCACTTCGGCCAGCAGATGATCCCTTGTCGGGTAGTGCCGGTAGGGAGCCTGATGCGACACACCCAGCTTGCGCGCGACCTCTCTCAAGCTCAAAGCTTCAATGCCGTGCTCGGCGATCACCTCATGAGCCGCAAGCACGCAAGCTTCTTTCAGTTCGATCGGCTCTTTGGCGGTTCTCGGCATATCGGTATTCAGGTTCCCTACCGGGGCATGGGTAGCAAGCCCTTTATTTTACGGCACCCCTGTTTCGCGGTGCAGCAAGCCTGCTACGCCTTCAGCGCCATGCCTTTCATTACGGTGCCGATGATTTTTACCTGCAACCATCGCGGCGCGGTGGCCAGCGACCAGCCCAGCAGTTTCGATAGCCACCCGGGACGAACGGTACCGCTTTTGCCCAGAGCGCCCAGCGTCGCGGTGGCAATCGTCCTCGGCGTCATGGCCAGCTGCATCTGCAAGCGAGCGCGCTCAGCGAAACCAGTGGCAGTCGGCCCCGGTGCCGAGACGAGCACATCCACGCCGGCTGGCCGGAGTTCCTCCCGCAAAGCCTCAGCCAGTGACTGAACATAAGCCTTGGTCGCTGCATAGTTCGCGGCGTGTGGCGTCCCCATGAATCCGAGCACGGAGCCCACCATCACGATCCCGCCCCTGCCGCGCTCGGAAAGCCGATGCGCAAACGCATGGCACTGTTGCATGACGCTTACGCAGTTCAGCATGATCATTTGCTCCTCCTGAACCGGGTCGCCGTTGACGAACAACCCTGAAGAACCAAACCCGGCAGCAGGAATCAGCAGCCCGACGTCCAAGTCTTGCGTCGCCTGTAACAACACATCGCTGGCACCAGACTGAGACAAATCCGTGGCAACGATGCGGCACTGCACCTGAAAAGCAGCGCTCAGCTCATTGGCCAGCGCCTGCAAGGCGTCGCCACGCCTTGCGCACAACACCAGATTGATTCTGTTCTCTGCCAGCACGCGGGCAAATTCCCGGCCTATGCCCTCGGAGGCGCCGGTCACGACTGCCCATGGGCCATAGCGCTCAACGAAGGACGGACCCAGTGTATGGATGGATGTCATGTGTCAGCCCTCATTTCGCAATCTTGATGTCAAGCGTCAGGTCTTTGCCATCAGCGACTGCAAACGTCGCTTCCTTCCAATGTGGTGCTCGCATCAAAGGACGCGCATTTCTCGACACGCCCCATGCCTCGGTCGGCACGCCCAACAAATTCGTGTCCAGGCTACGGTTTGCATTCAGGTCATGCGAGACCGATATCGCATAGTCGCCGGCTGGCACCCCGTTGAACCGGCATTCCACACCCTTGGTGGATGCCTCCACCCATAACTGCGTCGCCACCGCTGGATTCATCGGGAAGCCCTCGGCACTTTTGAACAGCGCACAGCCGATCTGACCTGAAGCCGTACTGATTCCGCTCACCCTGACCAACAGGTCGGACGCCGTTGCGTCGAATACGGTTGCCAATGCCGCAATTCCCAGCGCGATCTTCACTGAAGCGAATCTTTGCATCTCTGTCCCCTTTGGAAATGAGTCGGGACAACCACGGACCATCCGTTAGTTGACACCGTCTACAATTCTAGATATGGTTGTTGACACCGTCAACATAAGGAGCCGCGTCATGACATTTTTCTGCTCAAGGCAGTACCGGATACCCCGGCTGTCGGTCATGGCCTTGCTGCTGGCGAGCATGGCTGGCTGTGCTTCCAAAATCGATCCGCTGCAATCGTCCATAGGCGAGCGCGTGGCTTCATCGTCATTCAGAGCTGCTGCAACCAGAGGGACCGAATTCGATGGCGACTGGTGGTCAGCCTTCGGTGATCCTGCGCTGACGCATCTGATACAGCGGGCACTTGATTCCAATCTCGATGTGCGCATTTCCGTCGAACGCGTGGCCCAGGCGCGCGCCGGGCTGACCGCAGTCGCATCGCGCAGCGCACCGACAATTGCCGCGACCGGTTCGGTGTCACGTTCTTCCAGCGGCCTGCCCGATGATGTGAAGCGCGGCCTGCCTGATACGCGCGCGGTGCGTGGCGCGATCGACCTCGGCTGGGAGCTCGATATCTTTGGCGGCGCGCGCGCCGCGCGCGATGCGGCGTCGGCTGATGTCCGTTCCGCAGAATCGGGCTCGCAGGCCGCGCGTCTGCTGGTCGCCAGCGAAGTCGCGCGGCAGTACTTCATCTGGCAGGGAGCGCGGGCGCGGCTGGCGCGCCTCGAGCAACTGCTCGCGCTGCAGAAAGATCTGGAGCGCCTGACGCGCAGCAAACTGTCGGCCGGCCAGGCCAGCGAATTCGATGTCAGCCGGGCCTCCGGGGAGACGCGGGCCCTGGCCGCACAGTTGCCGTCGCTGAGGACACTTGCAGCGGTAGCCGAAAACCAGCTTGCGGTGCTAATGGGATTGACGCCGGCAGAGGCTGCATCATTGCTGCCGCATGGCGACCCGCCACGACTGGTCGATGCACCGGCAGTCGCCACCGGCCAACCGATCGAACTGCTGCAGCGACGCCCCGACCTCGTCGCTGCAAGCCATGCAGTCGCCGCCGAGGCAGCGCGCCTCAAGGAAAGTCAGGCCGACCTGCTGCCAAAGTTCTTCGTTGCGGCACTGCTTGGCGGACAAGATCTCGAGCTGAACGGGCGCGACCTGCGCCCGGTCCGCTACAACAATCTTGCGCTCGCCTTCTCAATGCCCATCTTCAATCGCGGAAGACTGGAGGCACTGGTAGATCGCCAGGCGTCACGGCAGCGTGCTTCGGTCGTGCAATTCGAGCGCACCGTGCTGTCGGCGATGGAAGATGTCGAGAACAGCCTGGTCGCGCTGCAGCAGGAACGCGCGCGGCTGACCGAATTACTGGAAGCAGAGTCGCTGCGCCAGCAAAGCATGCGCCATGCGACTTCGCTGCTGCGCGAGGGGCAGATCGATCAGCTGCAATGGATCGATGCGCAACGTGCATTGGTGGCGGCCACGCTGGCCAGCACCGATAGCCGCACACAACAACTGCTGTCCGCCGTCCAGCTGTACAAGGCGATGGGCGGCGGCTGGGTCGCTGTGCCGGTACCCGCAGCCGCCACCGCCGCCAAACCCACACTTGCCGCCATCTCATCCATTGAACAGGAGCGCCCATGAAAACTGCCGTACTGCTGCAAGCCTCGCTGGCCTGCGTAATGCTGGCTGCTTGCGAAAAGCCACCGGTAGCAAGCAGCGCGCCGGTATCGGTATTCGTCACCGAGATCAGCAATGACGTCGGCGCACAGGTACAGATCCTCAGTGGCACGGTCAGGCCACGGATCGAGTCCGAGCTCGCGTTCCGTGCCGGCGGCAAGGTCACCGCGCGGCTGATCGATGTCGGTCAGTCGGTGAAGACGGGGCAGGTCCTCGCAAGGATCGATCCGAACGATTATCAGCTCGGACTGGACGCGGCGCGCGAGCAAGTTCGCGCCGCCGAGGTCGATGCAGCGCAGAGCGCCAGCGATGCCGGCCGCTTCAAGCGCTTGCTGGCCGATGGCTCGATCAGTGCGGCCGATGTGGAACGACAACAGGCGAAGGCCGATGCGGCCTCGGCGAGGCTCGCGCAAGCGAAGCAGCAACTGGCACTGGCGATGAACCGGGTCAGCTATACCGCGCTGGTCGCACCTTTTGATGGCGTGGTCACGGCGGTCCGCACGGAATCCGGACAAGTGGTCGCCGAGGGTCAGCCGGTGCTCGCCGTCGCCCGCCCCGGCGAGCTGGAGATCGTGGCCGACATTCCGGAAGCGCTGGCCGGCAATGTGCGCAGCTATGCCGCCTCGGCAAAGCTGGCCGCCGGCAGCGATCATTTCCGCTTGCGCTTGCGCGAGCTGTCGCCAAGCGCATCAGCGCAGACCCGTACCTTCCGCGCACGCTATGCAGTCGATGGCTCGGCTGCAAAGTCACTGCAGATAGGCATGACCGCCGAGCTGCACCTGAGCCGT
Organism: uncultured Bifidobacterium sp.; assembly: GCA_964497485.1. Classification (GTDB taxonomy): domain Bacteria; phylum Pseudomonadota; class Gammaproteobacteria; order Burkholderiales; family Burkholderiaceae_D; genus Pernthalerella. The sequence continues at coordinate 4,826 of CAZCDW010000034.1, forward strand.
GGCGGCGAGACCGCATCGGCAATGCTGCCGGTGAGCGCATTGCTGAGCACCGGACAACAGCCGCATGTATGGGTAGTCGATGAAAAATCCGGCGCACTCGGCAAACGGCCGGTGACTTTGCTGGCGTCGGGTACCGACACGGTCCGGGTCGCAGGGCTGAACGATGGAGACAAGGTCGTGACAACCGGCGCGCAGAAGCTGGACGCGAGGATGAAGGTCAGCCCGCGTAAACACCCGCTGGCGGTGACGGCCTCGGCAGGAGCATCGCCATGAAATCATTCAATCTTTCCGAGTGGGCGGTGACCCACCGCGCACTGGTGCTGTTCCTGCTGATCCTGACCGTGGTCGGCGGCATCATCTCGTTCTTGCAGCTGGGGAGATTGGAAGACCCGAACTTCAATGTGCCGACCATGAACGTGGTGGTCGCATGGCCGGGGGCGACGGCCGAGCAGGTACAAAACCAGGTACTCAACCGTATCGAGCGCGAGCTGCAGAAAATCGAGGGCATCGATTACGTGCGCAGCTTCGCACGGCAAGGTTATGGCGGCATCAATTTCTGGATGAAGGGCGGCACGCCGAAGGCCGAGCTTGAGCGCGCATGGTACCTCGCCAGAAAAAAGATTGGCGACGTTCGCCACGAGTTTCCCGAAGGCGTACGCGGACCGTTCTATAACGACGAGTTCACCGACGTCTACAGCGTGATGGTCGCGGTCAGCGCGCCGGAGCTGCAGTGGGTCGAACAGCAGATGATCGCCGAGGACGTCAAGCGCCAGATGCAGCAGGTACCGGGGGTCACCAAGATCGATGTGATCGGCAAACAGGCCGAGCGCATGATGGTGGAGTTCTCGAGCCGCCGGATCGCTGCGCTCGGCATCAGCCCGTCGGCCCTGATCGACTCATTGTCCAGACAGAACATTGTCACGCCCGGTGGCGCGGTCGAAGGCCAGCTCGACCGTGTCTTCATCCGTCCGACCGGCAGCATCCGCAGCGTGCAAGATCTGCAGCGTGTGCCGATCGAGGCCGGCGGAAGGCTGCTGCGGCTGGGCGATATTGCGCAGGTATCCGAGGGGCTGGAGGATCCATCCTCGCTCACCGTCAGGCACAACGGCACGCAGGTCCTGCTGGTGGCGATGGTATTCGAGCGTACCGGCAACATCCTCAAGATCGGCAAGGCCATCGACCAACGCCTTGATGCGCTGCGCGCGTCGCTGCCGGTCGGCATACAACTCGAGAAAATCGCCGATCAGCCGAAGATCGTCGACAACTCGGTCTGGGAATTCGAGAAATCCTTCATCGAGGCGCTGGTGATCGTGCTGGGCGTCTGCTTCCTGTCGCTCGGCTGGCGCACCGGCATCGTGGTGGCCGCTTCAGTGCCGCTGGTGCTGGCGATGGTCGCGATCGTGATGCTGATCGCCGGCTGGAACCTCGACCGCATCTCGCTCGGCGCACTGATCATTGCGCTCGGCCTGCTGGTCGATGACGCGATCATCGCAGTCGAGATGATGGTCGTGAAAATGGAGCAAGGCTGGGACAAGCTGAAGGCTGCGACCTATGCGTACACATCGACAGCCTTCCCCATGCTGACCGGCACCATGGTCACGGTGGCTGGCTTCATGCCGGTCGGCTTCGCGAAATCGATCTCCGGTGAATACGCAGGCGGTATCTTCTGGGTGGTCGGCGTCGCGCTGATCGCGTCGTGG
>CAZCDW010000034.1:6535-17706 GCA_964497485.1 uncultured Bifidobacterium sp.
GTCGATGCTCTTGCCCGCGAGCAGGACATCGCCACCTGCCGCCACTGTGCTGCCGGTGACCGCCAGCTTGTCCCCGGAGACGACCGTCACATCGCCCTTTTCGCTGCCCAACAGGCTGCCGACCTGGCTGGTGGCCGTGGTGTTCACGCCCTACCTTGGCGTGGCCTGGCTGCCTGAGCGCATGGCGCAGCATGGATCGGATATCTATGCAACGCCAACCTACGAGCGCCTGCGCAAGCTGATCCGCTGGTGCGTCGCGCGCCGGTGGCAGGTACTGGCAGCAACCGCCACGCTGTTCATACTGGCTGGTGCCGGCATGACGGTCGTGCAGCAGCAGTTCTTTCCGACGGCGTCGCGGCTGGAGCTGGTGATCGACCTCAGGCTGCGCGAGGGATCGTCGTTCAAGGCCACCGAGGCACAGGTGAAGCGACTCGAGGCGATGCTGAAAGCCGATGCGCAAATCGAGAAGTTCACCGCCTACACCGGCGCCGGAGCGCCGCGCTTCTTCCTGTCGCTGTCCAACGAATTGCCCAACCCGGGTTATGCGCAGTTCATCGTGCAAACCCGCAGTACCGAAGACCGTGAAGCGGTGCGCCGACGCTTGCTCGCGCTGTTCGACAAGAACCAGGCCTTCCCTGACCTGAGGGCGCGCGTGACACGCTTCGAGTTCGGGCCACCGGTCGGCTTTCCGGTTCAGTTCAGGATCATCGGCCCTGACCCGGGCAAGGTGCGCGAGATCGCCTATCAGGTGCGCGACATCGTCAGGCAAAGTTCGCTGGTGCGCGACACGCAGCTCGACTGGAACGAGAAAGTGCGCTCGATACGCGTGAAGGTCGATCAGGACAAGGCCAGGGTACTCGGGCTGTCGAGTGCCGACGTGTCGACGATGGCGCAGATTGCGCTGTCGGGCATCCCGGTGACCCAGGTGCGGCGCGGCGAAGAGCTGGTCGATGTGGTGCTGCGATCCGAGGCCAGCGAGCGACTGTCGATCGAGCAGCTGGGCAACCTGCACCTGTTCACACGCCAGGGCACCGTGGTGACGCTGTCGCAGGTGGCGACGCTGGTGCCCGTGTTCGAGGAACCGGTGCTGTGGCGCCGCAACCGCGACATGGCCCTGACCGTGCGCAGCGATGTGATGGATGGCGTACAGGGCCCGTATGCAAGTACCAAGCTGTGGCCGTCGCTGCAGGAAGTCATACAGGCACTGCCAGCGGGATACCGGATCGAACAGGGCGGCGCAATCGAGGAGAGCGACAAGTCGAACAAGGCGCTGTTCGCGGTCTTCCCGCTGATGTTTGCGGTGATGCTGCTGTTCCTGATGATACAACTGCAAAGCTTCTCGCGGATGCTGATGGTGTTCCTGACGGCGCCGCTCGGACTGATCGGCGTCGTGCCTGCGCTTCTGCTGTTCGGCGCGCCATTCGGCTTTGTCGCGCTGCTGGGGGTGATCGCACTGGGTGGCATGATCATGCGTAATTCGGTGATTCTGGTCGAACAGATCGACGAGGAGGTTCGCGCAGGTTCGCCGGTGCTGACTGCTGTCACCGAGGCCACGGTGCGGCGATCACGGCCCGTGGTACTGACCGCGGCCGCTGCGGTGCTGGCGATGGTGCCCTTGTCTACCAGTGTGTTCTGGGGCCCGATGGCCATCGCGATCATGGGTGGCCTGATCGTGGCAACGGCGCTCACCCTGGTCTTCGTACCGGCGCTGTATGTCGCATGGCTGGGGCTGGAAGCGCGTCCGGCGCCACAGCCTGCGCCGGTCGAGCCAAGGGTCGCATCATGAACACGACAAAAATCATCTTGAGCATCGCCGCGCTGGCAGCACTGACGGCGCTCGGTTCGTGCGCATGGCTGGTCACGCGCGGGTCGCAGGCGGGCCTTGAACCAGCGCAGCGCTTCAGCAATCCGTACACCGTGGCCGAAGACAATGGCGAGCGCGTGCCGTGGACCTATTTCTTCCGGCGCGCATGGGTGCAAATCACGCGCGACCTCGCGCAGACCGACGTCCCGCCCACGATACCACTCGAGCTCGCGGCCATGCAGCGCAGCGAGTTTGCGGTGGCCTGGCTCGGTCATGCGTCACTGCTGGTGCGGGCTGGCGATCTGTGGGTGCTGGTGGATCCGGTGTTCTCGAACACGGCCGGGCCGATACAGGGACTGGGCCCGGCGCGACTGACACCGCTGCCCTTTGCTGAAGGCGAGCTGCCACATATCGATGTGGTGCTGATCTCGCATGACCACTTCGACCATCTGGACCTGAACACGGTGAAGGCACTGGCGCAGCAAGCCGGTGGCGCGCCGGCCTTCTTTGCGGGCACCGGTATGGGCACTTGGTTCGCGAGCCAGGTCGGCACGCGCGCACGGGAGTTCAACTGGTGGCATGAGGCACGCGTCGGCGATACCGACTTCCAGTTCGTGCCGGCGCAGCACAACAGTGGCCGCTCGGCCTTTCACAAGAACAGCAGCCTGTGGGGTGGCTGGGTGATACGGCACGCGGGCAGGCAGCTGTATTTTCCCGGTGATACCGCCTTCGTCGCCAAACTGTTCTCGGACATACGACAGCGGGTCGGACCCATCGATGTGGCCGCGCTGCCGATTGGTGCGTACGAGCCGCGCCGGCTGATGCGCTTCGAGCATCTGGATCCGGAGGATGCGCTGCATGCGCATCATCTGCTGCAATCGTCGAGCGCATTCGGCGTCCATTGGGGCACCTTCCAGCTTGGCGATGAGGAGCCATTCCAGGCGGCGACAGACCTATCAACCGCGGTGGCTGCAAATCCGCAGGCGACCCGCTTCGGACTGGTGCCGGTGGGCGGATTCATTGCACTGGACGGTCATCACGGCGATCACTTCCATGCACCGAAGGACCTGCGGCCGGTCAGCGCGAAGCGCTGATCCGGATCGGGGGGCGACGCTGAAGCACGAGCCGCGGGCTGTCAGTGTCCGACCAGTTGCTGCAGGTGGCCGAACGCGAGGTCGGCGCTCATGTCAGTGGTGTCGACCGTCTGGTCTGCCTTCGAGTAGAACTGCGCGCGGCTGTCCAGGATGCGCTTGAGGTCATCCATCGCTTCGCGATTGCCCGCCATCGGTCGCCGGTCGCCCTGCGCGAGCACGCGGCTCATGTGGTCTTCCGGCGAAGCCTTCAGCCATACCGTGTAGCAGTGCGACAGCAGCAGATTGAAGGTGGCGGGCTCGGACACGATGCCGCCCGGCGTCGCGATCACGACGCGCGGATGCTGATGGATTACTTCCTCCAGCGCGCGCTGCTCATAGCGACGGTAGGCCGCCTGCCCGTACAGCGCATGGATCTCGGCAATGCTGCAGCCGGCCAGCTGCTCGACCTGCTGCGACAGCTCGATGAAGGGCACGCCAAGCTTGGCGGCCAGCATGCTGCCGAGGCTGGACTTGCCGGCGCCGCGCAAGCCGATCAGTGCAATGCGCTGCCGTCGGCTGGCTTCGCTGGTGGTCGATGCAAACAGGTCGCCCAGCACCGCCCTCGCCTTTGCGAGCTCTTCGTCGCTGCGACCGCGCAGTATCTCGCGGATCATCAGCCAGTCCGGCGATGAGGCGGTCTCGTCGCCAGTCATCTCGGCCAGCGAGCAATTCAGGACGCCGCACAGCTGGCGCAGGAACTGTATCGACGCATTGCCGACGCCGGACTCGACATTCGCCACATGGCGCTCCGACACATCGGCCAGCTGGGCCAGTGTCTTGCGCGTCAGCCCGCGGCGCGCGCGCAGCAGTCGGACGCGCTCGCCGAGCGCGGCGAGGAAAGGATCCTTGTCGGTATCGTTGGTGGTGGACATGGGCTGAGTTTTCCGGCGAAGCTTTCTTGACGCACGCAACATATTGCATTTACCATCGGTGGCAGATGCATTATAAATTCATGCCCCACAATGAACAAAACAAATCAAGGGGCGAGGAGACCATCCGATGGGGCAACCCGAATTCCAGCAGCTCATCGCCGGGCTGACCGCCGAGATCGCCGGCCGTCCGCTTGATGCGACACTGGCTGATCATCTCAACAGCAAGCATGGCGCAAGCAGTTCGCTTTACCGGCAGATCTTCGATGCGTGCCAAGCTGGCATTGCCGACGGCTGGATGTGCAAACATGAAGGCGGCGGCATCCGTTACGGGCGGGTGATCAAGCCCTTGCCTGATACGCATGGCTTTTCAGTCGATGTGGTCGACATGGACAATGTGGTCGGCCCGCATCATGTGCATCCTGAAGGCGAGATCGACCTGATCATGCCGCTGACCGAAGGCGCGCGCTTCGATGGCCATCCGGCTGGCTGGTGCGTGTACGGCCCGGGCAGCGCGCACAAGCCGACCGTTACCGGCGGACGTGCGCTGGTGCTTTACCTGTTGCCGCAAGGCGCGATCGAATTCACCAAGGCAGCGGCGTAAGCGCTGCCTCACCACGGGAACCCCCATGACGACTTTCCTGAACAATTACCTCGGCGGCCAATGGCAACAAGGCGGCAGCGCTGTCCACACCCTGCTCGACCCGGTCACCGGTGAAACCCTGGCCGCCACCGGCGGCGCCGCGCAAGGACTGAAGGAAGGCTTCGCGTTCGCGCGCACCGAAGGCGCGAAGGCGCTGCAGGCGATGAGCTACGCGCAACGCGCGGCAATGATGTCCGACATCGTGAAGCTGCTGCAAACGAAGCGCGATGCGTACTACGCCATCTCGCTGGCCAACTCCGGCACCACCAAGGCTGACTCCGGGGTCGATGTCGACGGCGGCATCTTCACGCTGGGCTTCTACGCCAAGCTGGGCGCTGCGCTCGGTGATGCACGGACGCTGACCGATGGTGCGGCAGCCATCATGTCGAAGGACCAATTGTTCCAGTCGCAGCACCTGATGGTGCCGATCCGCGGCCTCGCGCTGTTCATCAATGCGTTCAATTTCCCGAGCTGGGGCCTGTGGGAAAAAGCCGGCCCGGCGCTGCTGTCAGGCGTGCCGGTCGTCGTCAAGCCGGCAACCGTGACCGCGTGGCTCACGCACCAGATGGTGAAGGACGTGGTCGATGCCGGCATCCTGCCGCCCGGCGCGCTGTCGATCGTCTGCGGCAGCTCGGCCGGCCTGCTGGATGCGCTGACGCCATTCGACGTGCTGTCTTTCACCGGCTCGGCGGAGACGGCGGCGACGATACGCAGCCATCCGGCCATCGCGCGTGATTCGGTACGAGCCAATATCGAGGCCGACAGCCTGAATGTATCCATCCTCGGCGATGATGCACAGCCGGGGTCAGAAGTCTTCGACCTTTACGTCGATAACCTCGTACGCGACATGACGATCAAGAGCGGCCAGCGCTGCACCGCACCGCGCCGTGCGCTGGTGCCCAAGGCTCTGATGCATGCCGTGGGTGAAGCAGCAGCCGCGAAGCTTGCAGCGATCCGCGTTGGCAACCCGCGCAACGCCGAAGTGGCGATGGGGTCGCTGGTGAGCCGCGAGCAATTTGACAGTGTGCAGCACGGCCTCGCGCTGCTGAAAGGCGAATCCAGTGTGCTGTTCGACGGCAGCGCGCAACCGCTGCTGGATGCCGATGACAAATCGGCCTGCGTCGCTCCGACCCTGCTCGGCGTGCGCGATGCCGATGCCGCGACGCTGGTACACAACCATGAAGTATTCGGTCCTGTATCTTCGTTGATCGGCTACCGCGACACCGCCCATGCCATGGAGATCGCGCATCGCGGTCTCGGTTCGCTGGTGGCATCGGTGTACAGCGCCGACAACGCACTGCTGGCCTGCTGCGCGAATGAACTGGCGAGCTCGCATGGGCGTGTGCACCTGGTCAGCCCGGAAGTGGGCAAGACGCAGACCGGCCACGGCAATGTGATGCCAGCATCCATCCATGGCGGCCCCGGCCGTGCCGGTGGCGGCGAAGAACTCGGTGGACTGCGCGCTCTGGGCTTCTACCATCGCAAGAGCGCGATCCAGGGACCGGCTGCTGCGATCGAGATGGCGAAGCAAGGCAGCACGGCGCTCAGCTACTGAACAACGACTTGTATCAGCCCACGAAGCCGGCGTCAGACCGGCAAGTGGCAAAGGCGCCCGCATGCGGCGCCGAATGACATAGTGACGGCAGCAGCACCAAAAACAAAAACGCTGCCGCAGGAGGAGACCACATGCACTCAGAGCGCAAGCCGCCGCCGGCGCGCTTCAACTTCGCTCGCCACATCCTGGCCGTCAACAGCGGCCGGCACGGCAAGCTCGCGTATCGCGACGACAAGAACGAACTCAGCTATGGCGAGCTGGACCAGCGCGTGCGGCGTTTCGCCGCCGGCCTGCTGCAGCAAGGCATACAGCCCGAGCAGCGCGTGCTGCTCGTGATGCTGGATACCATCGACCTGCCTGTTGCCTTTCTCGGCGCCTTGTATGCCGGCGTAGTGCCGGTACCCGTAAACACGCTGCTGCCGGCCGAGAACTATGCGTACATGCTCGCGCATTGCGATGCGAAACTGATTGTCGTGTCAGACCTGCTGTTGCCGACCGTGCAGCAAGCCCTGTCGCAGACGCAGCGCGCGGTGCCCTTGTTCGTCTCCGGTGCCGCGGGCGATGCAGGCAAGCCCTTTGATGCGCTGCTCGCGCACGACCCGCTGCCTGATGCGGCCGACACCCATGCCGACCAGTTTGCATTCTGGCTGTATTCGAGCGGCTCCACTGGCCAGCCGAAAGGCACGGTGCATACGCACGCCAATCTGTACTGGACGGCCGAACTGTATGGCAAGCCGATACTCGGCATCCGCGAAGACGATGTCGTGTTCTCGGCGGCGAAGCTGTTTTTTGCCTATGGGCTCGGCAATGCATTGACCTTCCCGTTATCGGTCGGTGCCAGCGTGATCCTGATGGCCGAGCGCCCGACGCCGGATGCCGTGTTCAAAAAACTCATCGATGCACAGCCGACGATCTTCTATGGCGTGCCGACGCTGTATGTCGCGATGCTGGCGTCCGCCAAGCTGCCTGCGCGTGAACAGCTGAAGCTGCGCGTTTGCACGTCGGCCGGCGAAGCATTGCCGCGTGAGGTCGGTGAAAAATTCACCGCGCATGCCGGTTGCGAGATCCTCGACGGCCTTGGTTCGACCGAGATGCTGCACATTTTCCTGTCCAACCGCAGCGGCAACGTACGTTACGGTAGTACTGGCCAGCCCGTGCCGGGGTATGACGTAGAGCTGCGTGATGAACTGGGCCGCCCGGTACCCGACGGTGAAGTCGGTGATCTGTACATACAGGGACCGAGCGCGGCGCACCTGTACTGGACCAACCGAGAAAAAACCATCGCGACTTTTCAGGGCGCGTGGGTCAAGAGCGGCGACAAGTATGTGCGCGACAGCGATGGCTACTACACCTATGCCGGCCGCAGTGACGACATGCTGAAGGTCAGCGGCCAGTATGTATCGCCGATCGAAGTCGAATCGGCCTTGATGGGCCATGACGCCGTGCTGGAATGCGCGGTGGTCGGCAAGGCAGATGCGCAGGGCCTGACCAAGACCGTCGCCTATGTGGTGCTGCGCCAGGGGCACCATGCAAGTGCCGAGGTCGAGGCCGACCTGAAGGCCTTCGTGAAGACCCGGCTGACGCCGCACAAATATCCGCGCGAAATTCATTTCACGACCGAGCTGCCGAAGACAGCGACCGGCAAGATACAGCGCTTCAAATTGCGCGAGCAGGATGCGCACTGAACTGCTGCCACTGCGCTGGCAACAGCGCGACATCCGGATCGAATACCGCTGGACGGGCAATGCAGACGCGTCTGCGCCGGTCATGGTGTTCCTGCACGAAGGACTGGGCTCGGTGTCCTTGTGGAAGGATTTCCCCGATACGCTGTGCACGGCACTCGGCCTGCGCGGGCTGGTATGGTCACGCCCCGGTTATGGTCGCTCCACGCCGCGTGAGGCAGACGAACACTGGGCGCCCGACTTCATGCATAGGCAGGCGCGCGAAGTCTTGCCAGCGCTGTTCGATGCACTCGGCATCCATCGCCCCTGGCTGTTCGGCCACAGCGATGGCGGCTCGATCGCTTTGCTGTATGCAGCGATGTTTCCGGACAGTTTGCGCGGCGCTGTGGTGCTCGCGCCGCATATCTTTGTCGAGGAACTCAGCGTCACCAGCATCGCACAGGCACGCGTGGCCTATGAAACGCAGGGCTTGCGCGAGCGCTTGTCCCGCCATCACGATGACGTGGACTCGGCGTTCTACGGGTGGAACGATATCTGGCTGGCGCCCGCTTTCCGGGACTGGAACATCGAAAGCGAGCTGGACGCGATACGCTGCCCTCTGCTGGCCATTCAGGGCGAGGCTGACGAGTACGGCACGATGCGACAGGTGCTGGGCATACACGATCGGCTGCCGAATACCGAGGTGCTGTCATTGCCGGGCTGCGGACATTCGCCGCACCGCGATCAGCCGCAGGCCGTGATTGATGCGGTGCGCCGTTTCATTGCCGGACAAGCGACAGCCTGATTTCGTACAATGGCGGTTGTCACTATCTCCATTGCCGCATGAACCCGCATTTTCTTAACAAGCGCCTGTCGCACCAGCTCGGCTATGCGGGGCTGCTGCCTTTCATCTTCATGCTGTTCGGGGTCTGGTTTGCCGACGTGTCGTGGCTGCAGGACTTCGTCAAGGGCCAGCTGGCCTATGGCATCGTGATCCTGTCCTTCCTCGGCGGTATTCACTGGGGTGCAGGCATGCTGAGCACCGAGCTGTCGGCAGTCGACACGAAGAAGGCGCTGATGTGGGGAGTGACACCGTCGCTGATCGCATGGAGCGCGACGCTGTTCGGTGGCTTCGGGTTTGCCGTATTGATGGCGGGCTTCGTTGCCGCGCTCAAAGTCGACCAGCAACTCTACCCGGCGTACGGCATGCCTGAGTGGCTGCTCGATCTGCGCAAGCGGCTGACGATCGTCGTGGTGCTGGTGCTGATGACAACCGTCATAGGCGCAAACCTGCGCGGCTGATCGCCGGCGCAGGTCGCACCTGCAAGACGAGCGACTTACTCGATGTCGTCTTCCGACTTTCTTGGCTTGCCGTCGACTTCGCTCATGCGCATACGCTTGCGGCGATCGCCCATCAGCTCACGCAGTTCACGAATGCTGAGATCAGTCACTTCATGCATGCGAATCAGCAGCGAAGCGCCGACCGGCAAGGTGCGGTGGCGAATCTTGCTGATGACCGGCGGACGCACTTCCAGTGCCCGCGACAGCGCTGCATCATTCTTCAAGTTCAGCTTCTGGATCAATGCATCAAGAAGTCGATTCGGATCGTAACCTTCTTGCGATACCAGAGGATGTTTGTCCATCACGTCTGTCTCCCCAGGAGTTAGTGTGAGCGATTATGGTCTTTATTTTTAGAACAATTACCCACGAGCAATTACTCGAATGCTAATTTATATGTCATCGGGGCAACATTTTCAAGGGTTTCATGAAAAATATTTGTCTGCTAACCCTGAAAAATACGTAAACCTTATTTATTTGAAAATAAAACGAGTATTCACAGCGTGATTTCTGGTTACAAATCAATCACTTGGAATATTCGGCCGACGTGCCTGCAAAACCCTGAAAAATCCGGCTTGCGGCGCAAAAGACAACATCGGACAGACGAAAAAAAAGCACCCGATAAAGGGTAATGCCGGTCAGTTAAGCCGAATGCTGCCAGCAGCTCCGTGGCACATGGGTCCCAGCTTTCGCTGGGACGACGGTATTCGGTGGGAAGTCCCCAAAATCGTCATCCCAGCGAAAGCTGGGATCCACGGACTTTCATTGCGCACCGGCAGTTTTAACGCTTAAGTGACTGGCATTACCGATAAAGGGTGCTCTTGCGGGAATCTGATTCCCTGTTGCAAGCAACCGGGCTGATTACTTGCAGGCAGCCTTCGCCTCGTCGAGCAGGCGCTTGCCGTCAAAGCCCTTGGCCTTCATGTCGGCCACCCATTCATCTGCCAGCTTCGCTGTCGCAGCGATCCAGCGCTGGGCTTCGGCTTCGGGCAAGGTGTAGAAGGTGTTCTTCCTTGCCTCGGCAGACTTGCGACCCGGCGCGGCATCATCGGCGAACACTTTGCCGACCCATGCGGATTTCTCGGGGCCGCTATTGGCGTCGATCACCTTCTTCAGATCAGCCGGCAGGCTGTCGTACTTTGCCTGGTTCATACCGAACAGGAAGACCGTGTTCAGCATCTGAGGAAAGCCAGCCGGCGATTCGGTATGGAACTTCGTGATCTCTTCGAATTTCATCGACGGCACCACCTCCCATGGGATCAGCGCACCATCGATCACGCCCTTGGACATGGCCTCGGCTGCCTGTGGCAGCGGCATCGGGACCGGGGTCGCACCGAGTGCCGTGACCATCTTGGTGCCCTGCCGCGTCGGCGCCCGCACCTTCAGGCCGCGGAAGTCGTCGAGCGTCTTCACCTGCTTCTTGGTCGTGTGCAGCAGCGAACCATCATGCACATGGAACAGAATGGGCTTGACGCCCTTGTATTCGGCCATCGCATTCTTGGTCGCGTAATGCCACAGCCCGCGGCTGGCGCGCTCCGAATCAAACACCATGAAAGGCAATTCGAATGCTTCGGATACCGGGAAACGGCCGGCCTGATAACCGGGCACGGTCCAGACGATGTCGGCCACGCCATCCTTCACCTGGTCGAACAGTTGCTGCGGCGTGCCGCCCAGCTGCATCGCCGGATAAATCTGGCACTTGAGCTTGCCGCCCGAATCTTTTGCGATCTTGTCGCACCAGGGCACCATGAAATTCTGGTGCGCAGTCGACCCTGGCGGCAGGAAGTGATGCACCTTCAGCGTGACGGTCTGGGCCGATGCCGTCCCACCGGCGAGCGCCAGCGCCCCCATGGCCAGCAAGGTGAACTGGCGAAGCATGCGTATTGCCATCGTTGCGTCCTCTCAGAGATGAATGGGTTCAGGCGCCAAAGGTGTGCACCAGGTACAGCGAGATCACGGGGAAGAATACCAGCAGCAGGATGCGCAGCAAATCGGAAGCCAGGAAGGGCAACACGCCCTTGAAGGTCTCCATCACCGGCACATCCTTCGCGAGACGGTTGATGATGTAGATGTTCATACCGACCGGCGGATGCACAAGGCCGATCTCGACCACCATCAGCGCCAGGATGCCGAACCAGACCGACTTGTCGGCCACTGGCATGCCCCAG
>CAZCDW010000035.1:0-17523 GCA_964497485.1 uncultured Bifidobacterium sp.
TTGATGCGGCGGCTGCGGGCCTGGGCGCCGGTGCCGGCAATACGCCGATGGAAGTGCTGGTCGCCGTGCTGGACCGCATGGGTGTCGATACCGGTGTCGATGTGTGGAAGATCCAGGACGTGGCCGAAGAGCAGGTGATCCCGATCATCGACTTCCCGATCCGTATCGACCGCGATGCACTGACCCTCGGTTATGCGGGCGTCTATGGTTCCTTCCTGCTGTTCGCCAAGCGTGCCGAAGCCAAGTACGGCATCCCGGCGCGCGAGCTGCTGATCGAGCTCGGCCGCCGCAAGATGGTCGGCGGCCAGGAAGACATGATCGAAGACACCGCGCTGACCATGGCGCGCGAGCGGCAGAACAAGGCGGCGAAGGCCGCGTAATCCAGGCCACCGTCCGTCCGCGCATCAATCCGGCTGCCCGCGCGGCAGCCGGCCCAACTACATACCAGGAGAACCCATGCCGTTCGCACAGATCCACATGATCCAGGGCCGTACCGAAGAACAGAAACGTGCCGTAATCGAGAAAGTCACGCAGGCGCTGCACGAAGCCGTCGGTGCACCGAAGGAAACCATCCGCATCCTGATCTCCGAAGTCCCGAACACCAACTGGGGCATAGGCGGCACATCGGCCAAGGACCTGGGGCGCTGAGCCACGCGCTGCTACTTGCGCCGCTCGCCGGTGCCCGTGCATGCTCTTTTGACATGCGCAGGCGCCGGCGATTTTCTTTGTGTACAATCAAAGATCAACGCCAACATCGGTAAGACGTTTTGCCGCTTATGGAAAATCCTTACTTGATCCCCATCGTCATGACTGTCGTGGCCGCCCTGTCGATCGGGGCGATCTACCTGATCTCGCTGCTGTTCAAGGACAGCGACGACGAATGACTTTGCCCGTGACGGGCCCTTCCCTGCCTGAGTTCCCATGTTACTGACTGATGCGCTGCTGGTCGGCGCGGGTGCGTTTGCAGCCGGCGCGATGAATGCGATGGCTGGCGGCGGCACCTTCTTCTCTTTCCCTGCGATGCTGGCGGCCGGCGTGCCACCGGTGATGGCCAATGCCAGCAACACCGTGGCGCTGTGGCCAGCATCGATCTCCAGTGCCTGGGCTTACCGGCGCGAGGCGATGCGCCACGGCCGCTGGGCCGCGCTGCTGGCGGTGCTGTCGGTGCTGGGTGGACTGGCCGGCGGCCTGCTGCTGCTTGCCGTGTCGAATGAAACCTTCTCGAGGCTGGTGCCCTGGCTGCTGCTGGTGGCGACCACGCTGTTCGCGTTCGCGCCGCAGGTCAGCAAGCTGATCGGCTGGATGAAGCGGCACATGAAGATGGCTCCGTCGGACAAACCCGGCAGCAAGGGCGGCGCGCTGTTCCAGCTGATCGTGGCGATCTATGGCGGCTTCTTCGGCGCCGGCATGGGCATACTGACGCTGGCTGCGCTGTCGATACAGGGCTTCGAGGATGTGCAGGAGATCAACGCGCTGAAGAACATGACCTCGGCGATGAATTACACCGTGGCCGCCCTCACGTTCGTGATCGCAGGTGCGATCAGCTGGCCGCATACGCTGGTGGCACTGGTGACAGCCGCGATCGGCGGACACTTCGGCGCCGTATTTGCGCGCAAGCTGCCCAACCTGTGGCTGAAGCGTCTCGTGATCGTGGTCGGCGCGGTGCTCACCGTGCTGTACTTCCTGAAGACCTACTGATTTCCAGCGGCCCTTGCGCCGTCCTTGCTCCACCTTTTAGCCGCTGTTGTGATGCAGGCTGCTCGCCGCAGCGGCCGCACTGCGGCGGCAGCCTTCGCTCAGGCCTCGAAGCGCACCAGCAGTGACTGGTGCCGCACCCGCCACGCCTCGATCGCCTGCCGGTCGGTCTCGCACTGCTCGCGCAGGAAGGCCAGCAGTAATTCACGGGTCGCACGCTTGAGCTCGCCGTTACGCACCAGACCACCGGTCAGGCTGCGATCGGTGAAGACACTGTGCGAGCCGCCGTCAAAGACGGCCAGCGCCTTGCGGCGGCTGCCTATCATGTCGAAGATCGAGAGCCGGTCGCGGACATCGCTGTAATAGCCGGGGATGCGGATCACGTCATCGGTCGCCGTCACATGCAGACTGGGCACCGATACCGGCAACAAGATGTCGTGCGGATCCGGTTCGCCGTAGAACGGCGGCGCCGAGATCAGCATGATCGCGCCCACGCGCTCATCGCGCAGCTGCAGCGCTCGCCCCTCGCGCTCGATGCGCGCGCCGGCCAGCAGCAAGGTGGTGTTCGCGCCGTACGAGTGGCCGGCTGCGAACACGCGCTGCTCGTCGAGCAGGCTGCGATAAGCGCCGCCCAGCACATGGTCGAGCGCAAAGCGAACGTCGTCGACACGCGCCCTCGCCTCGGCCTCCATCGCCGCGCGGCGCAGCCTGTCGACCACGTTGAACGGCGCGCCCTGCCACCACAGACGGCGGTCGCTGCCGACATGCTGCACATGCAGTGAAGCGATGCCCTCGCTGGCCAGATAGCTGCCGAGGTAACTGTAGCCCTCGCGCGACCCGCCGATACCGTGCGAGAAAACCAGCAGCGGCAGCGACGCCGTCGGCGTGCCCGACGGCAGGTAAAGCCGGACCGGCACTGCGCGCGAGCGCGCCGCATCGATCCAGTCATGGTCGGCCACGGCCACGCCGGGCACGCGCGGCGTCGCGCAGCCGGCCGAACCCAGCAGTGCTGCGGCTGCCAGGCTGCCGGTGGTGGCGAGGAAGCGCCGGCGCGACAGGTCAGGCACGAGGCGACCTGGGCTTATTTGACGTTGACCTCGATGGTCTTGCGGAATTGCGGGCCGTAGGAACGGTGCGCGCCGTCCGCGAACTGCATCGTCAGCCGGTGCCGGCCGGGCGGCAGCGTGATCTCGGTCTCGGTCTGGCCCTTGCCGAAGTGGCGATGCCCTTCATTCATCGGGATCACTTCGCCCTCGGCGATGTCGGGCGTATCGATCAGCAGGTGATGGTGGCCGGTGTCGGCTGTCATGTCGCCGGCAGGCGCGACCTTCATGCCCTTGACCGCGAACTTCACGACGAAGGTCTGCGCGACGGTGTCGCCATTCTTGGGCTGGATGAAATCGACCCCGGGGCCGTTATCGTGTGCCTGGCTGTGGCCTGCCATCAGCAGGCAGGCCGAGGCCAGCAAGGCATTCAGTATCTGACGGGCTTTCATGCGTCCTTCTCCCTGTTGATCACAGCAACATCGCTGCGAGCATGGTAGCGGAAAAGTGACGCGGCGGCAGGACACGCCACAGGACTGCTGCCTGCCGTTCTGCGCGCCTCAGATCTCGACATGGCCGCCCAATTCGACCGCATGATCGGTCGGTATCTTGAAGTACTCGGTGGCGCCCAGCATCATCCGGTGCATCATGATGAACAGGCCCAGGAACCAGGATGCGGCACCGCGCGACACGACCTTTTCCTTGCCGACGAAGAAAGAGATCTCGAGCAGGCTGAAGTGGAACTCGCGTGCACGCAGCAGCGCCAGCGCGCGCGGAATGTTCGGCTCTTCCATGAAGCCGTAGCGCACGACCACCTGGTGGAAGTTATGCGGCAGATGGCGCACATCGACTCGCTCGAGGTCGGGCACATAGGGTATGTCCTCGACCTGGGTGCGCATCAGCAGCACGCGCTCGTGCAGCACCTTGTTGTGCTTCAGGTTGTGCAGCAAGGCCATTGGCGCGATCTCGTCCAGCGGCACCATGAAGATGCCCGTGCCCGGCACGCGCGCCACGCTCTCGGTATTCAAGCGTGCGAGGAACTGGTCGATCGGCACCGCATTGCGCCAACGGGCCGCCAGCAGGCGGTCACGGCCGCTGATCCAGGCCAGCATCAACAACAATGCGAAAGAGGCCACGGCCACCGGCAGCCAGCCACCTTCAAAGAACTTGAACAGGTTTGCGCCGAGGAAGCCGATGTCGATCAGGAACAGCGCCGCAAACAGCGGCAGGAACAAGGCCTTGCTCCAGCCGCGGATCACCGTCATCACATAGGCGGCCAGCAGCGTGTCGATCGCCATCGCACCCGTCACCGAGATACCGTAGGCCGACGCCAGGCTCTCGGAACTGCGGAAGGACAGCACCAGCACCACGACGCCGACGAACAGTACGATATTGATCTTGGACACATAGACCTGTCCGATCTCGTCGGCCGAGGTATGGCGGATGCGCAGGCGCGGGATGTAACCGAGCTGCACCGCCTGGTTGGCGATCGAGAACGCACCCGAGATCACGGCCTGCGACGCGATGATGGTGGCCATGAAGGCCAGTACCAGCAGTGGCACCAAGGCCCATGCCGGTGCGAGGCGATAGAAAGGATTGTCGAGCGCGGACGGATCGCTGATCAGCAGCGCGCCCTGGCCGAAATAATTCAGCAGCAGCGCCGGGAACACCACGATCAGCCATGCGCGCTGAATCGGCTGGCGGCCGAAGTGCCCCATGTCGGCATACAAGGCCTCGCCGCCGGTGACCGACAGCACCACCGCACCGAGGATGCCGACGGCTACGAGCTTGTGCTCGAGCATGAACGTCACCCCGATCATCGGGTTCAGTGCGGCAAAGATGGCCGGGTTCTGCACCACCTGCATCAAGCCCAGCAAGCCCAGCGACAGGAACCACACCAGCATGATGGGGCCGAACACGACACCGACCTTGCCGGTGCCGAAGCGCTCGACTGCGAACAGCGCCGAGATCAACACCAATGCGATCGGTATGACCCATTGATCCAGCGTGGGCGCAATGATCTTCAGGCCTTCGACGGCGGACAGCACCGAAATCGCCGGCGTGATCATCGAGTCACCGAAGAACAGCGCTGCACCCAGCGCACCGGCAATAATGGGCAGCCACTTCAGCGATGTCTTGTTGCCGATCTTGCCCAGTACCAGCGCGGTCAGCGCGAACACACCGCCCTCGCCATGGTTGTCGGCACGCATGATGATCATCACGTACTTCAGCGTGACGACGATCAGCAAGGCCCAGGTGATCAGCGACAGGATGCCGAATACCGCCGGCTGAAGGCTCGCGCCGGCTGCAGCACCGGTTCCCTCGGCCGCTTCGACCGCGACCTTCAGCGCGTACAGGGGCGAGGTGCCGATGTCCCCGAACACCACGCCTATGGCGCCGACGACCAGCATCGCGAGGTTCTTGTGGGCGTGCTCCGGGGGATGGTGATGTGCGGACATGGCGACCGGCCTTCCAGGGGAAAAATTACCAAACGGATAAGGAATATTGCATTAAGGCAACTGTCACTATGCCAGCCAGGGCTGACAGTTCTCTGACGGAAGCCAGCCGGCAAAGCCAGTCCGGGAGCAGTCGCTTTACCGACATAAATTCTTTTTTTATAAGCTTCAACGTCGTCATCAGCGACTGTAATGACGTCATAAATTATTGATTTACATAGGTTTTCAAGGATTGGCACACAGGTTGCTTTTGCGCAAGTATCTATCATTATTCGGACGCACTGCGTCCCTCGCGACCTATGGGAGCAAGAGAGCTACCGATCGAGGTTTGGAAAGGCAAGCCAGCCGGAACCCGCGCTGCTGCCCGGGCTGCGGCCTGCGCCGAAACGTCGGCCACCGCCGGCCCTGCGCTTGGCCAGACGATGCCGCTCGAGCAGCTGTTCGCGCGCGCCGACGAGCTGCGCGCAGCCGGCCGTACCGATGACGCGATCGGCCTCTACTTCGGCTGGGTGAATGGCTCCGAGCATCCGCTGCGCCATCTCGCGCTGTTCAACCTGGGCTCGCTGCTGCAATCCGAAGGCGACCTGCCCGGTGCGATCGCTGCTTACCAGGCTTGCCTGAATGCCTGCGCCGGCTTCGGCCAGGCCGTGATCAACCTCGGTCTCGCGCATGAGAGTGCCGGCCATGTCGACCTCGCACTGCAGACCTGGGGTACGCTGGCCGCGCAGCGCTACCTGAACGAGAACAACGACACCGCGCTGCTGACGATGGCACTGAACCATATCGGCCGCGTGCACGAGAATCACAAACGCTATCAGCTCGCCGAGCGTGCGCTGGAAGCCAGTCTGCTGCTGAACCCGAAACAGCCGGCCGCGATACAGCATTGGGTGCATGTCCGGCAAAAGGCCTGCATGTGGCCCGTCTACAAAGCCTTGCCCGGACTGTCGGCGAATGAACAATTGATGGCGACCTCGCCACTGGCGATGCTGGCACTCAGCGACGACCCGGTACAGCAACTGCTGACTGCGCATGCCTTCGTCGGTCGTACTTACCCACTGCAGGAACAGCGCCTGTGCGAAGGCCGCAGTTATCGCCATCCGCGTGTGCGCATCGGCTATGTATCCGGCGACCTGTGCGTACATGCGGTCGGCCTGCTGCTGGCCGAGTTCCTTGAAAGCCATGAGCGCGAGCGCTTCGAGATCTATGGCTATGACTTCAGCCCCGAAGATGGCAGCGCGCATCGGATGAGACTGGTGAAAGCCTTCGACCAGCTGCGCCCGATACACCATCTCGGTGACCGCGAGGTGGCGCAACTGATCCTCGATGACGAGATCGATGTGCTGATCGACTTGCATGGTCTGTCGAACGGCGCGCGCCCCGGCATCTTCGCGCTGCACCCGGCGCCGCTGCAGGGCACCTGGCTGGGCTTCATCGGCACCACGTCCATGCCCTGGTTCGATTTCGTGATCGCGGACCGTCATGTACTGCCCGACAGTGGCACCCTGCACTTCCGCGAGCGCCCGCTGTATGTAGACGGCAGCTTCCTGCCGGTCGCCATCGCCGGCACGCCGGCACGCTTTGCGACACGCGCCGAATTCGGCCTGCCCGATGACGCCTATGTGATGGCTGCCTTCGGCAACAGCTACAAGATCAATCCGCAACAGTTCTCGCACTGGATGAACATCCTGCGCCGCGCGCCGCAGGCAGTGCTATGGCTGATCGACGATAACGCGACGGCGCGCGAACAACTGGTCGAACAGGCGCAACGCGCAGGCGCAGACCTGTCTCGTATTCATTTCAGTCCGCGCGCCAGCCATGCGGAATACCGCGCCTATCTGTCAGTGGCGGACTTGTTCCTCGATACCTATCCGTACAACTGTGGCTCGACCACCAATGACGTGCTGCAGGCCGGCCTGCCGGTGCTGACCGTCAGCGGCAAGACCATGGTGTCGCGGATGGGCGGCAGCTTGCTGAATGCGCTCAACCTCAGTGGCATGGTCGCGCGCGACCTCGCGCATTACGAAGACATGGCCGTCGCCTTTGCCACCGGCGAGCGCTGTCCCGACAAGATCAAGCTCGACCCCGCACTGTCGCGGGCACTGAACCATAAGCTGGCTCGCTCCGTCGAGTGCGGCCTGCTGGAACTGATGCAGCAACACCTGAGCAATGAACCCGCTGTTTCGCTGAACGATAACGCCTGAGAGGCCTGCCATGGCAACTGTTAGCCCAACCACCACCACCACGACGACGACCCCGTTCACGACGCCGGTCACGACCTCGGATTTCGCGGCACTGGATTCCTCATCGGTCGCCAAGTTGACGAGCACGACCATCATGGCGCTGACGACCGAACAGCTCGGCAAGATCTCCGGCGACGCGCTGGCGGGTCTGAGTTCGTCGCAGCTGGCGGTATTGCCCACCGGCCTGATCAGCCTGCTCAATGCAGATCAACTGTCGGCGCTGAACGCCAAAACGCTCGCCGGCCTGACCACCACCCAGGTTCGTCAACTGCAGACGCAACAGCTGCGAACGCTGAATGCTGACCAGATCGGCGGACTCAGCTCGGTACAGGTAGCCAGCCTCGCTGCCGACCAGATCAGTTCGCTGACAGCCGACCAGGTGAATTCACTGAGCCTGACCGCGGTGCAGGCACTGAACACCACACAGCTGCAGGCGATGAACCCGCAACAGATCAGTGCGCTGTCGACCGCGCAGCTGCGCAGCCTGTCGGTCGTACAGATTGGTGCGCTCGAAAATGGCGACCTGCTGGCGCTGAACGAGGAGCAGCTGGGCTCGCTGACGGACGCACAGGTGGGCGCCCTGTCCTCGCAACAGCTGGCTGCGCTGTACGCGCAAGGCAACCCGGCCTTTACGGCATCGCAGATCGGCAACCTGGCGACCTCGGCGATCACGGCTTTGTCCACCAACCAGCTGCTGGGTCTGACCGAAGACCAGATCCGCGGCCTCAGTTCGACCCAGGTGCGCGCACTCAGCGCAGAACAACTCAACGGTCTCGCCGAGTACCAGCTGCAAGCCATCGAGACCGGCGACCTCGCCGCAATCAGTAGCAGCACCCTGTCCAGTCTCGACCGTAACCAGTTCCGCAAACTCGGCAACGCACAGATCGCCGCACTCACCAGCGCGCAATTCCGCGCACTGAGCTCGGACCAGATTGACAGCCTGAATGAAGAACAGATCAACAGCATCGACAGCAATGACATCGCCGCGATGTCGACCACACAGGTAAGCCAGCTGTCGGGACGCTTCATCGGTGCGATGAACTCAACCCAGCTGCAGTCGCTGGGCACGGCCGCGGTGGCGGCGATGCAGAACAACCAGCTCGGTGCGCTGTCAGAAGACCAGATGAAGGCACTCACCTCGACCCAGGTGCGCGCACTGAGCGCGAGCCAGCTGAATGGCCTTCGCGAATACCAGATGCAGGCGATCGAGACGCAGGACATCGCCGCTATCGCCACCTCGACGCTGGCACAGCTGTCCACCAATCTCGCCGCTTCGATGACCAGTGGTCAGATCATCGCTCTCACCAGCGCGCAGGTGCGCTCGCTGACAGCGTCGCAACTCAACAGCCTGAGCGCCGACCAGATCGGCGCCTTCGAGACCGTCGATGTCGCCGCGCTGACACCGGCCCAGATTGGCGGCATGTCGCCGGGCAAGCTGGCCGCATTCTCCACCGCACAGCTGCAGGCACTGAGTACCGGCGCCATCAAGGCATTGAATGCCGGCCATATGCAAGCACTGTCGGATGAACAAGTCAAAGCGCTGAGCTCGGCCCAGGTCAAGGCGCTGAGCCCCGAGCAATTGAACTCCATGAGCGAATCGCAGCTGCAGGCGATCGAAACCGGTGACGTGGCAATATTGTCGGCCACAGCCCTCGCCGGCCTGCAGCCGGCGAAGTTCGCCAGCTTCAGCACCGCGCAGCTGGTAGCGCTGACCACCGCGCAGATGCGCTCGCTGACACCGGACCAGCTGAACAGCCTGTCGCCGGAGCAGATCGCCAGCCTTGAAACCGCGGACATCGCTGCACTGTCAGGCAACCAGGTCGGCGCGCTGAGCAGCGATGGACTGGCTGCGCTTGGCACCGCACAGATTGCCGCGATCAGTACCGCCGCCGTACGTGCACTCGATATCGGCCGCCTTGCCGCCTTGTCCGAAGATCAGGTGAAAGCGCTGAGCTCGTCTCAGATACGCGCACTGACGCCGCAACAGATCAACGCCTTCACTGATGCACAATTGCAGGCGATCGACACCGGCGACCTGGCCGCGCTGCCGGCCTCGACCTTCGCGCTGATGGATGCAACGCAATTGGCCAAGCTGTCCACCAGCCAGCTGGCCGCACTGACACCAGACCAGGCTCGCGTGATGAGCGCCTCCCAGATCACCGCGCTGAACTCGGAACAGGTGCGTAGCCTCGGCACTACGACCATTGCCGCGTTGAGCGCGGGCATGCTGTCGCAGCTGAACGCGAATGTGCTGGGCCACCTGTCTACCACACAGGTGGCCGCACTGACGCCGATACAATTGCGCAGCATGACGCTGAACCTGTTCACCACCGATCAGATTCCCCAGCTGTCCGCCGCCAGCCTCGCCGCGCTGAGCAACAGCCAGGTCACCGCGCTGACTGCCGACAAGCTGACGGCGCTCGGCGCAACCAAAATTTCGGCGCTGCCGCCTTCGTCAATCGGGCTGCTCAACAACACCCAGCTGGGTGCGCTGAGCTCGGCCCAGGTCGGCCAGCTGACCGCCGCGCAATTGAAGGCGATGAACGCGAGCCAGCTCGACAGGCTGAGTACCACCCAACTGGGCGCACTGGACAGCAATGACATTCCGGCGCTGGATGCGTCAGCCCTCGCCGGCGTCACCAGCGACCTGCTCGGCAAACTGAATACCACACAGATCGCTTCGCTGAGCAATGCACAGCTGCGCCAGCTGACGAATGCGCAGGTGACAGCTCTGTCGACTACCGCGATCAGCGGGCTGAAGCCGTCGCAGCTGGCAGCAATGACGCCGGCCCAGATCAGCCGCCTGACGCCGACACAGATCGGTGCGCTGACCAACACCCAGCTCAAAGGCCTGTCGCAAGTCCAGCTGGCGGCGCTGACCTCGACCCAGATTGGCGGGATCAAGCCGGCCGAACTGAAGCTGATGGCGGTCACACAGATCCGCGCATTGTCGACCACGCAGCTGGCAGGACTGACAGTCACACAGATGCCCAGCCTCGATCCCGCGCAACTGAAAGCGATGACCAACGCGCAGCTGCAAGCACTGACCCTGCCTCAGGTGAATGCACTGAGCTCGACGCAGAAGTCCGCGCTGAGCACCTTCCAGCGCACACTGCTGCGCACGTCCTGATCGGGCGATACCAGACGCTGACGCATACCGGCGATGTTGAAGCTTCGGGGAGCCTGCGGGCTCCCTTTTTACAAAGCTCGAGAGGTCAGTCAGGCCGGCCAGCGTGCACAAACGAAAAAAGCCCGCGCATCGCGCGGGCTAACCCGAATCTTCTATCAGGAAGAACAGGGAGGAGACACCTTGGAGGCTACGCCCTACACGTTGGCGGTGGTGCGCAGAGCAGCCCGGAAATTCGTACCCATTTCGGTCGGCGGGACCCAACCGTAACGGCGCCACAGATCCTGCACATTGTCGGTCGCAGGACGGCGTACCAGCGGACGCTGGGCCGGGCGCGCGGGGCCGACGACGCCCAGGGATTGGCTGGTGACTTCGATGATCTTTTCAGCTTGCTGTCTCATGGCTGTTGCCCTCCCGAGGAAAATCGTTATTGACGGCATAATCATTTGCAAGAGCTGTGCCAATCCGGCTGCCGGAAATCCGGCAAGTCCTTGAAATCCTTGGAAATTCAGGCGATCTGGGCGCATGGGGGATGCGCCGGACCCGCGCTTGCAGCGTTCGGCAGCGCGGATGACCAGCTTTGGAAACGCCGAAGGTGACGGAAAAGCGGCAGAAATTTGCCGCCCCCGAGATGGGCAGCCGGGCCAGCCCTGGCTCAGTCCGGCTTGCTCAGCGATTCATCAAGCGCCTTGCGGATGGACCGTGTCGCGACGTCTTCCAGCCAACCCAGGTCAATGTCGCGGTGCGCCTCGCAGATGAACCAGGGTTCGCGCGAGTCCGGCTCCAGCATCAGGCCATGGTCGATCAGTTGCCAGGCGAATGCGCGGTACAGGTCGCTATTGGTGCGGCGCCAGTCGCGGTAGTGGGTCGGCACCTGCGGCGTGAAGTGGATGCCCAGCATCGCCGGCGGACCGGCGAAAGCATGCTCGATACCCGCTAGGGTGAACACCCGCCCGAGCACTTGTTTGATGTTCTCGCCCACCCTGTCGATGGTGGCCAGCGCATCGGTCTCGGCCAGTATCTTCAGAGTCGCATGCGCAGCCGACAGCGCGACCAGGTTCGCGGTATAGGTGCCGCCATGCACGACACCGCCGGGATGCGAGCCGACCACGTCCATCACGTCGGCACGGCCGCCAAAGCCCGCGACCGGATAGCCATTGCCCATCGCCTTCGCATAAGTCGCGAGGTCGGCCATGATGCCGTACAGCTGCTGGGCGCCGCCCTTCGCGACGCGGAACCCGGTCTTCACTTCATCAATGATCAAGATCGTGCCGTATTGCGTGCACAGCGCACGCAGCCGGCCCAGCCATTCCTGCGTGGCCGAGATGCTTCCCGCATTGCCGATGATGGGCTCGAGCACCACGCAGGCCAGTTGCTCGCCCTTCTCTTTGAACAGGCGCTCCAGCATCGCGGCATCATTCATCACGATGATGTCGAGCAATTCGCGCGCGCGCCTGGGTATGCCGCCGCCGAATGGAATCACGTCGGGTGCAGTGCCGCTGTCCGGATCCCAGCGTTCGATGTCGGACTTCCACATCATCTCGTCATACAGACCGTGGAACGCACCTTCGACGATCGCGACACGGTCGCGCTTCGTGAATCCGCGAGCAGTACGCACGGCGCCCATCACAGCCTCGGTACCGGAATTCGCGAAGCGCATCTTCTCGACGTTCAGGCACATCGACTTTACCTGCTCGACGACTTCGGTATCGAGCGCGGTCGCAAAACCGGACAAGGTGCCGCGCTGCGTGATCTGCTCGATGACAGCGGCATCAACGCGCTCGTCACGATAACCGAGGATGATGGGGCCATAGCCCAGCCGGAAGTCGACATACTCCTTGCCATCGACATCGGTGAGCCGACAGCCCTTCGCGCTCTTGACGAAAACGGTGCGGTCGTCACCCCAGTAACGGTAGTTCTCTGCCACGCCCTGGGGCATGTGCTGGTGCGCCTCGCGCATCAATGCAGCTTGCTTGGTGCGGTTCATGTCAGGCGTTCACCTCGCCATGCGGTGGACGCAGCAGCATGCCAACCTGATCTTCCAGCAGACGCACGACATGCAGCTCGGCGGCATCTTCGCCATAGGTGTCCATCGCTTTCTCGAACAGGCTGCGCACAAAGGAACCCATCTTCAGTTCATAGCCCTGTGACTCTGCAATCTCGTTCACCAGACGCAAATCCTTGCAGCACAGTGCGAGCGAAAAACTGGGATCGTAATGGCCGGCGAAGATCGATGGCACGTCATGCTCGGCGACCCAGCTGTTACCGGCGCTGGACTTGATCGCCTCCCACACCGTTTGCAACGGCACGCCGGCTTTTGCGCCCAGCATCAGGCCCTCGCCGATGGCTGCGGCGCTGACGAACCACAGCAGGTTGGTCAGCAGCTTGATGGTGGCGCCATTGCCATGCGGACCGACATGGAAGATCTTGTTGCCCAATACGTTGAAGACAGGCAGGCATTGCGCATACAGTTCGGCCGAACCACCGACGAAAATGGACAAGCGTCCTTCGACGGCCGCATCGATCGCATTGGTGATCGGCGCCTCGAGATAGCCGAGGCCGCGCTGGCTGGCGGCTTCGCCGAGTTCACGCGCGAGGTCCATGGCGCTGGTCGAGGTGTCGATCACGATACTGCCCGGACGCAGGCTGCCGAACACGCCGCCGATGCCGAGCATTACGGTGCGCACCTGTGCCGGGCCCGGCAGTGAGGTGATCACGATATCGGCCTCGCGCGCGCCGTCGGCAATGCTGTCGGCCCAGCGCGCGCCCATTGCCAGCAGATTGTCTGCTTTCGCTCGATCGAGATCATGCACCTGCAGATCGTAACCCGCGCGCAGCAGCCGCATCGCCATGGGATTGCCCATGTTCCCGACGCCGATGAAAAACAGCCGCGGCAGGCTCATGACTTGCGGAATTCGATGAAGTGCGAGCCACGACCGCTGGACGAGTCATAAGCGAAACCGTATTCGCCCAGCAGATCAAGCGCTTCGTCGAAGTTGTACACGCGGTAGTCGATGGTCTGCGCCATCACGATGTCGGCATCGTCGGCGAGGAAGTAATGCTTGGTGAATCCGCTGTCGGAGGGAATGATCTTCTGCGAATAGATCATGCCATTCTTGACCGGCTTTTCGTAGTCGTAGTGCGGCCCCTGGATCCCCAGCATCAGGCGACCGCCACTGCTGACATGGTTTGCGATGCGCGCCAGCCCGCGATGATTGTCGTCCTCGGCGGACAAATGGCTGACCATGAAGGGCTCCTTGTCGCCGTCGATCACGAAGTACCAGACGCCGCCATACGAGAAAGCAAGGTCGTACTGTTTGTCGAGGTCGATCTGGGTGACGTTCTGCTGGGACAGCGAGATGTTCGGGAAGGCTTGCAGCCGTTCCGATGCGATGCTGAGCATGGCCTCGGTCAGGTCCACGCCCATGATGTCGGCCGCAGGCCGCTTCTGTACCAGTTCCTTGAGTATCAGCCCGGTACCGCAGCCGATTTCCAGCACGCTGTCGAAGTCGCCGTCCCTGACGATGTTCTCGACGATCTTTTCATAGTCGTAGTACCCCGACGTCATGATGAGGTCGTAGTACGCCGACATGTTGGTGTAGTCACCCATGAATCTCTCCGGATCATTCAGTCAACCACACGGGCAATGCTGCGTCCCCCTTTGCCCGCACCTTTGCTGCGCGGAGTCGAGTGTTCATGGAAATCGATGACTGGTCAATAAAGAATATCGATCCTGACAAGGTCGTCAGATTGGGTATTACTTTTATAAAAACAAAAAGGCCTGCCGGCTGGCTGATTCACTGAAGCGCGAACGTCGCTGGCGCGCAACGAAAGTCAATGGATCCCAGCTTTCGCTGGGATGACGATTTTGGGGACTTCGCTCTGAATAGCGCCGCCTGATGAAGATAGGAGGCCCGTATATCCCGTCGTCCCAGCGAAAGCTGGGACCCATGTGTAACTGGACTGCTGTCGCGATCTTGGCTGCCGGCCGATGGGTCGCAATGAAAAAGGCCTGCCATCAGGCAGGCCTTTCGCACAAGAAAAGCTTCTTCGCTTGAGGTTCGATTATTTACCGCGCAAGCCGTCGAACACTTCCGCAAAGCCCGGCTGGTTGTGGTGCGAGATCACGCCGCGCGCTGCCTCGATCACCAGCGGCACCGGATGGCCGCGCAGGGTGTTGACGATCATCTCGTTGATCACTTTGTAGACCTGACCATCTTCGTCGATGATCTGGCCGAGTCGGTTGGCCAACGGATCGAACACACCGTACGCCACGAACACCCCGAGGAAGGTACCCACCAGCGCCGAACCGATCAGGCCACCGAGCACCGGCGGCGGCTGGTCAATCGCGCCCATGGTCTTCACCACACCCAGCACGCAGGCCACGATGCCCAGCGCCGGCAGCGAGCCCGCGATCGAGGCCAGGGTCGCCTGGAACTTCATCTCGTCATGGTGGTGGGTCTTGATCGCATTCTTCATCACGTCATCGACGGCATCGGCATCCAGGTTGCCCTGCGCAATGACGACCAGACGCAGCGTATCGCAGATCATGTGGACGATGGAATGATCCTTCGCCAGCTTCGGGTATTCGCCAAAGATGCCGGATGAGTCAGGATTCTCGACGTGCGCTTCGAGCGCGACCGCGCCCTCTTTCTTCATCACGTTGAGCAGCTTGCCGACCAACAGGATCAGGTCAAGATAATCCTGCGGCTTCCATTTCGGACCGGCGATGCAGCGCGCCATGCCACCGAAAGCGCCCTTGAAGATCAGCAGGCTGTTGCCGATCAGCTGCGCACCGACGGCCGAGCCCACGATGATGAAGCCTTCAATCGGCGCTGCCTTGATAATCGGCGCCATTTTGCCGCCGGCCATGATGAAGCCGCCGAACACGCAGCCGAACACGACCGCCAATCCCACGAAAAAAAACATCTGCCTCTCCTGTTGCGCGCGCCATTGCGGCCTAATGGCCGGAATTGCCCGCTATCGATGGGTTTATCGGCACGAGAGCCAATAACTCAAGGACGCTTGTCAACGATATTATTGCAATTGTGAAACAAAGCGGTGGGGAACGCTACTGTTTATCGGTGTGGCGCGTCCAGGTGGCGCTTCATTGGTAATGAAAGATCCCATTCATTGCCAAATTGAGAATGAATCAGAACAGCAGGCACCAGACACCGACGCATTTGCCGGTCGAGAGTTGAATCAGCACATCGATCAGCCCGCCCACCAGCATCGCCGGTACCGCAAGGTAGATGAAGATGAGGAACCAGCCGGCGGCAGTGATGCGCGGCTTGTCGATGTCGTAGCCGAGCACGGGCGCGGGGGCGGAAGATTTGAAAAGTCGCTTTATCATGCAGGGCCTTTGTCGCCAACGATTATATAAGCAGCCGAACGCACGCACCTGATGCATATTCTCTGGAACCAGATCGAACTCCCCGAGTGGGATGCCGCGCATGCCGCACTGCGCGGTGCCATGCAGCAGGATTGGGCATATGGCACTGCGCTGAAAAATCTCGGCATCGAATGCCATCGCGCAGAAGTTTTCCTGGAAGGCGAACGCGTCGCGCTCGCGCAATTTGTCTGCCGCCGCTATGCATGGACCATCGGTTTCGCGCTGTGCTCGCGCGGACCGCTGTGGCTGAAGGATGTGCCGGCAGCCGATCGCGCGCGCATCTATGTCGAACTCAAGCGCACGCTGCCAATGCCACGGCCGCGCTTTGCGCTTTTCTCGCCGGACCTGCGCGACCCCGAGGACGCCAGCCTGTCACGCCTGACACGCGTGATGACCGGGCATTCGACCGTGCTACTCGACCTCACGCAAAGCGCCGATGATTTTCGTGCAGGCATGGAGGGCCGCTGGCGCAACCGGCTGGTGGCCGCAGAAAAAGCCGGACTGAATATCGTGCGCACCGGTGCCAATCCCGGCCAGTACCGCTGGCTGCTGGACGAGGAACGCTCGCAGCGCGCCAGCCGCGGCTTCCATGGGCTGCCGGTGGAATTCGTCGAAGCCTACATCCATGCACGCGCACAGACCACGAAGACCGCGCTGGTGATGCGCGCCGACCAGGGCAAGGACAAGGTGGCGGCGATGCTGTTCCTGATCCACGGCACGGCCGCCACCTATCACGTGGGCTGGTCGAACGATCTGGGCCGCGACACCAATGCACACAATCTGTTGCTGTGGCGCGCATTCCATGAACTGAAAGAGCGCGGCGTGCAGCAGCTTGACCTCGGTGGCATCAATACGCGCAGCCTGGCCGGCATCTCGCGTTTCAAGATCGGTTCAGGCGGTCAGGTCGTTACCTACGCCGGTACCTATGTCTGATTCTCGATGCTTAAAGCGGTGCGCGGTATAGCCATACCGGTTTGTCTGCCACCGTCTTCAACATCGCGGTCGGCTTCAGGTCCTCGGCGACAAATTCCAGACTGACCAGCCAGGCGCCGGGTTTCAGCTCTGCCTTCGCCTTTGCGATCGCACGCGGCATGCTTTCAGGCCTCTGGAAAAGGTAGACCATGTCATGTGCCGACCAGTCGGCTTTCCACATGTCGCCCTGCCGTATACGAGCCCACGGGCACAGCAACGCGCAGGCGATGCGCAAGGGCCAGCTCCACTCGACACCATGGATGGTCGCTTGCGGATACAAGGCATGCAGCGCGCGCAAGCCATGGCCGAGACCGCATCCGGCATCGAGGATGGACGCGCCGGCAGGCAATGCCGCCTTGATCGGAAGGTCGCGCAATGCCGGTGCGGGTGTCGGGAACAGTGGCGCATCGCGCCATGCATTCATCGGATAGACCAGGGCCACGATCACCAAGGGCAGCAGCCAGGCCCAGCCGGGCAAGGCGATTGATGCGGCGGTACCGGACAACAGCAGCGACAGCGGAAAGCCGGCGGCGATCGCCACGCGCCGCCAGAAAGTACCGGCCAGCACGCTCAGACCGGCGCCGGCCGTCGTGGCCAG
>CAZCDW010000036.1:0-12638 GCA_964497485.1 uncultured Bifidobacterium sp.
GCGTACTGCGCACATACATCTTGCCGCCCATGTAGCAGCGCGCCTGCCAGAAGCGACTACCGCGAATTCGATAGATCTTAAGCTTGCTCGGATAGCCGCGCACGGCCGACATCGATGACAGCACAGGCAGCGAGCGTGCTTGCCGGCTGGCATAGGAATCATCGTTGGCGGGCGAAAAGGCTTCCATGAACTTCGGTGTATCAAAGTCAAATGATGATTACCGGAAATAGAAACTTATGAAAAACGGGCTTATGTGCTTGTTATCACAGGGTTTTGACCTGAAGAAATACTCAAAGCTGTATCAAAGTTTTTTCTTATTGACTAAAAGAAGGTCGAGTATCCGACAAAGCTTGGAAATTCATTGGGAATAGGTGCAATCCATTGATTGACTTCAAGTCTTTGGAGATTATTCGATGAAAAAGACTCAAGTTGCTCTGGCCGCACTGGCCCTGGTCGCTTCGACCGCTGCAATGGCTAACGGCGTTACCGTTTACGGCGCGCTGGACGTTGGTGTTGC
Organism: uncultured Bifidobacterium sp.; assembly: GCA_964497485.1. Taxonomy (GTDB): domain Bacteria; phylum Pseudomonadota; class Gammaproteobacteria; order Burkholderiales; family Burkholderiaceae_D; genus Pernthalerella. The sequence continues at coordinate 518 of CAZCDW010000036.1, forward strand.
TTCCAACTCGAACGGCACGAACTTCTTCGGCGCAGGTAACAGCAATACCTCGCTGTTCGGCCTGAAAGGCTCGGAAGATCTGGGCAACGGCCTGAAGGCTGGTTTCAACCTCGAAGGCGGTCTGAACGCTTCGACCGGCGCCTACGGTGCCAACGGCGGCGTCGGCACCGCACTGTTCAACCGTGCTGCCGACGTCTCGCTGTCGACCGAAGCCGTCGGCGTGACCAGCGGTACCCAGATCTCCCCGTTCATCCTGGCTGGCCTGAATGGCACCACCGGTGTTGGCGGTAACGGCGCCTTCGTGCCGGCCCTGATCCGTCTGGACGGCGGCAGCCTCGCTACCGTGACCGTGAACAACGTGGCTACCGGCGGCTTCTTCATCGCTGACGCAGTTAGCGTCTCGGCGAATGGCGCAGGCATCAACGCCAGCCTGCTGTACCGCGTGAAAGAAAAGTCGACAAACGAAAGCGCCTACAGCGCAGCCAGCCTCTAGACTTCGGTCGGCGGCATCAACCTGGCTCTGGGTTACCAGTCGCTCGGCACCGCTACTGCTTCTACCGAGCGCACCAGCGTGCTGGTTTCGGCTAACACCACTGTTGCAGGCATCCGCCTGAATGCTGCTTACAGCGATAACGGCGGCAACACCGCCAACAAGTCGACCGGCTACATCCTCGGCGCATCGATGCCTCTGGTGGGCGCCCTGTCGGGTGGCCTGACCTTCTCGGATAACAGCAAGGCAAGCGTCGGCCGCGCAACGACCGTCGCTCTGCAGTACGATCTGTCGAAGGCCACCTACACCTACCTGAACTACAGCTCGTTCAGCGTTGCGTCGAACGGCGGCTACGCTGCCAACGATGCTGCTGGTCTGGCCGCTGCCAAGTCGCTGGTGACTGTTGGCGTCGCTCACTCGTTCTAATTGCTCGCGGCTTCACGCCGCTTGCGTTTGAACCAGTCGTACCGCGTGGTAACAAAGGCCGCCCTACGGGGCGGCCTTTTTCATTGCTGCCGACGAATCACATCCCGAACCGGTGACTGCCGCCGGTGCCGGGCCTGCAGTAAAAAGTTCATTCTATTGCGAACCAACAAACCCGCAGCAAGCGACGCTTGATAGACCGGGATTTGCACAAGCATCAGCTGTCCAAACTTGTCAGTCGTTGTCAACCACTGGAGAGTTTGGAATGAACAAAAACATGCTTGCGGCAGCCATGGCCGGATTGCTGTTCTGCGGAACAGCAATGGCACAATCGGGCGTCACCCTGTATGGCAACATCGATGCATCGATCGTCACTGCGTCAGGCATAGGCGCAGGATCGGATCGTCGCACCAGCTTTGGCGAAGGCAACTGGGCACCGTCCGTCTGGGGGGTGAAGGGCACGGAGGATCTTGGCGGCGGCACGAGAGCACACTTCCGTCTTGAAGGTGGCTTCAATGCGGGCACTGGCTCGATCGCGAATGGCGGTACCACAGGCGTGTTCAGCCGCATGGCCAATGTCGGACTCAGCGGACCGATAGGATCGCTGACAGCGGGCCTGAACCTGAGTCCCTTCATCGCTGCCTACACGTCGACGCTGGGCCTCGCTGGCAACAACTTCTATGTGCCGGCCTTGCTGATGCATCGCAGCGGCACCGTGCTTGATTCGCTGGGTGCGACCGTCCCTGTCTATCCTGGCGGCACCGATGCGGATCCCGCGCTCGGCACGACCGGCGGCTTCTTCATTCCGAATTCGGTCACGTACAGTCTGCCGGCGGAAATGCTGGCCGGATTCACTGCCAGCGTGATGTATTCACCGGGCGGCGTACCCGGCGACCAGCGGCGCAATCGCTTCGTATCGGCCAATGCCGGCTACGCTTATGGCCCGCTGAATATAGCCGTCGCCGCATCGGATCGCGATGCGCAGTACCGGCAGTATCTGGTCGGCGCCAGCGTCCCCGTCGGGCCAGTGAAAGTGGCGGCCAACGTCGTGCGCTTCGATCCGCAGACAGGCGAGTCGAGCAATACCTGGATCGCCGGTGCCGAGATGAAGGTGATGCCGGCGGCGAGCGTGGGCATCAACTATGCGCACAATGACGGGCCGAGCAGCCCGAACATCTGGAATGTCTCAGCAGTGTACGCACTGTCGAAAACGACAAATGTATACGCCGCCTTCAACCGTGCGACCGATGGTGTTCCGTCTTCCTACTCGGGCAATGTCGATGCCGGACTGACCCCGACGCTGGCACAGAGCGGCACGTCGAATGCCTTCATCGTTGGTCTGCAGAAGGGTTTCTGAGCATGCGCCTGGGCCGGAACACCGCGCTGTCTTCGTAGAACGCGGCGTCCTGGCCCGGCCACCAGCCCGGTACGCCCAGTACCGGCAGATGACAAAAATCGGCTGACGTAAAACCGCGTGCTATCGATTCGCTGACCCGGCGATCGATATCGGCGCGACGAGACGCCTGATCCTGTAACCACCAGTCCGGCTCGACTTGGATCGTCCAGACATGGGCCGTGAGCGATTTGTACGGCATCACCAGCTTCTCCAGCAGCGCATGCCCAAACAGCATCACCTGGCACTCGGACGCGAAGCCGGCCTGATCCCTGAGCAGCACTTGCTGCCATCTGTGTTCGCGCAGAGCTTCCAGCTGCTGAGCATTGTCGGAAATGAAGAGTGCCGCATTTTCGTCGAACAGCGTTGCGGCATCGCGCTGGCGACCGCGGGTACCGGCGACGGCGGGCGCTGTGGTTGAGAACGCATGCAGCGCATTCAGCGCCTGTTTGATGCGCGGGAAGTGCAGCCAGGCCAGCGCATTGAAGAAATCATGCAGGTTGTCACGCGTCGGCACCTGCCCGGTGGCGGAGATATGCGCCTCGTAGCCCATCCCCTCCGGCAGCTCGGCCTGCGGAATGAAGCGTACGGGCAAGCCACGATGATTAGCCAGCTGCTGCTCGACCGCAAAATGGTTTGCGTCGGCGATCCAGTCCTTGCTGCCGGAAAGCTGCGCGCCCGGTACGTCAAAAGGCGCGAACCAGGGCGCCTGCCAGTTGATGCCGTTGAATGACATGACGCGTCAGGTCAGTCAGATGACTTGGCGAACAACGACAGCCGCAACCAAGTTGTCAGGCGCACTTCCAGTGCAGCGACTGCCCTGCGTCCAGCGGGACCAGCGTCGTGTCTCCCATCTTGACCTCTTCAGGAATGGACCAGGCCTCGCGCTTGAGCGTCAGCGTGCCACTGTTGCGCGGCAAACGATAGAAATCCGGGCCGTGGAAGCTCGCAAAACCCTCGAGCTTGTCCAGCGCACCGGCCTGCTCGAACGCTTGCGCATACAGTTCCATCGCATGCAGCGCGGTGTAGCAGCCGGCGCAACCACAGGCATGCTCCTTCAGTCCTTTCGGATGCGGCGCTGAATCGGTGCCGAGGAAGAAGCGCGGATTGCCCGAGGTTGCCGCCGCCACCAATGCCTGCCGATGGATCTCGCGCTTGAGCACGGGCAGGCAGTAGTAATGCGGGCGAATGCCACCCTTGAAGATCGCATTGCGGTTGTACAGCAGATGATGTGCCGTGATGGTGGCAGCGATGTCGCCTTCGGCATCGCGCACATAGTCCGCCGCATCCTTGGTCGTGATGTGTTCGAACACGATGCGCAGCGCCGGCAGCTGACGTCGCAGCGGCTGCAACACCTTGTCAATGAACACGGCCTCCCGGTCGAACAAGTCGATATCGGCATCGGTGACTTCGCCATGGATCAGCAGCGGCAAGCCCAGCGCCTGCATGGCTTCGAGCGCACCCATGCAGCGCTTGAGGTCGGTCACGCCCGCATCCGAATTGGTCGTGGCGCCCGCCGGATACAGCTTCACACCGTGCACGAATCCGCTGTCGACAGCCCGGCGGATCTCGTCGGCTGTCGTGTTGTCCGTCAGGTAGAGCACCATCAGTGGCTCGAAGGCGACGCCCTGTGGCACGGCCGCCAGGATGCGCTGGCGATATTCTGCTGCCATTGCCGTCGTGGTGACGGGTGGCTTCAGGTTGGGCATCACGATGGCGCGGCCAAACTGACGCGCCGTATGCGGCACCACATCGGCCAATACCGCGCCGTCGCGCAGGTGTACGTGCCAGTCATCGGGGCGGGTGATGATGAGTGTGGAAGGAGTAGCGTTGCTGGACATGGAACAAACCTATCAGGAATCATGTGCGCGATAGCGCGCCGCAAGCATCGAAGCATGCTCGATCGGACGCAGCCGGCGACAGCAGAGCGCCAGCTATCAGCAGTGGATTTTACAGGACGAGGATGGCCCGGTAGTCGTTGACGTTGGTGCGCGTCGGTCCGGTGACCAGCAAATCGCCAAGCGCTTCGAAATAGCTGTAGCCGTCATTATTGGCCAGCATCTTCGCTGCACTGATGCCCTTCGCCGCCGCACGCGCGGCGCTGTCCGGGAACAGCAGCGCGCCGGCATTGTCTTCAGTGCCATCGATGCCATCGGTATCGGCGGCGACCGCATAGACATCGGGCATGCCGTCGAGCTCGACAGCCAGTGAAGTCAGGAATTCGGCGCAGCGGCCGCCACGCCCTTTGCCGCGCACGGTCACCGTGCACTCGCCGCCGGATATCAGCACCACCGGCGGCCTGAAGGGCTGCGCATGCGCCCGGATCTCGCGCACCAGCGCTGCATAGACCTTGGCCACCTCGGACGCCTCACCGGTGACGGTATCGCCCAGCACCACCGGCGTGATGCCCTTCGCACGGAAGAAATCCGCCGCCGCCTGCAAGCTCTGGTGCGCGGTGGCGATCACGGTATTGCTGGCATGCGCAAGCTCGTGACCACCGGGCTTCGGGGTCTCGCTTTGCTCGCCGGCTGCGCCGGCCTGCAGGTGCGCGAGCACGGAGGCTGGCGCAGCGACATTGAAACGTTGGATGATGTCGAGCGCATCCTGATAGGTGCTGGGATCGGCGCAGGTCGGACCCGATGCAATCGCGCTCGGGTCATCGCCCGTCACGTCACTGATGATCAGCGTGACGATGGGTGCCTTGCACGCTGCGGCAAGACGCCCGCCCTGCACGCGCGACAAATGCTTGCGCACGATGTTCATCTCGGTGATCGGTGCTCCGGATCGCAGCAAGCTGTTGGTCACGGCTTTCAGGTCGGCCATGGGCACGCTGTCGACCGGCAGCGACAGCAGGCTGGAACCGCCGCCGGAGACGACGGCGATCAGTAAATCCTCCTCGCCCAGCTCTGACGCCAGGTTCAGGATCTCTGCTGCCGCAGCTTCGCCGGCGCCATCGGGCACAGGATGTCCGGCTTCGACGACACGAATACGTTCGGTCGGCATGCCATGCGCATAGCGGGTCACGACCAGGCCATCCAGTACCGCATCGGCCGGCCAGGCCAGCTCGATGGCACGTGCCATGCTGGCAGCGGCCTTGCCCGCGCCGACGACCCGCGTACGTCCGCGTGGGCGCGCGGGCAGGTGCGCGGCCACGATCTTCAGTGGGTCGGCAGCACCAACGGCGGCGTGGAAGCTATCGATGAGCAGGGTTCGGATATCCATGGGTAATCTGACGTGGCGATTGTGTCGATTTTGATGATGATATCGGCAGTCGCGCAATGGCGCTCGCCGGCCGAAATCTGCTCGAAAGCGACGTCGATTGTAAGAGATGGCTGCAGCAGGCCAGGTGAAAATCCTTCACACCCGACCGCTGCATGTACTCAAGCCAGCGCCGCCTCGTCCTGATCCGGCTCGCCTTCACCGCGGTGCGCCTGCTGGCGCTGCCACATCTGTGCATACAGTCCCTGCTGCGCCAGCAGGTCTGCGTGGGTGCCGCGCTCGACGATACGGCCCTTGGCCATCACCAGGATCTGGTGCGCATCGACGATGGTGGACAGCCGGTGCGCAATGACCAGAGTCGTGCGGTCGCGCGCTATTTCTTTCAACTGCGCCTGGATTGCCTGCTCGGCGTGGGAGTCCAGCGCCGACGTCGCCTCGTCGAACACCAGGATGGCAGGGTTTTTCAACAAGGTTCGCGCAATGGCCACCCGCTGCTTCTCGCCACCGGACAGCTTGAGACCACGCTCGCCGACCGTGGTCTCGTAACCATCGGGCAGCGACAGGATGAAGTCGTGAATGAAGGCGGCTTTGGCAGCGGCGACAATCTCGTCATGGCTGGCGCCGGGTCGGCCATAAGCGATGTTGTAGGCAATGCTGTCATTGAACAGCACCGTGTCCTGCGGAACGATGCCGATGGCCTGGCGCAGCGATGCCTGACTGACAGCGCGAATGTCCTGTCCATCGACCAGCACCGCGCCGGCATCGACGTCATAGAAACGGAACAGCAAACGCGCCAGCGTGGACTTGCCCGAGCCACTGTGACCGACCACGGCCGTCGTGGTGCCGGCAGCAATGGTGAAATCGACGTCAAACAGGATCTGGCGCTTGCTTTCGTAGCTGAAGTCCACCTGAGAGAATCGCAGCTCTGCGCGATCAACCTGCAGCGGCCTGGCACCCGGCGCATCTGCGACTTCGCGGTGCTGGTCGAGCAAGCCGAACATGCGCTCCATGTCGGCCAGGCTCTGCTTGAGCTCACGGTAGATCACACCAAGAAAATTCAGCGGGATGTAAAGCTGGATCATGAACGCATTGACCAGCACCAGGTCGCCGAGTGACATACTGCCGTTGATCACGCCCAGCGTTGCACGCCACAGCATCAGCGTGACCGCGGTCGCAATGATCAGAGACTGTCCGGTATTGAGCAGCGTTAGCGACGTCTGCGAGCGAACAGCAGCATGTTCGTAGCGCTGCAGTCCCTCGTCATAGCGCTTTGCCTCGTACTCTTCATTGCCAAAATACTTGACCGTCTCATAGTTCAGCAGCGAATCGATGGCACGTACATTCGCCTTCGAATCCAGGTCGTTCATGGTGCGCCGGAAATGCGTGCGCCATTCAGTGACGATCACGGTGAATGCGATATAGACCACCAGCGCGACCAGTGTGATCACCGAGAACCAGACGTCGTACTGGGTACCAAGATAGCCGAGCACCAGCGTGATCTCCACCAGCGTTGGCAAGATGGAGAACAACGTATATGACACGAGCGACGAGATGCCACGTGTGCCGCGCTCGATATCGCGGGTGACGCCGCCCGTCTGCCGGTTCAGATGGAAACGCAGTGACAGCGCATGCAGATGACGGAAGACTTGCAGCGCGATCGTCCTGACTGCGCGTTGCGTGACTTTCGCAAAAAAGAATTCGCGCAACTCGGTGAAAGCGGTGGTCGACAGCCGCAGCAGTCCGTAGCCGACCAGCAGTCCCACAGGCAGTACCAGCAGCGATGCGGGCCGCTCTGGGGTGATCGTCAGGTCATCGATCAGATGCTTGAGCACCAGCGGTACCGCGACGTTGGCCAATTTGGCCAGCACCAGGCAGGCCAGTGCCAGCAGCACGCGCCATTTCCATTGCCACAGGTAAGGGAACAAGGTCTTCAACGTGGCCCAGTCATTGCGCGTGCCCTGGTTGGCAGGAGCATCGTGAGACGGGCGTGAGTGGTGGCGCATGGGCAGGTTTGAGGAAGATGTATGTTGGCGTAGCGCTTCAGGCAAGTGTTGCGCTCAAAGGATGCGGCACGGGTTTCCTGTCGAGCATGGACGTGGCGGGATTGGTTTATCCTTGCCACTTCTTCAGAAAACACGTGCAACAACGAGATTGTAGCGACTCATGCGAGCCGCTTCAGTAACCGGACCCGGGAGTCGATATGAGCAGTCAGGAAATCACCACCCTACCCGAAGGCATGCCCACTTTACGCGTGATGCCCATGCCGGCGGATGCCAACGTCCACGGCGATGTCTTCGGCGGCTGGATCATGGCACAGGTGGATATCGCCGGCGCACTGCCGGCGGTACGCCGTGCCAACGGCCGGGTGGGGACGGTGGCCGTCAACTCCTTCGTGTTCAAGCAGCCGGTATTCGTTGGCGATCTGCTGTCGTTTTACTCGAAGGTCGTGAAGACCGGCACCACGTCGATCACGGTCAATGTGGAAGTGTATGCAGAGCGCAATCGCCTGCAGGCGGAAACCGTGAAGGTGACCGAGGCGACGCTGACCTATGTGGCCGTCGGCGAGGACCGTCGTCCTCGCGCGCTGCCACCGCTACCGGAAGCCTGACATGGGCAAGGCCGCCGCCTCAGGCCGCCTTGGTATCGCGCAGCTCTCGCCGCAGGATCTTGCCCACATTGGTCTTCGGCAGTTCATTGCGGAACTCGATGTGTTTAGGGCGCTTGTAGCCGGTCAGCTGTTCATGGCAAAAATCCTGCAGCTGCTCGGCCGTCAGCGACGGATCCCGGCGCACGACAAACAGCTTCACGGCCTCGCCGGTATTGGCGTCGGGCACCCCGACCACTGCGCACTCCAGCACGCCCGGGTGTGAAGCCACCACGGCCTCGACTTCGTTCGGGTACACATTGAAGCCCGAGACCAGCACCATGTCCTTTTTGCGATCGACGATGGTTACATAACCGCGTTCATCCATGACCCCGATATCGCCTGAACGGAAGAAGCCATCCGCCGTCATCACGCGCGCGGTTTCATCCGGCTTCTGCCAGTAACCTTCCATCACTTGCGGTCCGCGGATGGCGATCTCGCCGACCTCGCCCACAGCAAGCACGTTGCCGGCATCATCCAGGATAGCGATATCCGTCGACGGTATTGGCAAGCCAATGGTGCCACTGAACTCGGTGGCGTTGGCCGGATTCGCGGTGGCGACAGGCGCGGTTTCGGACAGGCCATAGCCTTCGATGATGCTCTTGCCAGTCACGGCACGCCAACGATCATTGACGGCTTTTTGCACCGCCATGCCGCCGCCATTACAGAGCTTGAGTGCGGAGAAATCGAGCTTCGCGAAATCCGGGTTGTTCAGCAGGCCGTTGTACAGTGTGTTCACTGCGGGCAGCATGTTGAACTTGTACTTGCCCAGCTCCTTCACCAGTCCGGGTATGTCGCGTGGGTTTGGGATCAGGATGTTCAGGCCACCCAGCCGCGTACCCATCAGACAGCAGACCGTCAGCGCGAAGATGTGATAAAGCGGCAGCGCGCAGACAAAAGTCAGGGCTTCGACCTTGGGCGGCAAGTCCATCGCCGGCTGAAGCCAGGCCTCGTTCTGCATCAGGTTGGCGATCACATTCCGATGGCTGAGCATCGCGCCTTTGGAGAGACCGGTGGTACCACCGGTGTACTGAAGGAAGGCGATGTCGTCATGGCCCAGCTCGACAGGCTGCAGCTTCAGCGCTGCGCCCTCGCGCAGCACGGTCTTGAAGCGCACTGCATTCGGCAGTGCAAACGCCGGCACCATCTTCTTCACGTTGCGCACGACGAAATTGACGATCGCGCCCTTCACCCCACCGAGCAGTTCGCCCATGCTGGCCACGACAGCCACCTTGACCTGGGTGCGCGCGATGACTTTCTCCAGCGTCGACGCGAAATTCTCGAGAATGATGATCGCCTCGGCGCCGGAGTCATTCAGCTGATGCTCGAGCTCACGCGGCGTGTACAGGGGATTGACGTTGACGACGACGAAGCCCGCGCGCAGCACGGCCGCGATCGCGATCGGGTATTGCAGCACGTTCGGCATCATCAGCGCCACGCGCGCACCACGCTGCAGCCCTTGGGCTTGCAGCCAGGCGCCGACATCACGCGACATGCGATCGACATCCGCATAGGTGAGGAACTTGTCCATGCACACATAGGCATCACGCGCCGCATATTTTGCAAACGCTTCGTCCATCAGGTGCACCAGGGAACGGTAACGGGTGTAGTCGATCTCCGCGGGTACCCCGGGCGGATAGGATCGGATCCAGATTTTGTCCATGCATCACCTTTCTTTGTTTTATGGTTCGGCTGGCACTTTTACAAGCCAGCTGGAACGCTCTGGTGAGGGCGCGTCCGCGGGGATGCGGCGGCTATGCGTACGTCTATCTCCTGTGTCGGATGCTAGCGGAATTCGTCGAGCTTGTCTTTTATTGCGACGCAGCAGTCAACGTTGGCGATGCGGCTTCAGGGCTCGATGGCTGCTCGGGAAGATAGCGCACCAGACGAGCGCGTCGTTCAGCCTTGCTCAATTTTGCGATCCGGCGCACCTCACCATAAAAGTGACTGAAGCCGGCGCTGTTGGCATGCAAACCCAGAAAAGCAGGGACCAGTTCGTGATAGGTCGCCACCAACACGAAGTGCGCATTGCTGACCGGGCCGTCGAACCAGCGGTCATAACCGGCGTAGCCTCCCCAGCGTTCAGCCTTCATTGATTCGTAATCCTTGCGCAGTGCCTCGGTCAGTTGCGCCTTGCGCGCACGCTTTTCATCGTGCGACACGGCGCGCGCATAGTTGGCCTCAAGCTGCCGCCGATAGAAATCCAGCAGGCCGAGGAAGTCTTCCTTGCGCTGGCGATAGACGCGGTAGTCTTCGCGCATCTCGTCGCTGCCCTGCTGGTCCAGCCAGCGTGCGACACCCATTTCTTCAACCGACGTGGCAAAGGATTCATTGAATTGTGAGTCACCGGGCGCATAGGCGACCTGGTGCGCAAGTTCATGGAAGACCATGCGCGCCACTTCGGCCTCCGGCAGCTCGATGAAAGTCGACAGCACCGGATCGTTGAACCAGCCAAGCGTCGAATACGCGGGCACACCCGACACACGCACGTCATAGCCTTGTCGTTTCAGGTTGGCGGCAAAAGATTCGGCAGCCTCCTTGCTGTAGTAGCCGCGATAATCGACACAGCCTGCAACCGGGAAGCACCACTGCTGCGGCTTCATCGACAGCTCAGGCGTGGCGACCACGTTCCACATCACATATTTACGCTTGAGTTCCGCATAGTTCTTGTAGCTGCCGTTATCGGGCAAGCCCAGCTCACGCGCGGCAAACGCGCGTATCTGCTGCGTACGGCGCAGACGAGTCTTGAGCTCATCTTTCACCGAAGGATCGGCCAGCCACCGGTCGATCGGCTTCGCACTGGACAGCAAGCTGACCTGCCCCTCCACCGCCTGCGCGTAATAGCCCAGCTGCGCACACCCCGACACGGACAACAACAGGCACAGTGACAGCGTCAGCAGGGACATCTTCATGGGTAGTGGATTCCTCAGGAGTCAGGCAGTTTTTCAACCTGTACCAGCACGTCATAAAAAGCCGGCGCGCGGCCCATGTCGGTCAAGCGCTGGTGAGTCAGCTCGTTGGCGTTCTTGCCATCCGAAGCGAGCTTCTTCCACCAGATGGACAGCGCAACCACCAGTCCCGGGCGAGGACGATCGGTGACGCGCGCACGGGCGATCATCTCGCCACGTGCATTCCAGGCCCTGACGCGATCTCCGTCTCTGATACCGCGTTCCGCTGCATCGTCGACATGCAGCTCAAGGTGCGGCTCGCCTTCGGTATCGCGCAGGCTCTGCACATTGACGAAGGTGGTGTTGAGAAAGTTCCTTTGCGGCGGTGAAATCATGGCTAACGGATACATGCTCGCCAGCTCGGGCGCGGAAGCCACCGACTCATACGGAGGAATGTAGGCAGGTAGCGGATCGAGGCCGTCTTGCCGCATGCGCTCGGAGTAGAACTCGCATTTGCCCGACGGCGTCGGAAATCCGCCCTGCGCGAAGGGTGCGGCGGGGATATCGAGCTTGTACCAGCCTTGCTCCTTGACTGTCTGCCAGTCGTAATTGCGCGCATTTGCATGCCCTGCTTCAAAGGCCGCCTCGGCAAGCGCCTCATCGCTGTCTGCGAACGCAGGTTCATCAAAGCCCATGTGCCGGGCAAGCAGCCGGAAAATTTCACTGTTGGGCTTTGATTCGCCCAACGGAGCAATCGCCGGATTGTTGGCGACGATGTATTGATGACCATAGGTCGCATGAACATCGACATGCTCCAGCTGCGTGGTGGCCGGCAGCACAATGTCGGCGTAGTCGACCGTGTCGGTCCGAAAGTGCTCGAGCACGACCGTGAACAGGTCTTCACGCGCGAATCCCCGGGCCACCTTGGCCGACTCGGGTGCGACCGCGACTGGATTGGCGTTGTAGACGATCACGGCCTCGATCGCCGGACCGAATTCTCCAGAGGACGTACGCAGCAAATCATCACCGATCGAGCCCATGTTCATGGTGCGCGGCGGTGGTGG
>CAZCDW010000036.1:12648-17326 GCA_964497485.1 uncultured Bifidobacterium sp.
CGATTAGGCCCCTGCGTGTAGATCTTGGCGGATCCTGTTCATGTTGATGGTGCGCGGCGGTCGTGCTGGATCGCTGCGGTAAAGATCAGGGCGCTCGAGCCGGTCTGGCCGTTTCGGGAAACCGTCTCCTGATGACAGCAGCACACCGCCTGCCGGGTGCCGCCAGGCACCGACCAGCGCGGGCAGGCAAGCGACATTGCGCACGGCCATGCCACCGCCACGCACACGCTGCAGACCGTAGTTCACGCGTATGGCCGCCGGCTCGCCGCGCCGCGCAGTTTCACCATAGAGCCGCGCCAGCCATTCGACCTGCGCGGCGTCGATACCGCAGATAGCCGCCGTCTTGGCGGGCGTCCAGTCGGCAACACGCTCACGCAGCTGCTCGAAGCCCAGCGTGTAATTCGCGATGTAATCATGATCGAGCAAGTCGTCGCGCACCAGCACGTGCATGATGCCCAGCGCCAGCGCCGCATCCGTACCCGGCAGCAGCGCGATATGGTGCTGGCATTTTTCGGCTGTCAGCGAGCGGTAGGGATCGATCGCCACCAGGAGGGCACCCTTACGACGGGCCTCCTGCGCACGCATCCAGAAATGCAGATTGGAGGCGATCGGATTGCCGCCCCAGATCAGGATCAGCTTCGCATTCGCGAACTGCTCGGTATCGGTGCCCATCTTTGCCCCGATCGAATATCTGATGCCAGTGCCGCCGGCAGATGAGCAGATGGTACGATCCAGCCGCGACGCGCCAACTCGATTGAAGAAGCGCATGGCCATCGACTCACCCTGTACCGCACCCATGGTGCCGGCATAGCTGTAGGGGAGAATTGCGCGTGGGTCGTGCTCTGCGATGGCCCGCAGGCGGATGGCGATCGCATCAAGCGCCTCATCCCAGCTGATCTGGGCGAACTGCCCGCTGCCCTTGGGTCCAATGCGCTTCATCGGATGCAGGATGCGGTCCGGATGGTAGGTGCGCTGCAGATAGCGCGACACTTTCGTGCACAGCACGCCAGCCGTATTCGGATGGTCGGGATCCCCCCGGATCTCGGTCGCCACGCCATTGGTAACGGTCACCAGCATGGCGCAGGTATCGGGACAATCATGCGGGCAAGCCGCACGCACGACGCGGGTATTCATGACTTCTCCGGTTAGCTCGCTACGGCGGTTTTTGCCGGTTGGGCAACTCACAGGGCGGACTGCGCTGCCGATGACGGGTTCGTGCCCATGGAGGCTCGGGTACAGGTAATATTACACAGAGGCCAGGCATCGTTGCCAGCCAGATTTTCAGATAAGGGACGAGCGCAATGTACGCCGTCCGGACAGGGAAGAGACCATCATGAAACTGATCGATCCGATTCTCCAATTCCACGAAGAGCTCAAGGTGATTCGCCGTGCCATCCACGCGAATCCTGAGCTGTCGTATGAAGAAGTGCAGACTGCCGATCTCGTCGCGCAGAAGCTGACTGACTGGGGCATACCGGTGATCCGCGGCCTCGGCAAGACTGGCGTGGTCGGTGTCATTCGGCGCGGCAGCGGCCCGCGTGCGGTTGGACTGCGCGCCGACATGGATGCCCTGCCGCTGCAAGAGCACAACAGCTTCGCGCACAAGTCGCGTAACGACGGCAAGATGCATGCATGCGGCCATGACGGCCACACGGCTATGCTGCTGGGCGCCGCGCATTACCTGGCAAAGAATGGTAATTTCGACGGCACGGTCTATGTGATCTTTCAGCCGGCCGAGGAAGGCGCCGGCGGCGCGAAAGCGATGATGGACGACGGCCTGTTCGAGCAATGCCCGATGGAGGCCGTGTTCGGCATGCATAACTGGCCCAACGCCAAGGCCGGCTGCCTCGGCGTCGTGCCGGGCCCGATGATGGCGTCGTCGAACGAGTTCGAACTGGTCATCGATGGCAAGGGCTCGCACGCGGCCCAGCCTCATCTGTCGATCGACCCGGTGATGGTCGCAGTGCAGATCGCGCAGAGCTGGCAGACCATCGTGTCGCGCAACACCAGCCCGCTGGATTCGGCTGTGCTGTCGATTACCCAGATCCATACCGGCAGCGCGACCAATATCGTGCCCGACTCAGCTTCAATGATCGGCACCGTGCGCACGTTCACGATGCCGGTGCTGGACATGATCGAGCGTCGCATGCGCGAGATTGCCGAGCACACGGCCGCCGCATTCGGTGCGTCGGTGACTTTCCATTTCAAGCGCAACTACCCGCCGCTGATCAACCACAAACCCGAGACCGAGTTCGCCATCGGCGTGATGAAGGATGTCGTCGGCGAGGAGGGTGTGCTGGTCGATGTCGAACCGACGATGGGCTCAGAGGATTTCGCGTTCATGCTGCAGGAAAAGCCCGGCTGCTACGTCTTCATCGGCAATGGCGATGGCGCGCACCGCGAACACGGCCACGGTCTCGGGCCATGCAATCTGCATAACCCCAGCTACGATTTCAACGACGAGTTGCTGCCGGTCGGCGCCAGTTACTGGGTCAGGCTGGCTGAACAATTCCTCGCCCGACCACCGCTGCGCTGAGCACTGAGTATCTCAGTACCAGAGAGCGACCTGCAGACCGCGCTTCGGGATGCGTGCGCGTCCCGCAGAGACAACCGCCATGTGAAAGCGAAAGCGGCGCGCCTTCTTGGGCGGCGCTGCAGGGTCGCGACTTATTCTGGCAGCTTGTCCGGCGCGGAACCGACGCGCTTACCCGGATTGATGCGCTCCACTTCGAGCAGGACGGCCGACTGGTCGGCATGCGGGGTTGACTTCACCAGTTCCCGGTAGTGCGCCGTGACCAAGTCGGTCACGGGCAGGCTGATCCCTGCGGTGTTGGCAGCATCAAGGATGTTGTCGAGATCTTTCAGTTGCGTTTTTACCTGCCCGCCTGGCATGAAATTCCGGTCCAGCATTCGCTGTCCGTGCACTTCCAGGATTTTGCTCTCGGCGAAGCCGCCACGGATCGCTGTCCTGACGGCTGCAGGATCGGCTCCGCCCGCTTCGGCCAGCAGCAAGGCTTCGGCGACGATGTTCAGCGTCGCACCGACAATCAACTGGTTGCAGAGCTTGGATAGCTGCCCGCATCCGGCCGGACCTACCAGCGTCGGCCGCCCCATCACGGACAACACGGGTTTAGCGCGCTCGAATTGGGTCGGATCACCGCCTGCCATGATCGCGAGCGTAGCGTTTTCTGCGCCGACCACGCCACCCGATACCGGTGCATCAATGAAATGCACGCCTCTGACTTCGAGCATGGCACTGATCTCTTCGGCTTCGGACTGACGTGTCGAACTCATGTCGACCACCAGGCTACCTTTCGGAATCAGGTCGGCGATCGCGTCGAGCACTTGCTTCACTTCCGGTCCGGCTGCAAGCATGGTGATCAGGATGTCGGCTTCGGCAGCTTCATCCAGCGATGCTGCGACCTTGGCACCATTTGGCTGCAAAGCCTCTGCCTTCGCCATCGTGCGATTCCATACGATGACCTCATAACCTGCTTTCAGCAGATTGATGGCCATGGGCTTGCCCATCAAGCCTATGCCGAAAAAGCTGATCCTTGGTTTGGCCACTGCACCTGCCATGCCCCCTCCCGCCCGCTATTGTTAGAATGAATACACGCGCGCCTTGCGCCTGATACGATATTCGCGCAATTCATGCCTGGAGTGCAAGACGTCATGCCAACACCTGCTCTTTTAACGCGTATAAGCATCGCGAGTCTCGCCGTCGCCATGCTTCTCACTGGCTGTGCGACGGCTTACGCGCCTTCTTCCGATTTGCTTGGTGCGACGCCGGATCAGGTCATCGCGCGCCTCGGGTCTCCGATGCCGTCGCCCGAATCTCTGACCGGCATACGGCGCCTCGACTTTCCGCGTGGTCCTTATGGCCGCCATACTTACTTTGTTTATTTCAATGAGGACGGCAAGGCAGAGCGCATCGCACAGGTGCTGGATGAAAGGAACTTCGCATTGATCAAGCCGGATATGACCCAAGCCGAGGTAGTGAACTTGATCGGCATCTCGCGTGACGCCTTTGTGCTGGGTCGCGATCGGGGCTACGTGTGGAACTACCGATACAACACGCCGCTTTGCCAATGGTTTCAGATTGAGTTCACGCTGGAGGGCAGGGTGCGTTCGTCCGGTTATGGGTTGCCGCCGGAGTGCAGGAGAAAGGTAACGAGCGTGTCGCGTTGAGCCCAAAATAAAAAACCCCCACCTCGGAGAGGCGGGGGTTTTTCGGGATAGTAGCCTGACGATGACCTACTTTCACACTGGTTGCAGCACTATCATCGGCGCAAAGTCGTTTCACGGTCCTGTTCGGGATGGGAAGGGGTGGTACCAACTCGCTATTGTCATCAGGCATAACTTGTAAAGCCGCCTGCGCCACCGCTATTGCTGGTGTTCGCAAACGACCCAATCTGGAAGAAGTATTTTGATTTACTTGATATTGGCGGGCGTGATGCAGAGAATCATCTCGCATACGCATAAACACTTGCCTACAACAATCAATGTTATAGGGACAAGCCGCACGGGCAATTAGTACTGGTTAGCTTAACGCATTACTGCGCTTCCACACCCAGCCTATCAACGTCCTGGTCTCGAACGACCCTTTAGGGGAATCAAGTTCCCGGGAAGTCTCATCTTGAGGCAAGTTTCCCGCTTAGATGCTTTCAGCGGTTATCTC
>CAZCDW010000037.1:0-17102 GCA_964497485.1 uncultured Bifidobacterium sp.
AGGCCACCGGCTGGAACAACCTGGCCTTCCCGAACGTCGGCATGCCGCATGTGCTGTGGGAGTTGCAGGGTGTGCGCAAGGCGAAGTTCGTCGAGGAGAAAGATCCTCACGACCATGGCAAGACCGTGCATAAGTTCGCCGGTTTCGAGCAGGTCAAGCCGGGCAAGCTGAGCGCGCAGGAATACGATGCGCAGGTGGCCGACCTGGTCGGCTTCATGGAGTGGATGGCCGAGCCGGTCAAGAACAAGCGCCAGCAACTGGGCGTCTGGGTACTGCTGTTCCTCGGCCTGCTGGTACTGCTGGCTTGGCGCCTGAACGAGTCGTACTGGAAAGAAGTTAAATAAGCAAAGTCCTGTACAGCGGCGCTACGCACCTCACCGACCCGGTGCAGGATCGCTGGTCGAACCGTTGAACAGATTGTCGTACGCAGGGTGAGGCGGTTGCCGTCTCACCCTTTTTGTCTCAAGGAACGCCACCATGATGGTTCTCTACTCGGGCACGACCTGCCCCTTCTCGCAACGCTGCCGCCTCGTCCTGTTTGAAAAGGGCATGGACTTCGAGATCCGTGACGTTGACCTGTTCAACAAGCCGGAAGACATCTCGACCATGAATCCCTATGGTCAGGTGCCTATCCTGGTCGAGCGTGAGCTGGTGCTGTATGAGTCGAACATCATCAATGAGTATATTGACGAGCGCTTCCCGCATCCGCAGCTGATGCCGGCCGACCCGCTGATGCGGGCGCGCGCACGACTGATGCTGTTCAACTTCGAGAAAGAGCTGTTCGTCCACGTACATACACTGGAAAACGACAAGTCGCGTGGTGCGGAAAAGGCGCATGAAAAGGCCCGTGCCGAGATCCGTGACCGCCTGACTCAGCTGGCCCCGCTTTTCCTGAAGAACAAGTACATGCTGGGCGACGAATTCTCGATGCTGGACGTCGCCATTGCGCCGCTACTGTGGCGTCTGGATCACTATGGTATCGAGCTGTCGAAGACAGCTGCGCCGCTGATGAAGTATGCTGAACGCATTTTCTCGCGCCCGGCTTACATCGAAGCACTGACGCCGTCCGAGAAAGTGATGCGTCGCTGATCGATGCCATTTCCGAGGATTCCCCTCGTTGTTCGTAAAGCAGTTTCCGATGCAAGAAACGTCGACCAAGCCTTACCTGCTGCGCGCGTTGTATGAGTGGTGTACCGACAATGGTTACACCCCGTACATTGTGGTGTCCGTCGATGCGGGTTGCCGGGTCCCGATGGAGTTTGTCAAGAATGGCGAGATCGTTCTGAACATCAGCTTCGAGGCGACCGGCAATTTGAAAATGGATAACGACTTGATCCACTTCAAGGCCCGGTTCGGGGGCGTTGCCCGCGAGATCGAAATCCCGGTCGACAATGTCAGCGCCATCTATGCGCGCGAGAACGGGCAGGGCATGGCCTTCGAGGTCAAACGTGACGAGACAGCCTCAGAACCAGTGCGCAAGAAAAAGGGCAAGATCGATGAGGCGCCCATCGAGAAGCTCGTACCTTCGCTGTCCGCAGTCCCGACCGCCGACAGCAGCAAGGATGATAAAGACAAGGTGGGCAAGGATGAACCGGAGCCGCCGAAGCCGGGCGGCAAGCCCAGGCTAACGCGTATCAAGTAAAGCGCTGCATCGCTGTCGCCTTCACACAAGTCGTGATCGTCATGCAGTCAATTCGAACGCGTCAGCTCCTTACATCAAGGCAAGGCCTTCTCTTCACGTATAATCACGCTTTGTCGCCGGCTTAGCTCATCAGGTAGAGCACTTGATTTGTAATCATGGGGTGGCGGGTTCGAGTCCTGCAGCCGGCACCAATAAAAAAGGGGCTATGCAATTGCATAGCCCCTTTTGCTTTGGCAGGCACCCTTCAGGGGTCGCGCGCCTCGACGTAATGCATCAGCAGCACTTGGCGATGCGCCCGTTGCCACCGTAGCGCGCATCCTGGCGTTCCCGGAAAAACTCTTCATAACTCATCACCGGCTGGTCAGGATGGTTGACCTGCATGTGATTAAGGTAGTTGTCGTAGTCGGGCAGGCCAACCATGAGCCTGGCTGTCTGCCCGAGATAAGCGCCGAGTTTTCCGAGTTCACCAAACATGACCGACCTCCTTTACGTTGCCGTGCTTGTCAGGCCGAAGCCGCACCAAGGCTTACCGGTTCGGCTTCCCTGGTAGTCGGCTTGTCTTCGCGCAGCGCCTGCAGGCAGGCGCGCACACTGAAGAACAGGATGGACAGTACGACCGCCATGAAGATCGCCGCGAGGGTGGCGTCGATATAGTCATTCATGATGATTTGCTGCATCTGCGCCGGGGCCTTGGCCGGAGCCAGTACCTTGCCTTCAGCAAGCGCGGACTCGAACTTGTGCGCATGCGAGAGGAAGCCGATGCGGGGGTTCTCATGGAACAGCTTCTGGTAGCCCGCGGTCAGTGTGCAGATCAGCAGCCAGGCGGTCGGTACGATGGTTACCCACGCGAACTTCTCGCGCTTCATCTTGAACAGCACGACCGTTGCCAGCATCAGCGCAACCGCTGCGAGCATCTGGTTCGAGATACCGAACAGGGGCCACAGGGTATTGATGCCACCCAGCGGATCGACCACACCCTGGTACAGGAAGTATCCCCAGGCACCGACGCACAGCAGCGTTGCGAGGATGTTCGATGCCAGCGAAGGGAGGCGCCGGAAAGGCGGCACCAGGGTGCCGAGCAGATCCTGCAGCATGAAGCGTCCCACGCGGGTACCGGCATCGACGGCGGTCAGGATGAACAGCGCCTCGAACAGGATCGCGAAGTGATACCAGAAGGCCATCATGGCCTTGCCGCCGATCATTTCCGAGAAAATGTAGGCCATACCTACCGCCAGCGTCGGAGCGCCGCCGGCACGCGAGATGATGGTGGCCTCGCCAACGTCGGCTGCAGTCTGCTGCAGCATCTCAGGCGTGATCATGAAGCCCCACTGACTGATCGCGGTGGCGGCAGAGTCAGCCGTCGTGCCGATCAGCGCGGCCGGGCTATTCATCGCGAAATACACACCCGGCTCGATGATGGATGCTGCAACCAGCGCCATGATGGCGACGAAGGATTCCATCAGCATCGCGCCATAGCCAATGTAGGGAGCGTGCAGCTCGTTCTCCAGCAGCTTGGGTGTGGTTCCCGACGAGATCAGCGAGTGGAAGCCGGATACGGCGCCGCAGGCGATCGTGATGAACAGGAACGGGAACAGTGTGCCCGACCAGACCGGGCCGGTGCCATCGACGAATTTGGTGATGGCAGGCATCTTCAGTTCCGGCGCAACGATCAAGATGCCGACTGCCAGTGCGACGATGGCGCCAATCTTCAGGAAGGTCGACAAGTAGTCACGGGGCGCCAGCAGCAGCCAAACCGGCAGTACCGAGGCCACCACGCCGTAGGCCAGCAGCATCCAGGTCAGCTGCGTGCCGGTGAATGTGAAGGCCGGGCCCCAGTAAGGATCGGCAGCAACTGAACCGCCAAACACGATGGATGCCATCAGCAGTACGAAGCCGATGACAGACACTTCGCCGATGCGACCCGGTCGCAGATAGCGCGTGTAGATGCCCATGAAGACGGCAATGGGGATGGTCGCTGCAACGGTGAAGGTGCCCCACGGGCTTTCGGCCAGCGCTTTCACGACGATCAAGGCCAGCACCGCCAGCAGGATAGTCATGATCATGAAGGTGCCGAACAAGGCGATCACGCCGGGCACGATACCGAGTTCAGACTTGATCAGGTCGCCGAGCGAGCGCCCATCGCGACGAGTCGACACGAACAGGATCATGAAGTCCTGCACCGCACCGGCCAGCAGGACTCCGACAATCAGCCACATCATCCCGGGCAGGTAGCCCATTTGCGTGGCAAGCACCGGGCCCACCAGCGGACCGGCACCGGCGATGGCGGCAAAGTGGTGCCCGAACAGCACATGCTTGTTGGTCGGTACGAAGTCGAGACCGTCGTTCAGGCGTACCGCAGGTGTTGCGCGGGTGCCGTCGAGTTGCATGACTTTGTTTGCAATGAAGCGTGCGTAGTAACGATAGCCGATCAGGTAGATGGCCACGGCTGCGACCACGATCCACAGCGCATTAATGGATTCGCCGCGCGACAGCGCAACGGTGCCGAGCGCGAAAGCGCCGACCAGCGCAAGCGCTGCCCACCCGGCTTGTTTGACAAGAGTGCCCATGAGCCTGTCTCCGAAAACTTTGGTTATACGGAATGAAGAGAAAAACGGCGGATTATACCCTCGAAAAACA
Organism: uncultured Bifidobacterium sp.; assembly: GCA_964497485.1. Taxonomy (GTDB): domain Bacteria; phylum Pseudomonadota; class Gammaproteobacteria; order Burkholderiales; family Burkholderiaceae_D; genus Pernthalerella. The sequence continues at coordinate 4,280 of CAZCDW010000037.1, forward strand.
GGGTGTCTTGCCCCCCGCCATCCATGAAAAATTCACCCGCCATTGGTTAAAAAACCCACCCAAGAACAATGTGCGAATGTTGCGTTGCAGTGTCTATGACCGAACAATTTTTGCGCCCATTTTTGTTAGACTCGTGCGGGGAATTATGCGCTTTTCCAAAAATAATAAGGAGACGTGCCATGTCTACAACACTCGCCAAAGCAGCCGCACACCTGATCGATCAAAGATTGTCTCTGAAACCCATCACCACACTGGGCGAAGGGCTTTCTCCACAAAGTATTGCTGATGGTTACGCGCTGCAGGCAGCGCTCAATCCGCTGCTGGTCAAGGCCGGCATGGGCGAGATGGTGGGTCACAAGATAGGCTGCACGACGCCGGTGATGCAGGCTTTTGTCAACATCAATCATCCTTGCGCAGGGCGCATCTTCAGCCGGACTGTCATGCGAGACCACGGCATGGTGCCGCGTCGGGGTTTCGTCAAACTCGGCATGGAATGCGAGATCGTGGTCCGGCTGGGGCGCGACCTGCCGCCGCAGGCGACGCCTTATACCCGCGAATCCGTCGCGGACGCCGTCGATGAGGTCATGCCCGGCATCGAGCTTGTCGATGAACGTTATCAGGATTTTCACGCGCTCGGTGTGCCCACGCTGGTGGCCGATGATTTCTTCAATGCAGGCTGTGTGCTCGGGCCGGCCCGGCGCGACTGGCGTTCGCTGGATCTGGGTGCGCTGCTGGGGCGAACCTGGATCAATGGCGTTGAAGTCGCCAGCGGCCGCGGCGCGGCTGTGCTCGGTCATCCTTTTAATGCGCTGGCATGGCTGGCAAATGCGCAGCATGAATATGGTTTGTCCGGTCTGAAGGCCGGTGAATTCGTGATGCTCGGCAGCCTGGTGCAGACACAGTGGCTCAATGCCGGTGACAAGGTCCGGATCGACATCGAGTCGCTGGGCGAAGTCAGGCTTGACGTCGGCGAGTGAGCCGGACTCCCTTTGCAGATGATTGCATTATTGTTCAAGCCACCGATACCCAAACGCGTACCGCAAGGCACAAGCTCAGAGGGACTGGTGCGCTGCAGCCAATGAAGGTGCGTGTTACAGTCAAGTAAGCCATTCCATCGGAGAACGTCATGCGTCGCTTGCTGCTTGCCTTTGTTCTGTTGTTGAATGTCGCCGCTGCTGCATTCGCCGACGACCGTCAGCAGCATGGCGACTGGTCGTCGCAATTCCTCGAAGACATGGGCGAAGCCTCAACGCACGAGAGCGGTACCTCGGTGTTCGGCATGCTGTGCGCGAACGACAGTTGTCGGTATTACTTCGCCAATGGAATCGACTGCCAGCCCGGATTGAATTACCCGCTTATGCTGACGACCGCGGCCGGCGCACTGTCGATCGAAGCCATTTGCGAACCGATGAACACCGCCAACGGCGATGTCATGCTGTACTGGTTCAGTGAGTCCAACAAGCTGAATGACGCCTTTGCCAATTCGCCAGAAGTCGGTTTTGCGTTCCCGCTGTCCAGCGGACAATTCAAGCTGAGCAAATTTTCAATGAAGGGCTATGAGGCCGCGATCGAGCGCATGGTGAATGGCCTGCGCGAGCGTCGTGATAGCAGCCAGCCGCAGGCAAACGAACGCACCTGAGCTGTAATAACAGGGTTGGGCCTCGCGCCCGGCTTATGGTGTGTGGTTTCAGGCCGGCTTGTCTGCCTTCAGTCCCTGCCACTGCGGCGCCAGAGACTGGGCGATGCCGAACAAATCCATGACCCGTCCGACCGTGTGATCGACCATGTCATCAAGCGATAGCGGCTTCTGGTAGAACGCTGGCAGCGGCGGAAAGACAATGCCGCCCATCTCGGTGGCGGCCGTCATGTTGCGCAGGTGCGCAAGATTGAAAGGCGTTTCCCGAACCATCAACACCAGCTTGCGCCTTTCCTTCAGCATCACGTCGGCGGCGCGCGTGATCAGGTTGTCGCACATGCCATGGGCGACCGATGCCAGCGTCTTCATCGAGCAGGGCGCAATCACCATCCCATCGGACTGGAATGACCCGCTGGCCACGCAGGCACCTATATCGCGCACGCTGTGCACGCGACTGGCCAGCGCCTCGATATCGGCACGCTTGAGATCAAGCTCATGATGAAGGTTCAGGGCAGCAGCATCCGAAATCATCAGATGCGTCTCGACATTGCCCAGTGCGCGCAGTTGCGCCAGCAGCCGCACGCCGTAGACCGCGCCTGATGCGCCGGTAATGGCAACGATCAGGCGCTGCACTGGGAGTCAGCCCTTGATCAGGGTCTGCAGTTCGCCGGACTGGAACATCTCGTTCAAGATGTCTGCGCCGCCAATGAACTCACCTTTCACGTACAGCTGAGGAATGGTCGGCCAGTTCGAGAATTCCTTGATGCCCTGACGGACTTCGTCATCTTCCAGCACATTGATGGTGACCAGGTCTTCAACACCGCTCGCCTTCAGCACTTCGATCGCACGGCCCGAGAAGCCGCACTGCGGGAATTGGGCCGTGCCTTTCATGAAAAGCACTACCGGGTGGCTGGTCACGGTTTCTTTGATCCAGGCTTGAACGTCGCTCATAAGTCCTCTGTTGGGTAAGGGGTTTGACCTCGCCATTATAGTGAAAGCCCGCGGGCAGCGCCGGCGAGCTCCGGTGGACTGATTCAGGCTGTGAGCCCGATCAGCCTTTCAATTTTGCGAATGCGGCCGCCATCGCGTTATTGACCGGTGCGGGGGCAGTTCGATCCATGCGGGCGCGCTGCTGAGGATTCACACGGTCGTTGCGGTCATTGCGCTCGCGGCGCTCGCCGGGAGCCGGGGCGGCGTCCTGCAGGCGCATGGTCAGGGCAATCCGCTTGCGCTTGACGTCCACTTCCAGCACTTTCACCTTCACCACCTGGCCAGCCTTGACCACCGTGTGCGGATCCTTCACGAACTGGTTGGACAGCGCCGAAATATGGACCAGACCATCCTGGTGGACGCCGATGTCGACGAAGGCGCCGAAAGCGGCGACGTTGGTCACCACGCCCTCGAGGATCATGTCCGGGCGCAGGTCACTGATTTCCTCGACACCCTCCTTGAAGCTGGCCGTCACGAAGGCCGGGCGCGGGTCGCGGCCCGGCTTGTCGAGTTCCTTCAGGATGTCGGCTACAGTCGGCACGCCGAAACGCTCGTCCGCGAAGCGCTTCGGGTCGAGCGACTTCAGCAGGGCGCTGTCGCCGATCACGCCCTTCACATCGCGCTTGATGTCGCCCAGGATCTTTTCTACCAGCGGGTAGGATTCGGGGTGAACCGCCGATGCATCCAGCGGATTCTCGCCATTCATCACGCGCAGGAAGCCGGCAGCCTGCTCGAAGGTCTTGTCGCCCAGGCGTGGTACGTCGCGCAGCGCAGCGCGCGACGGGAACATGCCTTTCTGGTCGCGGTAATTGACGATGCTTTGCGCCACGTTACTGTTGAGGCCGGAAACACGCGCCAGCAGCGGCACTGACGCAGTGTTCACGTCGACGCCAACCGCGTTTACGCAATCCTCGACCACTGCATCCAGCGAGCGCGCCAGACGGGTTTGCGACACGTCATGCTGGTACTGGCCGACGCCGATTGATTTCGGTTCGATCTTCACCAGCTCGGCCAGCGGGTATTGCAAGCGGCGCGCGATTGACACCGCGCCTCGGAGACGACGATCTTGTTCAGCTTCAGTGCCGGGTGGCGCTTGATCAGGTCCTGCGCCAACTGGTCGGTCTCGCGCGACGCGGTACCATTGCCGATCGAGACCAGCGCTACCTTGTGCTTCATCGCCAGCACGGCCAGCGTGTGCAGCGAACCTTCCCAGTCATTGCGCGGCTGGTGCGGGTAAATGGTCGTGGTATCCACGACCTTGCCGGTCGCGTCGACCACGGCCACTTTCACACCGGTGCGCAGGCCCGGGTCCAGACCCATGGTCGCGCGCGGGCCCGCCGGCGCGGCCAGCAGCAGGTCTTTCAGGTTGCGCGCGAACACTTGGATGGCCTCTGCTTCCGCTTCCTCGCGTAGATTCGTCATCAGCTCGGTCTCAAGGTGCATGAACACCTTCACGCGCCAGGTCCAGCGCACGGTATCGGACAGCCACTTGTCGGCCGGGCGGCCCTGATTAGACACGCCAAAGCGCTGAGCAATACGGCTCTCGCAGGGATTCAGCGGCGCATCCCATTTCGGCTTTTCTTCTTCGGTATCGAGGCGCAGAGACACGGTCAGCATCTCTTCGCGGCGGCCTCGCAGCATGGCCAGCGCACGGTGCGAAGGAATATTCGCAATCGGCTCCGAGTAATCGAAATAGTCGGCGAATTTTTCGCCGGCGTCCTGCTTGCCTTCCACGACCTTAGATTCCACTACCCCGTGTTCGGTCAGGTACTCGCGCAGGTTTTGCAGCAGCGTCGCGTCTTCGGCAAAGCGTTCCATCAGGATCTGGCGCGCGCCATCGAGCGCAGCTTTTGCATCGGCCACGCCCGGGTTGTCGCCGTTGTCGGTCGTGAAGGAGGGGCGCAGGTACTTCGCTGCTTCTTCATCTGGGTTCAGCGCCGGATTGCCGAGCAGCGCATCGGCCAGCGGCTCCAGCCCGGCTTCGATCGCAATCTGCGCCTTGGTGCGGCGCTTGGGCTTGTACGGCAGGTACAGGTCTTCCAAACGGGTCTTGTCTTCCGCGCTCAGGATCGCAGCCTTCAGCGGTGGCGTCATCTTGCCCTGCTCTTCGATCGACGCAATGATCGCTGCGCGTCGCGCCTCCAGTTCGCGCAGGTAGCGCAGGCGCTCGTCCAGCAAGCGCAGCTGGGTGTCGTCGAGACCGCCAGTCACTTCCTTGCGGTAGCGGGCGATGAAGGGCACGGTCGCGCCTTCGTCGAGCAGCGCAATCGCTGCAGTTACTTGTTCGGTGCGGGCCGCGAGTTCGGTCGCGAGGCGTTGTTCAATGGAGGGCAACATCGGCGAGGTCAACAGTTCAACGGAAAGGGTTCAACACAGGGGTGAAGGCGGTAAAGCGCGGATGATACGCAATTCAGGAAGTCGCGCCAGTCTTGACAGCAGGGCACGAGGGTTGAGGTAATCAGGCCGGGCGCACGCCCCCGGTCACGCGCGATATGCCGGCCAGGTCGGCCCAGCTTTGCACTTGCTGCCATCCGGCGCGTTCCAGCAATGCGCGCGTCGCAGCCGCCTGATCGTAGCCATGCTCCATCAGCAGCCAACCGCCGGCCTTCAGGTACCCGGGCGCGCCATCGATCAGCGCGCCGATATGCATCATGCCATTGGCGCCATCCGTCAGCGCGCCGCGCGGCTCGAAGCGCAAGTCGCCTTGCGACAAATGTGGGTCGCTGGCCGCGATGTAAGGCGGGTTACTCACGATGACATCGAAGCTGCCGCTGACCGCAGCGAACCAGTCACTGCGCAGGAAATGCACGCTCACGCCATGGGCCGCCGCATTGCGCCGCGCGACTGCCAGTGCCGCCTCGCTGATGTCGGTGGCGCTGACTTTCGCATCGCGGCGCGCATGCGCGAGTGACACCGCAATCGCGCCCGAGCCGGTGCCAAGGTCGATTGCGCTGCCACCCTTGGGCAGATGCGCGCTGCCCAGTTCGACCAGCAATTCGGTTTCGGGGCGGGGAATCAGCACATCCGGCGTGACCTCGAACTTCAGGCCGTAGAACTCGCGCTCCCCGACCAGGTAAGCAATCGGTTCACCCTGCATGCGGCGCATGAACAGCGCGCTGACATCGGTGACCTGCTGTGGCGTCAGCTCGTCTTTCGAGCGGATCACCAACTGCACCCGCGTACACTGCAGCGCATGCGCGAGCAGGATGCGCGCCTCCAGCGGATCAATCAGTGCCAGCTTCAGCAGGCCGTCGATATTCATGCAGACTTTCTGCCGCGCCATGCGACGAAAGCGGTCGCGATGGCGAACACCAGGAACCAGACCAGCGCCCACTGCGGGATCGACAGGCCGAGGATCGGGTCATATTCCGTTGTGCACAAGCCATCGGCCTGGAACAGCGGCGGATACCAGTCCGCGAACGGCAGCTTGTTGAGCTTCGTTTCCAGAGGATCAATGCCGCAGGAAACGGTCGGATGCGCCTTCACCCACAGGTGGCGGATCGCGATCCCGGCCCCACTGAGTGCGGCCAGGCTGCCCAAGCCCGCGACGATACGCATGCCCGTGGCCGGCAGCGCCAGCGCAATCAGGCACAGCACGGCAACCAGCATGAACGCATAGCGCTGCATGATGCAGAGCGGGCAGGGCAGCATGTCCAGTACCAGCTGCAGGTAGAGGCCAACGCCAAGCATTGCGATGCAGGCGAGGGCGATCAACAGCATCAGGGGTTTTGCATAGCGGGCGAAGGGCATGGTGTCGGCGTCTCCTTGTTTTTTTGCTCAGCCGGCCTCGGACAGCGCCGCCAGCTGTTCGGCCTGATGCTCTGCCATCAGCGAGTCGGTCAGCTCCTGAAGGTCACCTTCCATCACCGCATCCAGTTTGTACAGCGTCAGGTTGATGCGATGATCAGTGATACGACCTTGCGGGAAATTGTACGTGCGGATGCGTTCGCTGCGGTCGCCCGAGCCAACCAGCGATTTGCGGGTTGCCGCTTCCTTCGCCTGCTGCTCGCGCAGTTGCACATCCTTGATGCGGGTCGCCAGCACCTTCATCGCCTGCGCCTTGTTCTTGTGCTGGCTGCGGTCATCTTGGCACTCGACCACGATGCCGGTCGGCAGGTGGGTGATACGCACCGCCGAGTCGGTCTTGTTGATGTGCTGGCCGCCGGCGCCGGACGCGCGGAAGGTGTCAATCCGAAGCTCGGACGGGTTGATGTTCACATCCTCGATTTCATCGGCTTCCGGCATCACGGCCACCGTGCAGGCCGAAGTGTGGATGCGTCCCTGCGTTTCGGTCGCCGGCACACGCTGCACGCGATGGCCACCGGATTCGAACTTCAGTCGCGAATAGGCGCCGTGGCCAACAATGCGCACAATCACTTCCTTGTAACCGCCCAGCTCCGACGGTGACTCCGATACCATCTCCAGCTGCCAGCGCTGGCGTTCCGCATAGCGCGAATACATGCGCAGCAGATCACCTGCGAACAATGCCGATTCATCGCCGCCGGTGCCGGCGCGGATTTCGAGGAAGATATTGCGCTCGTCATTCGGGTCCTTGGGCAACATCATCTTCTGCAGCTCGAGCGCCAGCTGATCCGAGCGCGCCTGTGCCGTCGACAGCTCCTCCTGTGCGAAGGCCTTCATGTCCGGGTCGGCCATCATATCTTGCGCGGTGCGTATGTCCTGTTGCGCTTGCGTCCATTGCGCGTAAGTCGCGACCAGGGGACCGAGTTCCGCATGCTCGCGCGTCAGCTTTCTGTACTGGTCCATGTCGGCCGTGGCGCTCTCCTGATTCAGTAGCGCGCTGACTTCTTCAAGGCGCTGGGACAGGTGGTCGAGCTTGGAGAGCAGCGAAGGTTTCATCCGGAAGTTTATCGAACGTGTACAGCGGTAGTCACGAAGGCGGTGCCAGGCGGCCAGTGCAATCGAGGTCGGTACACCTTGCAGAATGCAAGGCGCGGAGGGATCAAGCCGCTAGCGCTTGGTGCGGAACAGCTGCGGCAGCAGTTGCGCGAGGCGCGCGCGCTCGTCGGCATCGGCGCTGTGCAGCGCCTGTTGCGGGCCATGCAGGAATTTGGCCGTCAGGCCACGTGACAGCGCCTCCAGCACCGCTTCGACATCCTCGCCGCGCGCCAGCAGCTTGCGTGCGCGTTCGAGTTCGGCGCGCCGCATCGCTTCGCTGCTTTCTTGCAGGTCCTGGATGAGCGGCACCACGGCGCGGCTGTCAAGCCAGTGCATGAAAGCCTGCACGCGCGTTTCGATAATGGCCTCGGCTTGCGCGACCGCCGACTGCCGGTTTTCCACGCCGATCTGCACGGCGGTGCCGAGGTCGTCGACGGTGTACAGGAACACATCGTCGAGGCGGCCGATCTCGGATTCGATATCACGTGGCACCGCGAGGTCGACCATGAAAATGGGCTTGTGACGGCGTGCCTTGATCGCGCGCTCCACCATGCCAAGACCAATGATGGGCAGCGAGGACGCGGTGCACGACACGACCACATCGAAGTGCGCGAGCTGATCCGGCAGTTCGGCCAGTCGCATCGCCTTGCCACCGAAGCGATGCGCGAGTTGTTCGGCACGCTCCAGGGTACGGTTGGCAATCGTCAGGCTCTTCGGGTGTTGAGCAGCGAAATGCGTCGCGCACAGCTCGATCATTTCGCCGGCACCGATGAACAGCACATGCTGATCCGACAGCTTGTCGAAGATGCGCTGTGACAGCCGCACTGCGGCCGCTGCCATCGACACACTGTGCGCGCCAATCTCGGTCGTCGTGCGAACTTCCTTCGCTACCGCGAAAGTGCGCTGGAACATCTGGTGCAGGTAAGTGCCGAGGCCGCCGGCGGCTTCTGCCTGACGCACCGCATCTTTCATCTGGCCGAGAATTTGCGGTTCGCCAAGTACCATCGAATCCAGACCCGAAGCGACGCGGAACGCATGGCGTACCGCATCGTCTTGCGGCAGCGCGTACAAATAGGGGCGCAGGTCTGCGTATGAGAGCTTGTGATAATCCGCAACGAAGTGAGCGGTCTGGTCGAGGACCGAGTCGATGTTGCCGTCGTTGGCACTGGCACCATAAATCTCGGTGCGGTTGCAAGTCGACAAGATGGCCGTCTCTTGCGTGCGCTGACCAACATTCCCGAACCACGCGCACGCGGACGCCACCGCCTGACCAAGCTGGTCGGCAGGGAAGGCCACCTTCTCGCGCAGCGAGACCGGGGCCGTGGTGTGATTCAGTCCGACCGCAAGCAGTTTCATTCGGGACAGGTCAGGGTTGGGTTTCTCGACGGGTATTATAGCCTTGCCCCTCTGGGTTCAAGCGCCTAGTTTCTCCAGCCGGTAACCGTAGCTGTAGACCGGTGCCAGCCGGTAGCCCCGCTCCGGGCGCAGGCCGAGCTTGGTGCGTATGCGGGAGACATGGGTGTCCATGGTCCGGGAGTTGAATTCCGTGTCCAGCGGCCACACCGTTTCGAGGATGGTCGCGCGCGACAGCGGGCGGCCGAGGTTCCGGAAAAACAACAGCGCCAGGTCGAATTCCTTCTGGGTCAGGCTGATCGCCGTGCCGGCCACAGTCAGCCGCGCGGCACGCACATCGAAGACAAAATCGCCGAACTCCTGCGCATCGGACTGGAATTTGCCCGGATGTAGCCGCGAAACCAGCAGCCGGGCGCGCAGCGCAATTTCGCTGCGCCGTATCGGTTTGACCAGATAATCCGACGGCCCGTCCAGCAGCACATCCGCAAAATCCCGATCGGCCCCGCGGCCCGTGACCAGCAGCAGCGGCAGGGATTTTGCCGTCTGCCGCAGCGACTTCAGCCAGCGCAAGCCCTCCGCTTCTGGCTGCCAGTGGAAGACCAGCAGGTCCAGACCTTCCCGCGCTCCTTTCGCGACCTCCAATTCATCCTTGGGCAAGACCTCACTGTGGTGACCCGCAGACGTGAGCGCTTCGATGATCAGCGCGCGTTGTAGCGGATCGTTGTCGATGACCGCGATGTGCATGTGCTCGGCTTTCTTTACGGGGAAGTGCTGTCGTCGATCTAAATAACCGAAGAATTTCCAATTCACAATATTTAACGTTTGACGCCTGTGGTGTCAATCACGAACCTCGGAAAAGCTGACCGTCCTCATGGTGTTCGGCATACCGGCGATGTACTAGGGGCTGTTATTCGGTTGTGCCAGATGATTTCAAGTTGATATGCTTTCTGCCCGTACATCGATTCGCTGTAACGATGTCCGGACCTCGCCTTTGTTGACGGTGTCCCTCACGATGACCTTGCCAATCGACTTGTCGATGCACCTGACACGCGCTTTCTACGAAGGGCTGGCCAGACCACAACGCTTTGCCGAGGGCTTGCGCCTGATGGCCGAGTCGCTCGACAGCGAAGTTGCGGTCTTCGGGATGTGGGACCGACGCGGACTCTGGGCTGCATGGCGGCAGGCGCGCAGGGTTGGCGACAATGCATGGCAATACCTGATCGAGGACAATCGGCTGCCCTCGACCGAATTGCGCTCGCAGATACGAAAGCTGCCCGCATCGCATTGGGCCCGTCCCGACACGCTCGAATTGCCCCTGTCCTTCGGCCGACTCACCGATGGCGGCCTTCATGCACTGTGCCGCCGGCTGGCGGTCGGGCGTGCGGAGGCGCTGGTCTGCCTGTACCGCCATGACGAGGCGCTGCCGGTGCCGGCCGTGCTGCTGGCCGCCGATGACATGCTGGCGACCTTGCTGCCCGGACTGGAGCCACTCGCAAAGCTGCAACAGCTCGCGCAAAGCAGCCGCTACCTGACGCACCTGCTGAGTTGCATACGCATGCCGGTGATGCTGGTCGATGCGTCGGGCCGCGTGCTGGCCTCCAATCCCGCCGCTCGCGCCCTGATCGAGCAGGCACGCAAGAACAATGGCGGCAAGCCTGGCATCACGTTGCCGGGGCTGAGCGCCGAACAATTCTCGGCCATCGTGCGTCGTGCCTGCAGACCGGGTGACAAGGCGGGTGGCAGTCTGATGCAAGTCAGCCCCGGCAGCACTCACCCGCCGCTACAGGTGATGGCGACGCCGCTCGCCGCGAACCCGGCCATCGGCTCCGATCAGCCAACGGCGCTCATTCTGGTGCACGGGCCGCAGGGTGTTGATTCAGGCAGTCATCTGTTGCAACAGATTTTCGGCTTGACGCCGGCCGAGGCCAGGCTGACGCGGCTGATACTCGAAGGGCGCTCCCCCAGTGATGCCGCAATACAGCTGCATGTCAGCGTGTCGACGATACGCACGCAACTCTCTGCCGTCCTGAAAAAGACCGGCGCGCAACGGCAGTCTGATCTCGTCCGCCGCTTGTCGCCGCTGCTGGTACTCGACAGCGGTCATCGCCTGCACTGAATCTCCCCCCCCTTATCTCCTCGTGTTTCGGTCGCTGTGCAAGGCGTCGCAGCGATCCGACTTCCCGCTTTGCCGTATTTAGTACATCGGCTTACTTCAAATGAAGGATGTGCACTGGATTACCACTCCGTAGCATCGACCGGACTGAGTAAATTGTTTGCAACGCGCGTCTGCGTTGCAATGTTCTTGTTGTCCTAGCCTTCCAATCAGGAGTTGTCGATGACTACTACATCCAGCGTTACAACAAATACCAATGACTTTGCGCCTGGTTCTTACGCGATTATTACGGCGACCGGTTTTGACAGTGGCAGCTCGGTAAGCTTCGAAGTTGATCACGTCTCTGATCCGGGTGCAGACGGAATTTTTGGAACGGCCGATGATGTCGTCATCGAGATGGGAGGGGCGGGGCACGATGCCTGGACCATCACGGATGGTGGGGAGGGCGACCTCGATGGCGTTGCCAACGGGACTGTCGTGACCACATGGTATGTGGATCCCGATGATTCTGCAGGGGAGCGTTTCTTGCTTACCGCTAGCACTTTGTCGGGATGGTTCGCCAGCAATACGTTTACCGATGCGAAGCCAGTCACGGGACAAGGCGAACCGGCGAATCCGAATAATCCGGGTGGATCGCTGATCGAAACTTTTTTGGTGCCGAGCACCGCCGGTACGGGCGTCATTCATTCGATCGTCAAGATCGGCAGCAACACGACGTTTGAAAAGGGCTACAACACGGATTACCGTGACGTTCAATTTGATGAAACCAACGCTGCAAATTTCAATCGCGCCATCACGCTGGCGGAAATTCCCGTTGTCGATATCAATGGCGTGTCATATCGTGAATTCGATCTCGATTTGAACGAAGACAATGGCGGCGCCAATCCGTTGATCACGCTGCAAACTCTGATGATTTTTGCGTCGGATACGAATCTGTTGACCGGATTCGATCCTGTGACGCACACATTCCCGGCCGGGACGGCTACGTTGATCTACAACATGGACCAGGCCAGCGATGTCTCGACATTGCTAACCGATTGGAATTCAGGCAGTGGTACTGGCGACTATGCCTTCTTCATTCCAGAACTCGGCGTCAGTGGCCTGCCTGGCTTCACAGGTTTGTCTCAAGGAAAATACATCTATATTTACTCCGAGTTCGGTGCCCTGAATGGTCAGGGAAGCGGTGTCAGCGGCGGATTTGAAGAGTGGTTTGTGGTTTCGGCGCCCAATCCGTCGATGACGATCGACAAAACAGCATCGATTGCCGGTAACGTCGCTGACCAAGCTGGCGACATCATCAATTACACGTTGCTTGTGTCTAATGCTGGCAACGTTAACCTGACTGGCGTGACGGTAACTGATGCTATGGCTGATGCCGGATCTGTTATCCGGGGCGCGGATGCCGTCGGTGATAACGACAATATCCTGGAAATCGGTGAGATCTGGTCGTACACCGCAACGCATACGGTGACGCAGGCCGAGCTTGATGACAATGGCGGCGGTGATGGACATATCGACAATACTGCATTTGCCGACAGTAATGAAACCGATGCCGTTCAGGATACGGCCAGCGTTGGCATTTTTCAGAACAAGTCACTGCACATCGAGAAGGATGCGGACCAGACGACGGTCGACGCGGTGGGTCAGACGATCACGTACACGTATGTGGTGACCAACACGGGCAACGCAGCCATCAGCAACGTGCAGGTGGTCGATGACAATGCGACGCCGGGCGACACCAGTGACGACATTACGCTGGCCAACCCGAGCGGTGACGCCGATAGCGACGGCAAGCTGGACGTGGGCGAGACCTGGACGTACACGAGCACCAA
>CAZCDW010000038.1:0-17037 GCA_964497485.1 uncultured Bifidobacterium sp.
CGGCGCCATCTCGGCATCCGGCCCTTTGGCACGCTTGACTGCGCGGCTGATGCCGCCCAGCGTGTCGAAATAGGTATCGATGGTGGTGACGCCGACTTCGACCGAATCGAGGTTCTGGTAGGCCAGATCGACCCTGGCCAGCACGCTCTGCAACAGCTTGGGCTGCGCCACCGGACGACCCGAGGTGCCGTACGCAAAGCCCTTGCGGCTGGTATAGGTCTCGGCGAGTTCATCCTCCTCATCCCAGCGACTGCAATCGATCAGGTGATTCACGTTCGCGCCGTACGCGCCCTCGGCATTGCCGAACACGCGCAGCGCGGCGGTCTGCACGTCACCGCCGTGTTCGGCGATATAAGCCAGCGCATGCTTGCGAATGAAGTTCTGGTCGACCGGCTCATCGGCCTCGGCCGCCAGCAGCGCTGCTTCGGCCAGCATGCGTATTTGCAGCGGCAACAGGTCGCGGAAGATGCCGGACAGCGTGATCATGACGTCGACGCGCGGACGGCCGAGCTGCTCCAGCGGCAACAGCGTCGCACCCGCCAGACGACCGTAAGTATCGAAGCGCGGTGCGCAGCCCATCAACGCGAGTGCCTGCGCAATCGGGCCGCCTTCGCTCTTGAGGTTGTCGGTGCCCCACAGCACCATCGCGATCGACTCGGGGAAGTTCGCCCCTTCCTGCAGATGGCGCTCGAGCAGTTTCTCGGCCTGACGTGCGCCCTCTTTCACCGCATACGCGCTCGGCAGACGGAAGGGATCGAAGCCATGCAGGTTGCGACCTGCGGGCAAGACTTCCGGCGTGCGCATCAGGTCGCCGCCGGGCGCCGGGCGCAGGTAGCGGCCGTCGAGCGCGGACAAGATACCGTCCAGCTCGAAAGATTCATTCATGAGGTCGCTGGAGGCGGCGAGCTTCTGCAACAGCTCGCGGCGCTCGTCCGTCATCGGTGCCCGGCCACCCGTCAGCATCGCGGCGATCGCGTCGCGCAAGCTATCGTCGATGGTCGCGCCATGGGCAGATTCGGCGATGGCGGCCAGCATATCGATGCGTTCGGCCAGCGTCGGCGCCTTGCCGACCACATGCAGTCCGTGCGGTATCAGGGTGTACTCGACTTCGAGCAGCTTGTCGTTCAGTGCGGCGATTGCGGTCTCGCTGTGCTCATCCCACGCTGGTTCGGGCGCTGCAAGATCGAGCTCGCAGGCCTGCGCATGGATGTGCGCGGCCAGCGCCGGGCGCTCATGTGCCTCGTCCGGGCCGAGCCCGCGCCAGCGCGACAGCGACGCCTTCAGATCATTCAGTCCGCGATACAGGCCGGCCTCCGCCACCGGTGGCGTCAGGTAGGACACCAGCGTGGCATTCGCACGGCGCTTGGCGATCGTGCCCTCGGAAGGATTGTTGGCAGCGTACAGATAGACGTTGGGCAGATCGGCGATCAGACGGTCCGGCCAGCAGGCGCCGGACATGCCCGCCTGCTTGCCGGGCATGAACTCGAGCGCGCCATGCGTGCCGAAGTGCAGCACCGCATCGGCGGCGAAGTCTTCACGCAGATAACGATAGAAGGCGGAAAACGCATGCGTAGGCGCGAAGCCTTTGTCAAACAGCAGCCGCATCGGGTCGCCCTCGATGCCCATTGCCGGCTGCACCGATACCAGCACATTGCCAAGACGCGCGCCGAGCAGGTAAATGCTGCGGCCATCGGTCTGGTGGCGACCCGGTGCCGGCCCCCACTGCGATTCGATCTCTTTGAGCCAGGTCTCGCGCCGCACATGGTCATCGGCGCCCACCTTGGCGAACACATTCGCCTGCGTGCCATGCATCTCGGCATTGCCCTTCAGGACTGCATGGCGCAACGCATCGACATCGTCCGGCAGCTCGACCGTATATCCGGCACGCTGCATCGCGGCCAGCGTGTTGTAGAGCGACTCGAACACCGACAGGAAGGCTGCAGTGCCGGTGCTGCCTGCGTTCGGCGGGAAATTGAACAACACCACCGCCACCTTGCGCTGCGCGCGTTCGCTGCGGCGCAGCGCGATCAGCTTGGCGACCCGCGCGGCCAGCATCTCGGCACGCTCGATACAGGACTGCATATCCTGCGCGCCGTCGGCCGGCGGGAAGGTGCATTGACGATGGCAACCCGTGCAGGCGCGGCCGGCGGCATCGCTGCGACCGCCGTAGACCATCGAGCCGCTCGATCCGTCGAGCTCGGGCAGCGCCACCATCATTGTCGCTTCCACTGGCAACAGGCCACGGTCCGAGCCGCCCCAGTGCTCCAGCGTCTGGAACTCGACTGGCGACACCGCGAGATAAGGCACGTCAAGCGCGGACAGCATGTCCTCGGCCGCTTTCGAATCATTGTATGCAGGACCACCGACGAGCGAGAAACCCGTCAGCGACACGATCGCATCGACGACGGCCCGGCCATCTTTCATGTAGAACTGCTCGATGGCGGGACGCGCATCGAGGCCGCTTGCATACGCGGTGCGCACCGACAGTCCTTGTGCCTCGAGCGCCGCGATCACGCCGTCATAGTGGCGTGCATTGCCGGCCAGCAGATAGGAGCGCATCACCAGCACACCGACAGTACCCTTCGCGGCAGCCACCGTCGGCAGGCGCTCGATGCGATCGGACATGCCCTTGTGCACGCCCGCACCCTGCATACGTGGATGATAGAGGCCGACTTCCGGGTATTCGATCGGCGCATCCGGAGGCGCCTTGCCGCGCAGCGCCTTGCGCGCGCCATCGGCATAGCCATTGACCAACAGCTGCACCATGCCGGCGATGTTTTCTTCGGAGCCGGCCAGCCAGTATTGCAGCGTCAGAAAATACGCGCGCACATCCTGCGCGGTGCCGGGAATGAAACGCAGCAGCTTGGGGATTCGGCGCAGCATCTTCATCTGCTGCGCACCGGCGGTCGCGCCGGGCTTTTTGTCGTCGCTCTTGCCGCGCAGCTTCTTCAGAAAAGCCATCGGGCCGCGGGTCGTGCCATCCATCGTGAAGCGGCCGATACGCGTCAGCCGCATCACTTCGCCGGCGGACATGATGCAGACCATCGCATCGCAATGATCGCGGCGTGCCTGGAGTGCCGGCAGGACCGGCACGAAATGCTCTTCCATGAAAAGCATCGCTGCCAGCACGATGTCGGCGCTGGCGATGTCCGCTTTGCAGCGCGCCAGTGACGACGCATCGTCGGCCCATTCGGATGCCGCATGCACGATCAGCTGCACGCCGGGCAAGCGCTTCGCGAGCAAGCGGTTCGCGCGCGCAGCCGCCCCGGCCAGATGGCTGTCCATCGTGACGATGACGACGCGCATCGCGTGCGCGTCAGCGGCCGAAGTGGGCTTTCGCGTCATACAGGGTCTCGATGGTGATGGTGTGCACGCCGCTATCCCTGGCGAAGCGCTCGGTGTTACGGCGCGCCTTGCCACGGACGAAGAACGGGATCTTGGACAGCTCTTTCTCGGCATCCGGCGCCCAGCGCGGGATGATCTCGCCGGCATTCGCAGATTCGGTGATCGCGGCCGGCTCGATCACGGTGTCAGGTACGTTCGGCATTGCACGCGGCGCAGCTACCGTGTTCGCCTGTGTGGCGCCAGCCTTGCCGAGGTGCGAAGGGGAAGCGCCATCGTGGAACTCGAAGTCGTCCTTGAACATGCCCAGCAAATGCTCTTCGAGGCCCATCATCAACGGATGGACCCACGCGTCGAACAAGACATTGGCGCCTTCGATGCCCATCTGCGGCGAATAGCGCGCCGGAAAATCCTGTACATGCACCGGCGCCGAGATCACCGCGCACGGCAGGCCGAGGCGCTTCGCGATATGGCGCTCCATCTGAGTGCCCAGCACCAGTTCCGGTGACAGCTCGGCTATGCGGGCCTCGACTTCAAGGTAATCATCGGTGATCAACGCTTCGACACCATAGGTCGCCGCAGCAGCGCGCACCTCGCGTGCAAACTCACGGCTGTAGGTGCCGAGGCCGACGACTTCAAAACCCATTTCTTCGGCGGCGACGCGCGCAGCGGCGATCGCATGTGTGGCATCGCCGAACACGAACACACGCTTGCCGGTCAGGTAGGTGGAGTCTACCGAGCTCGCATACCACGGCGCGCGGGCGCTGCCGTCGCTGAACACGGCGACCAGCGCCGCATCAGCGTCCAGCCCGGCGAGTTGTGCGACCTCGGCGATGAATTCGCGCGTGGCCTGCGTGCCGATCGGGATGGTTTTCGTGAATGGCATGCCACGATTCTTCTGCAGCCAGTTCGCGGCCTGCTGCGCCGTCTCCGGATACAGCACGACATTGAAGTCAGCCTCGGCGAGGCGCGCGATATCGGCCGGCGTAGCGCTCAGCGGCGCGACGACGTTCACGGCCACACCCATGCGGGACAGCAGCGCGCGTATCTCGCGCAGGTCATCGCGATGACGGAAGCCGAGCGCGGTCGGGCCAAGCAGGTTGCAGCTCGGACGGCTCGTCGACTCGACACGCTCACCCGATTCACCACGCGGCTGGGACAGCGCACGCACCATCTGATAAAAAGTCTCGGCCGCTCCCCAGTTCTCTTTTTTCTGGTAGGACGGCAGTTCCAGCGGCACCACCGGCACCGGCAAGCCCAGCGCCAGCGCGAGGCCGCCCGGGTCATCCTGAATGAGTTCGGCGGTGCAGGATGCGCCCACCATCATTGCCTGCGGACGAAAGCGTTCGTAGGCATCGCGTGCCGCATCCTTGAACAGCTGCGCAGTATCGGTGCCGAGGTCGCGTGCCTGGAAGGTGGTGTAAGTCACCGGCGGGCGCTTCGGCAGGCGCTCGATCATCGTGAACAGCAAATCGGCGTACGTATCACCCTGCGGCGCATGCAGCACATAGTGGACGCCTTCCATCGCGGTGGCGACACGCATCGCGCCGACATGCGGCGGTCCCTCATAGGTCCACAGGGTCAGTTGCATGCGGCCTCCGCGACAGTTGCTGCAGGTGCGAGCTTTTCGCGGCGCGCCAGTAGTGCACGGCGAAGTAGCGGCCGTGCAAACAGTTCGGCGAGGTCCGGCGCCTGTTCATAGCCATGCACCGGCGAGAAGACAAGCTCGATCGACCATTTGGTCGCGAAGCCTTCGGCCTCCAGCGGATTGGCCAGGCCCAGTCCGCAGACCACGAGGTCGGGTGCCTGGTCGCGGCAACGGTCGAGCTGCTTTTCGAGGTCCTGCCCTTCGGACAGCGAGGTGCCGGCCGGCAGCAGCACCAGTTCATCGCGCATCAGTTCGCGGTGCAGGTAAGGCGTGCCGACCTCGGCCAGTTCCATGCCGAGCTCGCGCGACAGGAAGCGCGCCAAAGGCAATTCGAGCTGTGAGTCGGGGAAGAAGAAGATGCGCTTGCCGGCGAGGCGCTCGCGCTGGCGACGCAGGGCGCGCGTCGCACGTTCGCGTGCGGCATGTGTCACGCTGTCAACGACGTCGGCACCGATGCCGAATGCAGCAGCGGCTGCGGTCAGCCAGGCCGTGGTCCCTTCGACGCCGAACGGGAAAACGGCACCAATGCGCTGTGCGCCGCGAGCTTCCAGTGCACGCACAGTGTCACCGAGGAAGGGTTGTGCGAGCAGGAAGCGCGTGTTCGGCCCGACCGGCGGCAGTGCGCGTGATGAGCGCGGCGGGAAGAAGTAGACATTGGCGATGCCGATCTGCCGCAGGTGACGTGCGAACTGGTCTTCGACCACGTCCGGCAGGCAGCCAACGATCATCAGTGCAGGTTCGGCGGTATCGGAAGACGGCAGCGTCGGCACCAACGATGCCAGGCAGGCATCCTCGCCCTGGGTGAACGTGGTCTCGATGCCGCTGCCCGAGTAATTCAGGATGCGCACCTGGTTCAGGTACTCACGCGACAGCCGCGATGCGGCGCGCGACAGATCGAGCTTGATCACTTCCGATGGGCAGGAACCGACCAGGAACAGCATCTTGATATCGGGCCGGCGCTCCAGCAGCCGGCGCACCACACGGTCCAGCTCTTCATTGGCGTCGGCAATACCGGCGAGGTCGCGGTCGTCGATGATGGCGGTCGCGAAGCGCGGCTCGGCGAAGATCATCACGCCGGCGGCCGACTGCACGAGGTGCGCGCAGGTGCGCGAGCCGACGACAAGGAAGAACGCATCCTGGATCTTGCGGTGCAACCAGATGATGCCGGTCAGCCCGCAAAACACTTCACGCTGGCCACGCTCGCGCAGCACCGGTGCGTCGATGCAGCCCTGGCTCGGGTCCTGCTGATGGTGAATGGGAATGACCGCGCTCATGCAGCCACCCCGCCGGATGTTCGAGCCACCGCGTGATCCGCCGCCTCGGCAATGGCGGCCGCCTCAAGCCGTGCAGCGCGCAGCTTCAGCAGGAACTGGGCTGCATTGATCGCGTAAGCGGCGTACGCAGCCAGCGCCAGCAGCATCTGCTCGCGCACCGGCAGGCTGCCAGTGAACAGCGCCACCAGGTAGGCGGTGTGCAGCGCCAGCACCAGCATGCTGAACACGTCTTCCCAGAAGAATGCCGGCGCGAACAGGTAACGGCCGAACACCACCTTTTCCCAGATACAGCCGGTGATCATGATGGTGTACAGCAGCAGAGTCTTGATGACGATGGACACGGTCGCCGCGCCTTCGCCCTGCCCGGTCTGCAGGTAGCGCAGCACCAGAACGACACTGGCCAAAAAGGCAATGAATTGCAATGGTGCGAGCACACCTTGAACGAGAGTCCAGCGCGTGGCATCACGCCGCGCCCGTTCTTCGGCGGTGTACAAAGGCTGCGAGGCCCCCACTCCTTGGCTGTTTTCTGGCATCGGAAGGTCTCCGCCTTCGTGTCTGATGCCTTGAATGTAGGTGTCTGGACAAGCTATGTCAATATAAGTTTACATAAAGCCAAATTGACATTGAGCCGATCATCGGGCATTTTCGACATATATTTTCTTTGACACAAATACCTGACCCGCGTAAAACGATGAGGAACAAGAGTTTTTCGGCGGTAATCCAGCCACCGAAACTTGTAATGTGCGACCGCCAAACAAGGATCCATGCCGCGCCGGGCCCAGCCTGACGACCAAAGAGACCCGCGCGTAGCAGGAGACATAGATGGAAAAAGCCTCGAGAGGCCGCGCCAAATTCAATGCGGCCAGCAGCGCGGGGGCGCTGACAGAGGCAGAGGGTGGCAGGACCTTGCTCGACCTGGTCGAGGTCGAGATCATTCCGCGCCTGATGCACGCCCACCGCGACCGACGGGAGTCCCCGGCGGAGCCCGATATTCGCCATGCCGAGTCGGTCGATTTTGCCTGCGCGCTGCTCGAGCGATCCCCAGCACCGGCGCGTCACATCGTGGATGCCCACATCGAGCGCGGCGTGCGACTCGAATCGATTTTCCTGAACCTGTTCACGCCGGCGGCCCGCTACCTGGGTGAGCTGTGGGAAAACGACCAGATCAATTTTTCACAAGTCACGCTCTGCGTATGGCGGCTGCAGAGCATGCTGCATGACCTGAGCCCGTCTTTCCATGCCGGCAGCGGCAGCGCCGAACTGGCGCGTACTGCCGAGCGCCGCATCCTGATGGCCACCCTGCCGGACCAGCAGCACACGTTCGGCCTGTCGATGCTGTCCGAATTCTTCCGTCGCGAAGGCTGGGTCGTGCTGTCCATCCCCTCGCCGGAGCCGGGCGAGACCCAGGCGGCGCTGTCGCGCCACTGGTTTGATGTACTGGCGCTGTCGGCCAGCATGGATTACGAGGTCGACGCCCTGATGAAGACCATCAAGGCGGCCCGCAAGACCTCGCAAAACCCCCGGCTTTCGGTCATGGTCGGCGGCCCGCTGTTCCTGCGCCAGCCGGAACTGGCCGAGCAGATCGACGCCGACGGTGTGTCGACCGATGCGATCGATGCGTTGCTGCTGGCCGAGCGCCTGATTCAACGCCAGAAGGACGCTCGCTTCAATTAAGAGCCTGCCTCGTCAGGCCGCTGGCGGCGTTGCGCCCCTTGCAGGGCGCGCACTGGCGAGTACGCCAGTGCCGCTACGCAAGCGGACAGCATGCTGCCCGAATTCCCTGCTTCCCCCTTGCCGTACAGGTCGTACTTTCTGCGTCGGCGCGTCTTGCTACCGACCTGAAGAGACAGGCTCTACCTCTCCGGTTGCTCTCGGGCTGCTACGCGTCAGCGTTACCTGACAGCCACGACTGACTGATTTAATTGATAAATCAGGCGATTACGGTCACAATTCGACTCAAAGGTATTTTTATCTCCGGCCTGATTGAAATGTGCCGGCCCATGATGATATGCGACCTGGAACCGGTTCTCCCTACGTGACCCAATTCGAATCTCCCAAGCAATCGCTGTCCGGGCTCGGCACGGATGCGGTGGTGGCGCTATTGTCCGCCTCCGCCGACGTGGTGCTGGTGCTCGACAAGGATGGCGTGGTGCAGGATGCATCGGCACCCGGCGGTGTGCTCAACGATGCCGGTGGTCCGGGCGCATGGGTAGGCCACCCGTGGGAAAGCCAGGTCACCGTCGAGAGCAAGCAGAAAATCGCGCGCCTGCTGAAGGAAGCCGTCGATGGCAGCCGCGTCAACTGGCGTCAGGTCAACATACCGACGCCGGACGGCGCCGACATCCCGCTGTCGTTCTGCGCGATCCATGTCGGGCCCAAAGGCCGTGTGGTAGCGCTCGGCCGCGATTTGCGTGACCAGGCCGAGATGCAGCAGCAACTGGTCGATGCGCAGCAGGCGCTGGAGCGCGACTACCTGCGCCTGCGCCACCTCGAATCCCGTTACCGCCTGCTGTTCGACCTCACCAGCGAAGGCGTGCTGATTGTCGACGGCAAGAACCTGAAGATCGTCGAGGCCAATCCGGCTGCCGCAGGCGCGTTTGACGAGACGGTGCTGAAGCTGGTCGGCCGCAGCATCCTCGACTGCGTCGACAATGCGTCGCGCCAGTCCGTGGCCAAGCTGCTCGATACCGTGCATGCGAGCGGCAAGCCGGCGCAGCTGTCGGTACGTCCCGGCGGCAAGCGCATCACGCTGTCGGTGTCGGTGATGCACGAGGAAGCCGGCGAGCTGTTCCTGCTGCGCCTCGAAACTCCTGCGCCTGCGTCCGCTGCCGCCAATGACACCCGCACCGAGGTCGTGATGCGCGTGCTGGAGCAATCACCGGATGCCTTCGTGGTCACTGACAATGAAGGCGAGATCATCGCCGCCAACCGAGCGTTCGGCGAGATGGTGCAGCTGGTGCGCACCGAGCAGGCGCTTGGCGAGTCGCTCGACCGCTGGCTGGGCCGCGCCGGTGTCGACCTGAAGGTCTTGCTGGCCAACCTGCGACAGCGCGGCAGCATACGGCTGTTCAGCACCACCATGCGCAACGAGAGCGGTGCGACCATCCCGGTCGAGATCTCGGCCGTGTCGGCGCCGCACGGCGACAGCGGCGGGCTGGGCTTCACGATACGCGACGTTGGCCGCCGCCTCGGCAGCGAGCCTGGCCGCCATGAAATCCCGCATTCCGCCGAGCAGCTGACCGAGCTGGTGGGCCGCGTACCGCTGCGCGAGATCGTCGGCGAGACCACCGACCTGATCGAGAAACTGTGCGTCGAGGCTGCGCTGAAGCTGACCCAGGACAATCGCGCGACGGCCGCCGAAGTGCTCGGCCTGTCACGCCAGAGCCTGTACGTGAAGATACGCCAGTTCGGCATCGGCAATCTGGGCCACGACGAAAGCTGACCCGACCGGCCGCGGGCGCGTTCACACCGATCTTACGTTTTTAGGTGTCAATTTAGGTTGACGCTTATTTCTGTCGCGTGCCACAATTTCCCGCATGGCACGCCCCTCCCTATCTGCTGTTGCCGAACTGCTAAAGCCCATCACCTGGTTCCCGCCGATGTGGGCCTTTGCGTGCGGCGTGGTCGCGTCCGGCGTTGCGCTGGCCGAGCAGTGGCCGCTAATCGTGGTCGGCGTCTTGCTGGCCGGGCCCATGGTCTGCGCCACCAGCCAGGCCGTGAATGACTGGTTCGACCGTCATGTCGACGCGATCAACGAGCCGCAACGGCCCATCCCTTCCGGTCGCATGCCCGGACGCTGGGGCCTGTATATCGCCGTGTTATGGACCGGGCTGTCGCTGCTGGTGGCCACCGCGCTCGGGCCCTGGGGCTTCGGCGCCGCCATCCTCGGGCTGCTGCTGGCCTGGGCCTACAGCGCACCGCCGCTTCGTCTGAAGAACAATGGCTGGTGGGGCAATGCGGCCTGCGGCCTGTCCTACGAAGGCCTGGCCTGGGTGACTGGCGCAGCGGTGATGGCCGGCGGCCTGATGCCCGGTGCGCGCTCGCTGCTGCTGGCGCTGCTGTACAGCATTGCCGCGCACGGCATCATGACCCTGAATGATTTCAAATCAGTCGAAGGCGACCGCCAGATGGGCGTGGGCTCGCTGCCGGTGCGGCTGGGCATCGATCGCTCGGCGCGCACCGCTTGCGCGGTGATGATCGTGCCACAGCTGGTCGTGATCGGCCTGCTGCTCGCATGGCAGCAGCCGCTGAGCGCACTGGCCATCGTCGCGCTGGTGCTCGGACAATTGAAGTTGATGCAGAGGTTCGTGGCGTCACCCGTAGAGAGAGCATTGCAGCTCTCCGCATTCGGCGTGCCGCTGTTGGTGACGGGGATGATGGTCGCGGCCTTCGCGCTGCGCTCCATGGGGGGATGAGCATGGCAGGTAATCGTTTCGGCTGGCTGCAGATCGTGCGGCTCGGCCTGGTACAGGCTTCACTGGGCGCGATCGTGGTGCTGATGACCTCGACGCTCAATCGCGTGATGGTGGTCGAGCTGGCACTGCCGGCGATGCTGCCGGGCGTGCTGGTCGCGCTGCACTACCTGGTGCAGGTATCTCGGCCGCGCATGGGCCATGGCTCGGATCAGGGAGCACGCCGCACGCCATGGATCATCGGCGGCATGGCGATGCTGGCCGCCGGTGCCACCAGCGCCACGCTGGCCACGGTCTGGATGCCGGACTCGCCGGTCCTGGGCATGCTGATGGCATTCACCGGCTTCGTGATGATTGGCCTGGGCGTCGGCGCAGCCGGCACCTCGCTGCTAGTGCTGCTGGCCATGCGCGTGGCAGACGAGCGCCGCGCAGCGGCCGCCACCACCGTGTGGCTGATGATGATCGTCGGCTTCGCGGTCACCGCTGGCACGGCCGGCAAACTGCTTGATCCGTACACTCCCACCCGCTTGCTGGCCGTCACGCTGACGGTGTGCGTGATGGCGCTGGTGATCACGCTGATTGCGTTGTTCCGATTGGAGAATGATCCCGGCGACGAGTTGCTGCTGCCACCCGAGGCCCTGTCGTCGAATGAAGTGGTTCCCTTCCGTGTCGCGCTGGCCGAAGTCTGGCAAGAAGCGGAAGCGCGTCAGTTCACGGTCTTCATCTTCATTTCCATGCTGGCCTACAGCGCACAGGACCTGATCCTCGAACCCTTTGCAGGCAGCGTATTCGGCTTCACGCCGGGCGAATCGACCAGTCTGTCAGGCGTGCAGCACGGCGGCGTGCTGGTCGGCATGCTGCTGGTGGCGCTGGTCGGCAGCAAGTTTGCGAAAGGCCGCGCCGGTTCACTGCGGCTGTGGTGCGTCGGCGGCTGCCTCGCATCGGCGCTGGCACTGGCGGGCCTCGCAATCGCGGGACACATGGGCCCACCGTGGCCGCTGAAGGCCAATGTCTTCCTGATGGGTGCTGCCAATGGCGCGTTTTCGATCGCCGCCATCGGCCAGATGATGCGTCTTGCCACGCGCGGCCGCGCGCAGCGCGAAGGCGTGCGCATGGGCCTGTGGGGCGCCGCACAGGCGATTGCGTTTGGTTTCGGCGGCCTGATCGGCACCGCCGCCAGTGACCTCGCGCACTGGCTGATTGCCGACAGCGGCATCGCCTACGGCAGCGTGTTTGCGCTCGAAGCCGTGCTGTTCATTGCCTCTGCCCTGCTGGCCTCACGCATTGCGATGGTCGAGCACGACTCAAACCTTTCAGGAGAACGCTATGCAGCAGCATGAGTCCTTTGACGTCGTGGTCGTCGGCGGCGGCCCCGCCGGTGCGACGGCAGCGCATGACCTGGCACGACTCGGTCGCCGCGTCATGCTGCTCGACCGCGCAGGCCGCATCAAGCCCTGCGGCGGTGCTATACCGCCGCGCGCGATCAAGGACTTCGACATCCCCGACCATCTGCTGGTGGCGAAGGCGCGCTCGGCGCGCATGATCGCGCCGTCCGGCATGAAGGTCGACATACCGATCGAAGGCGGCTTCGTCGGTCTCGTCGATCGCGAGGTATTTGACGAATGGCTGCGCGAGCGAGCCGCCGGTGCCGGCGCCGTGCGTCGCAACGGCAAGTTCGACCGCGTAGACCTGGATACCGACGGCGTCTCCACCGTCATTTACGTGGATGGCGACGACGGCACGCAGCACACCGTCCGCGCGAAGACCATCATCGGCGCCGACGGCGCAAAGTCCGCAGTCGCGCAGCAATGCGTGCCCGGTGCCGACAAGACCAAATACGTATTCGCGTATCACGAGATCGTCGAGGCACCGGCCGTCAAGCCGGACGATTACGATGGCACGCGCTGCGACGTGTTCTATCAGGGCCATTTGTCACCGGACTTCTACGGCTGGGTATTCCCGCACGGCGGCACCCTGTCGATCGGCACCGGTAGCGCAGACAAGGGCTTCTCGCTGCGCAATGCGACCACCGCGCTACGCACCGCCGTCGGCCTGCAGGATGCGATCACCGTGCGCCGCGAGGGCGCGCCGCTGCCAATGAAGCCGCTGCCGCGCTGGGACAATGGCCGCGACGTGGTGCTGGCCGGCGACGCCGCCGGTGTGGTCGCGCCCTCCTCCGGCGAAGGCATCTATTATGCGATGGCCGGCGGCCGGCTCGCGGCCGATGCGGTCGAGGAGATGCTGGCGACCGGTAATGTGCATGCGCTGGCCTCGGCGCGCAAGCGCTTCATGAAGGCGCACGGGAAGGTTTTCTGGGTTCTGGGTATCATGCAGCACTTCTGGTACTCGAGCGACAAGCGACGCGAGCGCTTCGTGTCGATGTGCAAGGACAAGGACGTACAGAAACTGACCTTCGACGCGTACATGAACAAGGAACTGGTACGCGCCAAGCCGCTGGCCCATGTGAAGATCTTTTTCAAGGACATGGCCCACCTGCTGGGACTGGCCAAGGTCTGATCCCTGTCCTGCGTGCATCGCTACAACGCTGCACGCTGTATCGCCGAGCGCCGGCTCCGTCCGGCGCTTTTCTTTTGTGCGTTTTGGAGACATCACATGAATGACCGCATGACGGATAGCGCAAGCGACACGGCCCAGTCTGGTCGCAAGCCGGTACTGATCGCGATCCTGCTCGCCATTGCCGTTGGCGGCATCGGCGGTGCGGCGACCACCATCGGCCCGTGGTACTACGCACTGGCGAAGCCATCATGGCAACCGCCGGACTGGCTGTTCGGCCCGGTCTGGACCACGATCTATGTGCTGACGGCGATCGCCGGCGTAAAAGCCTGGCGTCGTGGTGACGACGTACAACGTCGCCACTACCTCGGCGCGCTGCTGCTGAACTGCGTGCTGAACATGCTGTGGAGCGCGATCTTCTTCACCGCGCAGCGGCCCGATATTGCATTGATTGAAGTGGTGCCGCTGTGGCTGTCAGTGCTGCTGCTAGCGGCACTGCCGTGGAAGTATTCACGTGCATCGAGCTGGCTGCTGCTGCCCTATCTGCTATGGGTGGCGTTTGCTGCTTACCTGAACCAGACCATCGTCCGACTTAACGCACCCTTCTGACCTCCTGGCTGTAAGTCCGCAGCACAGAGCAACCACAATCCGACGACTGTTATGAATTTCCTCGCGCAGCAATGCTGGTGCGCTGCATGGATTTTCGAAAAAATACCACAGCATCGACGTACAACAGGGCGCAGCGACGATGCAATTGAATTTCCTGTTAACGCGCGCTACCGGGAACCCCGCGTACCTTGTATGAACCTATCCGTGAGCCATCATTACCACGGAGGTTGTCATGAGCATTCCCGGATCAGGTCACCGACCTGCCTCTTCTGTACCAGAGCAAATCGAAGCCACTAGTCAAAGCAATCAGCCGCCAGCCAGTTCTGCAGCCAATGCAGTATCGCAGCCGGTAATGAGAAGCAAGGCGGAACGCAAGGCTGCGAAAGAACTCAGAAAGATTTATAAAAGTTCTGATGAGTGGATGCGGAACGCCTACCTCGATCACAAAATTCTGAACGAGGCGTCAGCAAAAAAAACTTTATCTCGCGTCGATCAGGAACATAGCCAAGCGATGGATGTCGACAGCTCGGCCTTCAACTACGACAATAATACTCGCCACTTTATATCTCACTTGATCGAAAATAAAGCTTATAGCGCATTAGCGCATCTGCTGAAACAGTTTGCCCCCAAGATGTGTATTGATTATCCCGAAATGGTGATAACAATCCACCTACAAGATATGAATCAGCAGAACGTAAGGGACTTGATCGAAGCACTGAATAGCCCCACTGATCCCATACCGATTTGTTTAAATCTGACTTTTCAAGAGCAGCAAGACCAAGAAAAAGCGATCCAGATCGTAAGTCGCTGCAATAAGGTCACAGGCCTCAAATTTGATATCAGAGAAAACGATGGGCCATTCTTGGAATGTATCAAGGAAAATAAAACGATCAAAAATCTCCTGCTTTCTTCTTGGGATTACACCGAAGATGATCCTGAGAAGTCGCCACCTAGAGAACTATTATCCACGTTAAGAAGCATGCCGTGGCTGGAAACGTTCGAATCCAAGAGTTGCACTTTTTCCGGGCACCCCATAGTTGGGGGAAGGATACTCGAATGCTTGAAATCCGCACCTCAGTTAAATTCAATCCTCATTTGCGACAGCGTCGTTGGCAATGACATGGCGCTTGATAATCTCGCAGAAATTATCCAAGGCTCTATGGCGCTATCCGCCTTGACTTTGAATTTAAGTGACTTGTTTGACCGAGATGCCGAGCGTAGCACCATCGAAAAGCTGGCGCCGGCAATTGGTGCGAGCAAGTCATTGAAGTCAGTAGAATTGATGGGTTTTTTGGGCCCCGCAAACCTTGAATATCTTATTAACTCAATTTCCAAATGCCAGTCGCTAACGCACCTCGACCTTGTACACTCATTGCAACCTCGATTGGACGATTGGCTGCTGATGAAAAATCTTTTGAAAAGCAGCCCACAAATCGTTGATATTAGTGGAAAAACTAGGTCGATAAAAGATTTATACGCGACGCGTTTTCAAATCAACGACAAGGAGGCTCTTGCAGTCTTTCTTGAAGTCTGCGACTTGCTCGACATGAACCGCACACGCGCCAAACTGGCAGAAAAATACGGAAAGAGCTTCAGCGAGCACCGTGACGGCAATCAAGTGTTAGGACTATCGGGTTCAAGCTACCTGCCAGATGATGTGAGCAATATCATCGTCGAGAATATTCTGGATCTGTCGCCCAATGTTCAGGAATTCGAGCGGGTGATGCGTGTGGTGAACCGAAGCGCCTTTGAGGCAGATCTGCAAAATGCACTGATAGCAGATGCCAACGCCCTCGGCAGTGCAAAAGGTCAGAGGCGCACGAAAAAGAACATCACCACCCTCACGACCACCACGACGACGACAACAACCACCACCACGACTGCCGGCAGCACACCACTGCAAGCCGCCAGTATCCCAGCGTCATCCGCTGCGGCTACTGATGCCGCCAAGCCGACCCAACCTACCGAAACCGACCAGAGCAACACTCCGGCAGATGGTCGTATCGATACCGGCTACGAGTCCGACGTCTTTATCGAGTCGTCCGACGACGATGAGTGATTAGCCATGCACGATCGCATAGCGCAAACGGTCATGCAGTCCGCATCACCCTGGTCGAGTCATCGAGCACACCCAGCAATTCACTCAGTTCATTCACGATGATGGCTGCTTCATCGAAGCGCTCGTCACCAAAAAACTCGCTGCGCACGATGGCGACTGGCAGCCCAGCCATTCGCGCAGCAATCATGCCATTGCGTGAATCCTCGATTGCGCAGGCCTGCCTTGCGGTCAGCCGCAGGCGATCCAGCGCCAGTTGATAGGCTTCAGGGTCAGGCTTTTTCTCGGCGACGTCCTCGCCGACCACCACCACGACCGGCGGCGGCAGGTGTAGCGGCGACAGCGAATGCGTCCACAGCGCGTTCCAGTTCGAGCGACTGGTGGTGGTGACCACACCCCACGCCATATTGTTGCGCGCCAGTGCCATCACCAGTTCGCCGAAGCCTTCGCGCGGACGCACCTTGCCCGACGCAAGGATCTCGGCAAAATGCCGGTTCTTCGCGACGTGCACCTGCTTCAGCGTATCGGCCATTTCATCGGGATCATGGCCGTTTTCCTGCGCAAATCGCAGCAAGCGCTCGAAGCCGCCGGCGGTCTTCAGCAGGCGCTTGTAATCGTCGCGGCTCCAGCGCCAGGGCAGGCCGGCCTCTGCCAGCGCGCGATTGAACGCCGGCAGGTGCGCCTGCCCTTCGGTCTCGGCTATCGTGCCGTCGACATCGAACAGTACGCAGCGGTGGCGGCCCGGATCGAACATGTCAGTGCACCTGTGCGCGCAATGCGCCCTTGCCATACAGGTCGGCCATGCGGTCGAGCGACATCGCCTTGATCTTCGATGCCTGACCCGCCGAGCCGAATGCTTCGAAACGGTCGCGGCAGACTTTCTTCGCGGCGGCGGTAGCGGCCTTCAGGAAGGCGCGCGGGTCGAATTCATCGGGCTTGTCTGCCATGGCCTTGCGCATCGCGGCAGTCATCGCGAGTCGAATGTCGGTGTCGATATTGACCTTGCGTACACCGTGACGGATTCCCTCGACGATCTCTTCGACCGGCACGCCATAGGTTTCCTTGATGTCGCCGCCATAGTCACGAATCATCTTCAGGTACTCCTGCGGTACCGATGACGAGCCGTGCATCACGAGGTGCGTGTTCGGAATGCGCGCGTGGATGGCCTTGATGCGGTCGATG
>CAZCDW010000039.1:0-15325 GCA_964497485.1 uncultured Bifidobacterium sp.
GCTTCGAGAAGATGCTGTCTTCCGAGCAGATCACGACACTGATTGCGACGCTCGGCACCTCGATTGGCGCCGATGAATTCAACATCGACAAGCTGCGCTACCACCGCATCATCATCATGACCGATGCGGACGTCGACGGCGCGCACATCCGCACGCTGCTGCTGACGCTGCTGTACCGGCAGATGCCGCTGCTGGTCGAGCGTGGGCATGTGTATATCGCGCAGCCGCCGCTGTACAAGGTCAAGCACGGGAAAGACGAGCGCTACCTGAAGGATGACCTGGAAGAAGCCGGCTACATGATGCAGATCGCCTTGCAGGATGCGGCGCTGATCCCGTCGGAAAACGCGACCGCGATCAATGGCGATGCGTTGGCCGAGCTGGTTCGCAAGTACAACACCGCCAATGCGATCGTGATGCGACTGTCGCGCGCGATGGACGATGCGGCGCTGACAGCGATCATGAACGGCGTCACGCTTGATCTGTCGTCGGTGGCGAGCGCAGAAGCATCCGCGCAGGCACTGGCTGCCGCGATCAATGACCCATCGGTGCGCGTCGGCGTCAGCTCCGATGAACTGTCGGCCAAACACATGCTGCGTATCGAGCGCCGCCATCACGGCAACCTGAAGGTCAGCGTGATCGACGCCGAATTCGTCGAAGGCCCGGACTATGGCGTGTTGTCCGAAGCAGCGGCCACTTTCAAAGGCCTGATCGGTCCGGGCGCCATGGTGCGTCGAGGCAGTGGCGAGAAAACGAAGGAATCGGCGATCGTCGACTTCCGCCAGGCGATGGCCTGGCTGCGCGACGAAGCCGAGCGTGGCGTATCGAAGCAGCGCTACAAGGGTTTGGGCGAGATGAATCCCGAGCAGCTGTGGGAGACCACGATGGATCCGACCGTGCGCCGTCTGCTGAAGGTGCAGATCGAAGATGCGATTGCGGCGGACCAGATCTTCACGACGCTGATGGGTGACGATGTCGAGCCGCGCCGCGCCTTCATTGAATCGAACGCGCTGGCAGCCGGCAATATCGACGTTTGATGGTGTCAGTGGAGCTGCGCGCGCCGCATGGCAGGCGCGACCCGCAAACGCGTTGACCGGCGCACGGCCCTGCGACAAGAACAAGAGGAATACCGATGAAGTGGCTGATCCTGCTCATGTGGAGCCTGACCGTGCTGTACGGACAGTTACGCGGCAAGGTGCGTCACTCGTGGCGCAAGGCCTTCCTCGATCACTCGACCTTGCTGGCGCCGATCAATGCGCTGATGGTATTGAGCTCGAAAGTGCCGACCACACCCTATGTGCCGGTCTCGACGATCCCCGAGCTCAAGACCATCGAAGACAACTGGCACGTGTTCCGCGACGAAGCGCTGGCGCTCGCGCAGATGCAACAGATCAAGGCCGACCAGGCGCATACCGACATCGGCTTCAATTCCTTCTTCAAATATGGCTGGAAGCGCTTCTACCTGAAGTGGTACGACGCGCAGCACCCATCGGCCGAGGCGCTGTGCCCGCGTTCGGTGGCCTTGTTGCGCAGCATTCCATCAGTGAAGGCGGCGATGTTTGCCGAGCTGCCGCCGGGCGGCAAACTGAACCTGCATCGCGACCCCTACGCCGGTTCCATCCGCTATCACCTTGGCCTGGTAACGCCGAATGATGACGCTTGCTATATCGAAGTCGACGGTGAACGGCACAGCTGGCGCGACGGTCAGGGCGTGATTTTCGACGAAACCTACCTGCACGAAGCGCACAACCGCACCGACAAGAATCGGATCATCCTGTTCTGCGACATCGAGCGTCCGCTGCGCAGCCGGATCGCGACCGCGATCAACCGCTGGTTCAGCCGCCACGTGATGTCGGCCGCCAGCTCGCCCAACGATGCCAATGACAAGGTCGGTGCGATCAACCGCCTGACCCGCCTGCATTTCCTGGCCGACCAGAAGCGCAAGCAATTCAAGGGCTGGAGCCCGCTGGCTTATAAGCTGACCAAGGTCGTGCTGTTGGCCGCAGCGGTGGCGGCTTTCGTGTTCGCCTGAGTCATTCGCTGTTTGCCGGCCCGATCGGGCCGGCCACCATAGTCTCCTGCACTGCCGCACACACGGGGGCTTTTTCGCCACTTGTCGCATGGGTGTCCTGCCCTGTCTTTCAGCCGCTCGCCCCCCAACGGGCTTTCTCTTCGCTGCCCCCCCTCGTTCGACTTTTGACTATGAAGCACAAGTGATTCGACAATAGCTGTCGGTTTTTACTTTTCAGCTTGAATATACTGCGGCGACGCACAACGACGCTCCGCCTATGTCCCTGCAAGCCATCATTTTCGACGCCTACGGCACGCTGTTCGATGTCTATTCGATCGGCGCCCAGGCCGAGCGCCTGTTCCCCGGCAAGGGCGCAGCGGTGGCCGAGCTCTGGCGCGACAAGCAGATCGAATACACCCGGCTGCGCACACTGTCGAACACCTACAAGCCGTTCTGGGAAGTCACGCAGGATGCGCTGGTATTTACCTGCCGCAAGCTCGGGCTGGACCTGACGCTGGATGCACAGACCCAGCTGATGGGTCAGTACGCGAAGCTGCAGGCGTTTCCGGAAAACCTCGGCGTGCTGCAAGCGCTGAAGGCCCGGGGACTGAAGCTGGCGATCCTGTCCAACGGCAATCCGGACATGTTGCATGCCGCGGTGCAGGCAGCGGGCATGCAAGGCTTGTTCACGCAGGTGCTCTCCGTGGATAGCGTGCAGAAATTCAAGACCGCCCCCGAGGCTTACCAGCTGGGCCCGGATGTACTGGGCGTGGCTGCGCGCGACAGCTTGTTCGTCTCCAGCAATTGCTGGGATGTCTGCGGCGCCGCGTGGTTTGGATACCGCACTTTTTGGGTTAACCGCGCAAATGCGCCGGTGGAAGAACTGGGTGTCACGCCCAATGCACAGGGACGTTCACTGACTGACCTGCTCGAATACGCCCAACACTGATTCGAATTTTCGGCTGTACCTCATCAGACCTCAACCTAACGTCATTGACCATTCAGGATAATCATCATGACCTCACGTACCAATTGCCACGGACTGCAAGTAGCCAACGTCCTGCATCGCTTCATCGAGGATAAAGTCCTGCCGGGCACCGGCATCAGCAGCGACAGCTTCTGGAGTGGCTTTGCGAAGATCGTCGGTGATCTCGCACCCAAGAACGCAGCGCTGCTTGCCGAGCGTGATCGCATCCAGCTTGAACTCGACCAATGGCACCGAGCCAACCCGGGCCCGATCACCGATGTTGCTGCCTATCGCGGCTTCCTCGAGTCCATCGGCTACCTACAGCCGGTGCCGGCCGAGGTGAAGGTCACCACGTCCAACGTTGATGCGGAACTGGCGACCACCGCCGGCCCCCAGCTGGTGGTGCCTATCCTGAACGCTCGCTACGCGCTGAACGCAGCCAATGCACGCTGGGGCTCGCTGTATGACGCGCTGTATGGCACTGATGCGATTTCCGAAGCCGATGGCGCAACCCGTGCCGGTGGCTACAATCCGGTGCGCGGCGCCAAGGTCGTCGCTTTCGCGCGCAACTTCCTCGACCAGTCTGCGCCGCTCGCGCAAGGCTCGCACGCCGACGCCACCGGCTACAAGGTCGACGGCGGCAAACTCGTCGTGACGCTGAAAGATGGCAGCAGCACCGGCCTCAAGGATGCCGCGAAGTTCGTCGGCTATCAGGGTGACGCTGCAGCACCATCGTCGGTACTGCTGAAGAATAACGGCTTGCATATCGACATCCGCATCGACCGCAACACGCCGATCGGCAAGGACGATGTCGCCGGCATCGCGGACGTGGTGATCGAATCCGCACTGTCGACCATTCTCGACCTCGAAGACTCGGTGACCGTGGTCGACGGCGACGACAAGGTCGTCGCCTACGAAAACTGGCTCGGCATCCTGAAAGGCACGCTGGTCGAGACCGTCAGCAAGGGTGGCAAGAGCTTCGACCGCACGCTCAATGCCGACCGCGAGTACACCGGCGCCAATGGTCAGCCGGTCAAGCTGCATGGCCGCTCGCTGCTGTTCGTGCGCAATGTCGGCCACCTGATGACCAATCCGGCGATCCTGCAGGCCGATGGCAAGGAAATCCCGGAAGGCATTCTCGACGCTGTCGTCACCACCACCATCGCGCTGCATGACCTCAAGCGTCCGGCATCGCAGACCATCGGCAACACGCGTACCGGCTCGGTCTACATCGTGAAGCCGAAGATGCACGGCCCGAAGGAAGTGGCCTTCGCGGTCGAATTGTTCGGCCGCGTCGAGCAGATGCTGGGCCTGGCGGAAAACACCGTGAAGCTGGGCATCATGGATGAGGAGCGCCGTACCTCGACCAACCTGAAGGCCTGCCTGAAGGAAGCCGCTGCACGCGTCGCCTTCATCAACACCGGCTTCCTCGACCGCACCGGCGACGAGATGCATTCGTCGATGACGGCCGGCCCGATGCTGCGCAAGGGTGACATGAAGACCTCGACCTGGCTGTCGGCCTATGAGCGCAGCAATGTGCTGACCGGCCTGTCGTCGGGCATGCGCGGCCGCGGCCAGATCGGCAAGGGCATGTGGGCCATGCCCGACCTGATGGCAGCAATGCTTGAGCAAAAGATCGGTCATCCGAAAGCGGGCGCCAACACTGCATGGGTGCCGTCGCCGACCGCTGCGACCCTGCATGCGCTGCATTACCATGCCGTCGACGTGTTCGCGATCCAGCAAGAGCTCGAGAAGGTCGATGCTGCTGCCGAACTGAAGAAGCTGCGCGACGAACTGCTGATGATCCCGGTTGCGAAAAACCCGAACTGGACCGCCGCCGACATCCAGCAGGAACTGGACAACAATGCGCAGGGCATCCTCGGGTACGTGGTGCGCTGGGTTGAGCAAGGCGTCGGCTGCTCAAAAGTACCGGATATTCACAACGTCGGCCTGATGGAAGACCGCGCGACGCTGCGTATCTCGAGCCAGCACATTGCCAACTGGCTGCTGCATGGTGTCGTGAGCAAGGCGCAAGTCGAAGAAACGATGGCGCGCATGGCCAAGGTGGTCGACGGACAGAATGCCGGTGACCCGCTGTACCGCCCGATGGCCGACAACCTCGCTGGCTCGCATGCCTTCCAGGCTGCAAGTGACCTCGTGTTCAAGGGCCTCGAGCAGCCGGCTGGCTACACCGAGCCGCTGCTGCATGCATGGCGACTGAAGTTCAAGAAGGAAGTGATGGGCGTCTGATCCGCCCTTCGATCCGAGAACGCCGGCCACAAGCCGGCGTTTTTTTATGCGCGAGCCGCTCGTCTCAATAGTCAAAAAAATGCCAGGCGAGTGCCTGGCATTTTTCGTACTACGATCACGCCATTTGCTACGGGCACTGCCAAGGGAATCAGGCCGCGAGCTTCACCGGTTCTTCAGCCGGTGCCGACGTGCGGATCAGGTGGTCGAACGCGCTCAGTGCAGCTTTCGAGCCCTCGCCCATCGCGATGATGATCTGCTTGTACGGCACCGTCGTCACGTCACCGGCGGCGAACACGCCCGGAACCGAGGTCTGGCCCTTGGCGTCGACTTCGATCTCGCCGCGGTTCGACAGCGCGACCGTGCCTTTCAGCCAGTCGGTATTGGGCAGCAGGCCGATCTGCACGAAGATACCTTCGAGCTTAATGCTCTTCGATTCCCCGCTCTTGCGATCGGTGTAGCGCATGCCATTGACCTTATTGCCATCGCCGGTCACTTCAGTGGTCTGGGCGTCGGTGATGATGGTCACGTTCGGCAGGCTGCGCAGCTTGCGCTGCAGGACTTCATCGGCGCGCAGCTTCGAATCGAATTCGAGCAGCGTCACGTGGCCAACGATGCCGGCGAGGTCGATCGCCGCTTCGACGCCAGAATTGCCGCCGCCGACCACGGACACGCGTTTGCCCTTGAACAGCGGGCCGTCGCAGTGAGGGCAGTAAGCCACGCCCTTGTTACGGTATTCCTTCTCGCCCGGCACGTTCAGCTCGCGCCAGCGCGCCCCGGTCGCGATGACGACCGACTTCGCCTTCAGGCTCGCGCCGTTTTCAAGCTTCACTTCGATCACGTCGCCCGGCACCAGCGCGGACGCGCGCTGCAGGTTCATCACGTCGACTTCATACGACTTCACATGCTGCTCAAGTGCCGCGACCAGTTGCGGGCCTTCGGTTTCCTTCACCGAGATGAAGTTCTCGATGCCCATCGTATCCAGCACCTGGCCGCCGAAGCGCTCGGCAAGCACGCCGGTGCGGATGCCCTTGCGCGCCGAGTAGATCGCCGCCGCCGAACCCGCCGGGCCGCCGCCGACGACCAGCAGGTCGAACACCTCTTTTTGCGCGAGCTTTGCGGCGTCGCGTGTAGCAGCGCCGGTGTCGAGCTTTGCGAGAATTTCTTCCAGCTCCATGCGGCCCTGGCCGAACTTCTCGCCGTTGAGCATGATGGTCGGCACCGCCATGATCTGGCGCTCGTTCACTTCATCCTGGAACAGCGCACCATCGATCATCACGTGCGTGATGTTCGGATTGATCACCGCCATCAGGTTCAGCGCCTGCACGACTTCCGGGCAGTTCTGGCAGGACAGCGAGATATAGGTCTCGAAATGGAAGCTGCCTTCGAGCTGGCGGATCTGTTCGAGGACCTCATCGCTGGCCTTCGGCGGATGGCCACCGACTTGCAGCAGCGCCAGTACCAGCGACGTGAATTCATGTCCCATCGGTATGCCGGCGAAGCGCACGCCCATCTGACTACCCTTGCGGTTCAGCGCGAACGACGGCTTGCGCTCATGGTCGTCATTGCGCTCGACATACGTCAGGCGCGGCGATAGCCTCACGATGTCCTGCAGCATCGCGCGCATTTCCTGCGATTTCTCGCCGTTGTCCAGCGACGCAATGATCTCGACATCGTGGCTCACTTTGCCGAGGTAGGCTTGCAGTTGGTTCTTGATGGCGGCGTCCAGCATGATGGTCTCTCTTCGGGTTGCGGGCGCCGCGCAAGCACGGCGCCCGTTTTACTCTCAGTTCTTGCTTTTACAGACTGTGGTCAGTACGGCTTAGATCTTGCCAACCAGGTCCAGCGACGGTGCCAGGGTCTCTGCACCCGGGGTCCACTTGGCCGGGCACACCTGGCCCGGGTTGGCAGCGACGTACTGCGCAGCCTGCACTTTGCGCAGCAGCTCTTTGGCATCGCGGCCGATGCCGTCGTCATGGATTTCGCACAGCTTGATCTGGCCTTCGGGATTGATCACGAAGGTGCCGCGCAGCGCGAGGCCGGCTTCTTCGATCATCACGTCGAAATTACGGGTGATCGCGCCGGTCGGGTCGCCCAACATCGGGTACTTGATCTTGCCGATGGTGTCCGAGGTGTCGTGCCAGGCCTTGTGCGAGAAGTGGGTGTCGGTGGACACGGCGTAGATTTCCACGCCCAACGACTTGAAGGTGTCGTAGTTGTCGGCGAGGTCGCCGAGTTCGGTCGGGCAGACGAAAGTGAAGTCGGCCGGGTAGAAGAACACAACGGACCACTTGCCCTTCAGGTCGGCGTCGCTGACTTCGACGAATTTGCCATTCTGGTAGGCGGTGGTCTTGAACGGCTTGATGGTGGTGTTCACGAGGGACATGCTGATCTCCTTGGTTGAATCGCTTGGTTGCGGTGAAATGGGTTGGAAAAATCTGCTACGGGACGGATCATAGAATGCGGCTATTGATTCGTGAATTTGATAGTTTGCATCGATCAGATAGTTTTAGCCTATGGTTCATGTCATGTGC
Source organism: uncultured Bifidobacterium sp. (assembly GCA_964497485.1). Classification (GTDB taxonomy): domain Bacteria; phylum Pseudomonadota; class Gammaproteobacteria; order Burkholderiales; family Burkholderiaceae_D; genus Pernthalerella. Next base: position 7,757 of record CAZCDW010000039.1, read on the forward strand.
CATTGCAACATACCGCAGACCGCTGGTTTTGCCTTGAAGTTCGACGCGAATTCGTCCGAATGGTGGAAGCGATGGCGTGTCTCACTATTGGCGGGACCGATCTGGAAGAGTGCCGGCACGTGCGTTTCGTTCGCCTGCTTTTCAAGGCAGCGAAACAGCGGGGACGGGATTATGGGGTATTTGGGCGAGACACTTCGATTTATTGGAAGTTAATTTCAAGTTGGCTCCCATTTTTCGGGCGACCTCCCGGGCGTAGAATCTCGCCTGCATCAACGTTTGGCGCGAACGTCATTCCGCGCCGAGTCGAATCTGGAGGATTTATGAAAAAGTTGTGGACCGCATTGATGATCGCCATCCTGGGCGTCACGGTCGCCGTGTCCAGCGCTGAAGCCAAGCGCCTGGGAGGCGGTGGCTCGTTTGGCAAATCGTCGCCGACATTCAGCCGGCCGGCCCCGATGCAGAACACCAACCAGGCTGCAACGGCGCCGCGTCCCGCGCAGCCCGCTGCTCCCGCTCCGGCAAGCCCCTGGAAGGGCATCCTGGGTGGCGCACTGCTCGGCCTGGGTCTTGGCGCACTGCTGTCGCACTTCGGCCTTGGCGGCGCCGCCGCCAGCATTCTGGGGACGCTGCTGATGGTCGCCCTGATCGCGTTTGCGGCGATGATGTTGTTCCGTCTGCTGGCGCGCAAGCAGGCAGGGGCCCAAGGGCCGCGCCCGGCTTATGCCGGCCCCGCCTATCAGGATTCAGGCATGTCTATGCCACCGCATGAAGAGCGACCGCTTGCGCGCAGCATGACCCCCGAAATCGGCTCCAACCTCGGAGGCGCAGCCGCCGCGGCTGCGGCTGGTACCGGTATCCCCGGCGTGCCGGCTGACTTCGATATGGCCGGCTTCCTGCGCCAGGCGAAGACCAACTTCATCCGCATGCAGGCGGCCTGGGACCGTGCCGATGTGAACGACATCCGCGAATTCACGACACCGGAAATGTATGGCGAGCTGAAGATGCAGCTGTCCGAGCGCGGCGCAACGCCCAACCACACCGATGTGGTCAGCATCGATGCCGAACTGCTAGGCATAGAGACGACGCAGCACGAGTATCTGGCCAGCGTACGCTTCCACGGCATGATCCGTGAAGCCGAGCACGCAGCAGCCGAGCCGTTCAGCGAGACCTGGGTGCTGACCAAGCCTGTATCGGGTCAGGGTGGCTGGCTGCTCGCCGGATTGCACCAGGGCTGATCTGCTGTCGCAGTGTGGCGTAAGCTGCAATAATTCAGGCCATAAGCCGCTCGTCAGACAGGCGAGCGGCTTTTTTGCGCACAAAAAAACGCCGAGACCGAGCAATGCAACCGACCCCACGCGCTTCCGCCCCCGAAATTGCTTCCTGGCTGCTGGCCGCTGCTGCCTTGTTGCTGGTCGTGGCCGGTGGCTCGCTGGCAGCGCTGTACTCGGGCCTGCTGGTGTATGCGCTGGTGCACTTGCTGGCGCCGAAGTTGGGCCGGATATTCAGTGGCCATGGCTCGCGCGTGGTGGCAGTCGCGACGCTGGGAAGCGTGATCGTGTTGCTGCTGACGTTGCTGGTCTCGAGTGCGATCAATTTTTTCCTGTCCGACGCAGGCAGCCTGCCTGTCTTGCTGAAGAAGCTGGCCGACCTGCTCGATCAGTCTCGCCAGCAAGTGCCATCCTGGCTGGCGTCATACTTGCCAGAAACGGCCGAGGCGCTGCAACAGACGCTGACTGAATGGATGCGCGAGCATGCGGGTCAGGCCACTCACCTTGGCCAGCAGACCGGCCGCTTGATTGCCCATCTTCTGATCGGCATGGTAATCGGCGCCATGGCCGCGCTGTATGACACCACGCAGGTCCATCATTTCAAACCTTTGGCTGCGGCGCTGCATCGTCGCATCGCGAAGCTGCATGTGTCGTTCCGGCAGATCGTGTTTGCACAAGTCCGGATCGCAGGCCTCAATGCGGTGTTCACCGGGCTGTTTCTCGCGGTTGCGCTGCCAATGGCCGGAGTGCACCTGCCGCTGGTGAAGACGATGATTGCCATAACCTTTGTCGCCGGGCTGCTGCCGGTCATTGGCAACCTGATTTCGAACACCGTCATCGTGATCGTCGGCCTCTCGCATTCGCTGCCGGTCGCATTAGCGGCGCTGGCCTTCCTGATCTCGATCCACAAGCTTGAGTATTTCCTGAACGCGAAAATCATCGGCTCGCAAATCAATGCGCGCTCGTGGGAATTGCTTGCTGCGATGCTGGCAATGGAGTCGCTGTTCGGTATCCCGGGTGTGATTGCCGCACCGGTGTTTTATGCATACATCAAGACCGAGCTGTCCGACGCAGGACTCGTCTGAGCGAGCGTACGCGCGCTGCTGACAGGAGCACTTGTCAGCGGCATGCGAAGGGGGGCGGCGGCAATCAGCGCATCGACTGAGAATGCAAACGGCCGTAGCTGGTGATCGCGTAGCCTTTGCTGTCAATCTGTGCGAAGGGTTCATCAATCGCAAATTGCGGCAGGGCTTGCTCTTCATCGGAAACTTCAAGCCCCGCTTCGGCGATCTGCCAGTCTGTATTGTTCGCTTCTTCCGGGATCGGCTTTCCCGAGAGGACCACCAGATAGGAGTATTTGCCGCCGGCTTCCGGGCGGCGATAGAGGTCGACGCGCATCATGATCCTCCCAGTGCGGGTTTCAATGGCTGCTTCGACCGGCACATGCACGCAAGGTTGCGCGTGTAACGGGCGTGCCGACCTGCTGCTGCCTTGAGTTGAAAAGTCCCCGACCTTCGCTTGCGGACAAGGACCCGCTTTCAGTCGCGCCGCGGTCCTTCTTCCTCGGCCAGCGACGCGATCAGTTCAGCTGGTCGCGACGAGCGCTTGCGCATGCGAATATTGAGCATCTCCACGATTACCGAGAATGCCATTGCCGAGTAGATGTAACCCTTGGGTACATGCGTACCGAATGCTTCGGCGATGAGCACCACGCCAATGGCGACGAGGAAGGCCAGCGCCAGCATCTTGATCGTCGGATGACGCGACACGAAACGTCCGATCGCACCGGCAAAGGCCATCATCAAGGCGACCGACAGCACGACGGCGGCGACCATGACTTCGACATGTTCGACCATGCCGACGGCAGTGATGATGGAGTCCAGCGAGAACACGATGTCGATCAGCATGATCTGCATGATCACCGAAGCAAATGCCGCTTTCGCAGCCCCCTGCTTGCCGTTGTCATGCGCGCCTTCCAGCGTCTGGTGAATTTCGCCCGCGCTCTTCCACAACAAGAACAGGCCGCCTCCCAGCAGCACCAGGTCGCGTCCGGAGAACGATTGCCCGAGCACGGTCAGCAGCGGCTCCTTGAGCCCGACGATCCATGCCAGCGTCAGCAGCAGGCCGATGCGCATGAACATCGCGGCAAACAACCCCAGCTTGCGTGCAAAGTCTTGCTGGTGTTGTGGCAGCTTGTCGACCAGGATGGAAATGAAAATGACGTTGTCGATGCCCAGCACCAGCTCGAGCGCGGTCAGGGTCGCCAGTGCGATCCATGCATGCGGGTCGGCGAGCAGTTCGAGCATGAAGCAGTCCTTGGTCATCAATGATGGAGTGGTCAGGATTGTAACCCTGCGCGTAGCCTTGCCGGGCGTTCCCCGTGTTCCGGATTTCAATACATAATTGGAGGGTCGCTTCGAAAATCCGGAAGGAATCCATAGTGAGCCTGAATTTTCGCCACCTCCACTATTTTTGGGTCGTCGCCAAGGAAGGCAGCGTGACCCGTGCCGCCGAAAGGCTGGGGCTGGCCATCCAGACCATCAGCGCGCAGCTGGCCCTGTTGGAACAGGCCGTTGGCAAGGCGCTGTTCAAGCCGCAGGGTCGGCGGCTGGTACTGACCGAGGCGGGTCAGATCGCGCTGCGTTATGCGGACCAGATCTTCCTGCTCGGCGAACAGCTGCAAGAAGCGCTGGCCGACGCCGATGTCGAACACGTGATGCGACTGACGGTCGGCATTTCTGATTCGCTGCCCAAGCTGATCGCGTCACGCCTGCTGGATGCGGCACTGGCACTGCCGCAGCGCGTGCGTCTGATCTGTTACGAGGAGCAGTTCGAGTCCCTGCTTGGCAAGCTGTCGGTGCACAAATTGGATGTAATGCTCACGGACCGGCCGGTGCCGCCCGGATCCTCGCTGCGCGTGTTCAGCCATTTGCTGGGCGAGACGCAAATCAGCCTGTACGCGGTACCGGCACTGGCGGAACGTTACCTCGACGGTTTTCCGAAAAGCCTGAATGAGGCGCCGCTCTTGCTGCCAACACGGAACAATGCGGTACGCGGCCGTATCGACAACTGGCTGGAATCGAATGACTTGCATCCGGAAGTGATTGGCGAGTTCGACGACAACGCGCTGCTGCATACCTTCGGTCGCGCAGGACGCGGACTGTTCCCTGCCCCCGCAGTGCTGGAGAAGGATGTGCTCGAACAGTTCGGTGCAGTGCCGGTCGGCGCGATGCCCCAAGTGCGCGAACAGGTCTATGCGATCTCCAACGAGCGCAAGATCAAGCATCCGGCGATCGAGGCCATCATCAACGCCATGCACAAGGACGTGTTCTGAGCGCGCTACCTCGCAGACGTACGACCGTCATCCGCGCCGGCGACTACGCAGGCAGAAGTCGCAGATAAAAAAAGAGCCGGCTTTGCCGGCTCCTTGCAGTTCTGGTGACGTCAGGCCGCGAGTGCGACCTTGCCATCAGTACAGGTTCGAGATCCAGTGGGCCAGGTTCTCGATGTCTTCGTCAGACAGGGTCTGCGCGAGGCTGGTCATGTTGCCAGCGTCGTTGGTGCGCTCACGTGCCTTGAAGTTCTTCAGCTGCGCGGTGATGTATTCCGGGTGCTGGCCAGCGAGGCGCGGCACTTCGTTCTGACCTGCCATGCCACCCAGGTGGCACATGGCGCACAGCGATTCTTCGGCCTTCTTCGCACCGGCAGTCACCTTGGCCGGGTCGGCCTTGAAGCCGGTACGAGCCTGCTTCTGCGACATGAAGTAAGCGGCGATGTCCTGCATGTCCTGCTTTTCGAGTCCGGCGGCAACGGCCGACATCATCGGATTCTTGCGACGGCCCTCTTTGTAATCCTTCAGCTGCAGGTAGATGTAGCGCGCGTTCTGGCCTGCCAGGGTCGGGAACATGCCGGACTGCGAATTGCCATTCGGGCCGTGGCAGGCAACGCATGCCTCGGCTTTTTTCTTGCCTGCCTCGACGTCCTGCGCCTGAGCACTTGTACACACGGAAGCAAGAGCAATCAAGGCGGTCACAAAGAAACGGAATTTCATCACGAAACCTTAAGTATCTGGGGTGGAAACAAAAAGGGGGCTGCCCTCAGGCAGCCCCCTTTTACAGCTGCGATCGAATTATAGCGAGAACACGAACACGCTGTTGCCGCGCTTGAAGTCGAGCTGGGTGTTGCCACCAGCTGCGACGGCGATGTACTGCTTGCCGTTGACGGTGTACGAGGTCGGCGGTGCGTTCACACCTGCGCCGCACTGGTACTGCCACAGCACCTTGCCGGTCTTGGCGTCATACGCCTTGAACCAGCCATTGCCTTCACCAGCAAACACCAGGTTGCCAGCGGTCGACAGTGCGCCACCGATCATCGGCTGGTCGGTACGTGCCTTCCAGACGACCTTGCCGGTGTCGATGTTCACGGCTGCGACGTTACCGAACTGCTCTTCGCCCGGGATGTTCTTGAACGCGCCACCCAGCCACAGCTTGCCGCCCGGGTAGGCAGCTGCTTCAACGTGGTAGGTCATCGGCTGCTCGAGGTTCACAGCGTAAGCCAGACGCAGCTGCGGATTCACAGCCATCGGCGACCACTCGACACCACCGTTCGCACCCAGCGACATGCGTGCACCTTGCTTGGTCGGCAGGGTCCACAGGCCTTCTTGCGACACCATCGGATCCGAGAAGCGGATCAGGTTGCCGTTCGAACGGTCATGAACGTAGATGTGACCGGTCTTGCCGCCATGGATGACGCCCGGGATCATCTTGCCGTTCTTGTCCTTCACGTCGACCAGGATAGGCGGGGAGACTGCATCCAGATCCCACACGTCATGAGCGACATACTGGTAGTGCCACTTGTACTTGCCGGTCTCGAGGTCAACAGCGACCATCGAGTCGGTGTACAGGTTGTCGCCCGGACGCTCTGCGCCGTACAGGTCAGGCGAGGGGTTGCCGACCACGAAGAACACGGTCTTGGTCTTGGTGTCGACTGCCGGAGTCATCCAGACGCCGCCACCCAGGGTCTTGTAGAAGTCGCCGCCGTTCTTGGCCAGCGCTGCTTTTTCGGCAGCGATGTCACGCTTCATGTTGCGACCGGTTGCGTCGTTCTCGGCCCACACACCTTCGTGGCCCTTTTCCGGGATGGTGTGGAAGGTCCATGCCAGCTTGCCCGAATTGGCATCATAGGCTTTCACGAAGCCGCGCACGCCGTATTCGCCGCCGTTGGTACCGATCAGCACTTTGCCGTCGACGACAGCCGGAGCCATCGTTTCGCTGTAGCCGAGTTCCGGATCAGCGATCTGGGTTTCCCACAGCAGCTTGCCGGTCTTGGCATCGAGAGCAACCAGCTTCGCATCCAGCGTGCCCATGAAGAGCTTGCCGTCGGCGATAGCGACACCCTTGTTGTTCGGGCCGCAGCAGTAGGTCGACACCGGGCCGATCTTGTGCTTGAAGTGCCAGTATTGTTCGCCGGTGGTCGCGTTGATCGCGTACACGTGGTTGTACGAGGTGGTCACGTACATCACGCCGTTGGCGACGATCGGTGCGGTTTCCATCGACTCGACGATGCCGGTCTGGAAAACGAAAGCCGGACGCAGCTTGGCGACGTTACCGGTGTTGATCTGTGCAGCCGGCGCGTGGCGGGTCTGCTCGTAGTTACCGTTCGGGTGCAGCCAGTTCTTGCCATCCTTGATCGCAGCGTTCAGCATCGATTGCGACACGTTGCCGACGTTCGGCATCGCGATCGGCTTGATGCCAGCACCAGCGATCGGTTCTTGCGCGTATGCCGAACCTGCAACAACCAGGCCGGTAGCGGCAAGCGTCTTCAGCATCTTGTTCAGAGCCATTGTGCTTCCTCTCTTAGTGGGTTTTCGTCTATCAGTATCATCCAGCGGACCCCGGGATTCCGACATGTTCCGGTAGGTTCACACCGTCTATCGCAGGCCGTTTTGTAGAACGTCAGTACGCGTGGACTTTATTATTGACCGCAATAAAAAAGATCGTATTATTGCGCCCGCTGATCGTAGTACCTGTTCAACGTATTGGCAATAAAAAACATCACCCCGAGAAGGTTTTTTTATGAAATTTTTCGCACGCGTTTTTGCCCTGAGGGCGCACCTGATTGCAGCCATGTTTTTTTGCGGCGCAGCAAGCGCGCAGCCTGTGGATAATCCCCACCAGCAAACGCTCGCTGCGGTCAGGGCCGGTAACCTCGCGCGCCTGCAAGAGCTGATCGACAAGTATGGGGCGAATCTCAATTCACGCAACCGAACCGGCGAAAGCTTGCTGATGATGGCCATCAAGGC
>CAZCDW010000039.1:15425-16892 GCA_964497485.1 uncultured Bifidobacterium sp.
GATGTCAATGCGCGCTACGCGAATGACCTGACCGTACTGATGTGGGCTGCCGGCCAGGGCCATGCGCAGACCGTCAAGTTCCTGCTGAGTGCGGGCGCTGACAAATCGCTGAAGGACAATCGCGGCAAGACGGCTTATGACATCGCCGACGAAGCCGGTCACCTCGACGTGAAAAAAGCGTTGAATGGAGAGTCCTGAGTCCGGGCTGTTGGTGCAGTCGCGAAAAAAAAGCCTGATCGACGATCAGGCTTTTTTATTGGGCACCGCCGAGATCAGCGCTTCTTGAGCTCGATCTCGACTTTCGAGAACCAGGCAGAAACGTTATCGATGTCGGCATCCGACAGCGGCTTGGCAATCACGTTCATGACTTCATTGTGGCGCTTGCCGTCACGGAACTGGCGCAGCTGGCTCGCGAGGTAGATTTCGGACTGGCCGGCGAGCGAGGGCGTGCCAGGCATGGTCGACAGGCCATTATCGCCATGGCACATCATGCAGCTTTGGGCGACTTTGAAGCCGGCGTCCGTCTTGTCGGCAGCGAGGACGTTGGTGGTAAGGCCGGCGCACAACAGGCCAGCAGCGATCAGGGAAACGGATTTCATCAGAGCACTCGGAAAATCAAAAAAGAATATCGGGTTAACAGCTGCGCCGGCCGCCACTGACATGCATTGCGGGTCGAAGCCAGAGCGGAAGATACATCAAACCTGAATATCGCGTCGGGTCTGACGGGGCACGCAAGCGCGCTGGTTGAAAATTATCGGATCAATCGTCGCGCTGGAATACGCGATACACACCGATACAAAACAAAATCGCCCGCCACGAATCCGTGGCGGGCGATTTCTTGCAATGGAAGCGGGCTTGTGGCCCGCGTCGCGATCGCTTCAGGCCTGATTAGTTGCCAGCGTAGCTGATGCGATAGATCGCGCCAGCGTAGTCGTCGGAAACGAGCATCGAGCCATCCGGCAGGTTGGCAACGTCAACCGGGCGGCCGAAGGCACGCTTGGTTTCCGGATCCAGGAAGCCTTCTGCGAAGACTTCTGCCTTGCCGGCGGTGCCGTCAGCATTCAGCGGCACGTAGTTGATCAGGTAGCCGCTCGGCACCGTGCGGTTCCACGAACCGTGCGATGCGACGAAGATGCCGCCCTGGTACTTCTTCGGGAAGGCCTTGCCGGTGTAGAAGGTCATGCCCAGCTGAGCCTGGTGGGCCGGGAACTCGACTTGCGGGAAGATCATGCCAGCCGGCTCTTTCACGTCCTTCAGATCCGGAGCTGCCGGCGAACCAGCGACCTTGAACTTGCCGTTGTAGAACGGGAAGCCGAAGTGCTGACCAGCCTTGGTGATGCGGTTCAGTTCGCCCGGCGGGATGTCGTCGCCCAGACCGTCAACCTGGTTGTCGGTGGTCCAGATGGTCTTGTCCTTCGGGTTGATGTCCATGCCGGCCGGGTTACGCATACCCATTGCATAGACTTC
>CAZCDW010000040.1:0-16682 GCA_964497485.1 uncultured Bifidobacterium sp.
CCATTGTCAGTGACGACAAAGGGCATCTCGCCGCCGACAATCATCTGCACGTTCACTGGCGGCCTGCGCTGCAGGACGACAACGGTGGCGCGTATCGGTAACACGGAGCCGTAATCTTCGGTAAAGCGCAACAGCAGACCTTCCCAGCGCGCCATATCCGCTTCGTTGAGGCGACCCCGCAGCACGAATTCTGGTTGTTTGTCCACGATTTGCAGCTTGGCGCTCAGTCCGGCGGACCCTATCCTGTCCTGCAGAACGCCGCTAAGATCTTCTGCGGTATAAAGGTTGCCGCCAATATCGCGTACGCCGGGTACCTCCGCATGGATCGCATCGAAAATTGCGTCGCGAACGCCGGTCGTCGCCACAGCGCCAGACAGCAACACATTGCCATTGCGGACTTCTGTGACGGACAGCATCGCTCGGGTGGGTGCGTTCAGCTTGCTGATCACTTTGCGCGTGGCTTCGAGCAATTCACTATCGAGGCGCAGCATGATGGCGGGCGTGGATGACAGCTTGCGGATCGCGCGCTGCACTCGCTCGGCGGCAGCGGCATCCGGCACATAGCCTTCGACTTTGGGCGTGCCGTCAATACGTGTAGTGACGGTTATCTGCTGACCGGGCGCGACCTCGACCAGCAGGCGGCGGAGCTCGCGAGCGACTGCCGGCTCGGGACCGGGGCCGAACTTCACGACAGCCGGCTTTGCAGGAGGCGCCTGGCTGACCAGCCAGACAGAAACCGTGATGGCAGCGATTGCGATACTGATGATCACCGCCAATGAGCTTATCAGCACGAAGCGGGCATTGCGCTTTTGCGGGGGCTCGGCCTTTACTTCACTTGCCGTCGGCATTGACGGAGCCGTGGTCTCTGACTTGGCAGCCGTCGACCCGAGCCCGGCCATCGCGACAAGAGTCTCGGGGTCGGGCCACGGAGCGTCGGGGTCATCGATGGCGATCCAGATGCCGCCCAGTTCAAATGGCATACCCAGAGTCAGTGGCAGAGTATCGGTCAGCGTATTGCCTTGCGAATCGTAGACATCGCCATCCACCGGCGTGATCGTGGGCTGCTCGCCGTCAAAGGAGAGTTTTGCGTGGCATTCTCGAATGCGCGGGCCTGCCAGCATGATCGCGCAATCATCCCCGGTGCCCAGCAGGAAATCTCCCGGAGCGAGGGTCAGCCGGCTACCCGACTGCGGGCCGTACAGTACCCGCAATTCGATTTGTGGCAACACGGATTGCAGATGAGGTTCGATCTTCATGGCTTACCTCAGTGAATTCCACAACCGGCAAAAGAATCGACAAAAGTTTGCGGCTGGTGCAGTGTAGGATGTTCCTTATCAGGAACAGCGCAGCCTTCCCCGACCAGATCGCCTCCGGCGCGACGCCGGATGAAAAGGATTGCGTCTGAACTTTTGAATTGTCGCGGATACAATCCATGGACAACTTGTGGACATTGCCCAACATGAGCCTGCATATCGAGACCCGTAACCAGACCGTCATCGTTCAACCCACTGGCAATGTCAGCAAGCCGGTAGCGGCTGAACTTGAGGAGCTGCTTGCCGCTGCTCTTGACGATGGTGCACGCCAGTTGGTATTCGATTTCTCTGCACTCACCCATATCAGTAGCGACGGCCTGAAAGTCATTTTGGGCGCAGTGCGCCGCCTGAGAGAAATCAATGGCCTGGTGTCCTTTGCTGCTGTCAGCGATGAGGTCAGGGCACTGCTGGACATCGGCGGCTTTCTGGTACTGTTCGACGAGTACGACACGGTTGATGAAGCGGTAGCCGCCGGTGCCGGCTGACAAATCAGCGTTGCCGGCAAGGACCATTTGCGCACCCAGCGGCAAGGCAGGCTTCAAAGCGGAAATCATCCCAGAGCTCATAGTTCTACCCTCGCCAGCGGCTGGATATTGATCTCGGGAGTCAGCTCCTGATACGACAGAACCGGCAAGTCATACAAGTCCTGCTCGATCATTTTGCGCAAGTAGCGGCGGATGTCCATCGAGGTCAGCAGCACAGGCTTGTGCATTGAGCGAGTCAGGTCGCCCACGGTGGATTTGATATTGTCCAGCAGTTGACGCGATGTTGCTGGGTCGAGCGCCAGGTAAGATCCGCCCGAGGTCTGCCTTACCGCGCCGCGCACCGTGTCCTCCACCGCCGGTGCGAGCAGATAGGCCGGCAAGATATTCTGCCCGGCCGAGTGTCGATGACTGATATGGCGCTTCAGTGCGACGCGCACATACTCGGTCAGCATCACCGAATCCTTCTCTTTTTGGCCCCACTCAATCAGGGCTTCCATCACGGCGCGCAGATTGCGGATCGATATACCCTCGCCGACCAGACGCTGCAGGATCTCGGCGATTTTATGGATGGGCATGACGCGCTGGACTTCCTTGGCCAATTCCGGGAAGCGGGTCTCCATATCAGTCAGCAGTGCGCGGGTTTCCTGGATACCTATGAACTCCGCTGCATATTTTTTGAGCACTAGCGCTATGTGGTAGGAAAGCATCTGCGTGGGGTCGAGAAAGGGAATGCCCGCATTGGAGAGGGCGCCCTTGATCTCCGCCGGCGCCCAGATCGTCGGTATGCCGGGCAGGAAGCCCTTGTCGGTTTCAAACGGAATGGACAAGGCAGTAAGGTTTTCCGGTGCCTCCCGCACCAACAGGTGCTGTGGCCGCATGCGTCCCTGGGATACGGGGATTTCGGAGACCAGAATCGCGTAGTCCTCGCTGCCGAGTTGATCGCTGAAGCGAAGGTTGATGCCAGGGAAAATGATGCCGAGATCTTCGAACAGCGCGCGCCTGACCTTGACCAGTTCATCGTTCAGTACTTTGGACGAGAAGGCCTTTTCCAGCACCGCGCTGACATCGACCATCAGCGGCACTGTCGGTGCGAAGCTGTCAGCATCGCCGCTGGCCCCCGCCTTGTCGGCTCTGCCATCGCTGCCGCTGGCCGGTACAGGCTTGCCCGTTTTCGGATCCACCACCTTTTGCTCGCTGCGGAAGAAAGTGTAGCCAACCATCCCAACCACGGTCGACAAGATCAGGAAAGTCAGCGTCGGCATGCCAGGTATGGCCGCAAAGCCCAGCATCACCGCCGAGCCGATCAGGAAGGCCTTGGGCTGCGCAAGCAGCTGCGCGCCGATATCGCTGCCGACGTTGGAAGGGCCGCCATCGCTGCTGGTGACGCGAGTCACGATCATGCCGGCGCAAATGGACACGAATAGCGCCGGAATCTGTGAAATCAGGCCGTCGCCGATGGTCAGTATCGAATAGATCTTTACCGATTCACCGGCCGTCAGGCCGCGCTGCAAGGTGCCGATCAGGACCCCGCCCAAGAGGTTGACAGCCACGATGATCAAACCGGCGATTGCATCGCCTTTAACGAATTTCATCGCGCCGTCCATCGCGCCGTACAGCTGACTCTCTTTCTCGACGACGCCGCGCCGGCGCCGAGCTTCGTCCATGTCGATCGTTCCGGCCCGTAGGTCTCCATCGATCGACATCTGCTTGCCGGGCATGGCCTCCAGCGAGAAGCGAGCGGCGACCTCGGCAACCCGCTCCGAGCCCTTGGTAATGACCACGAATTGCACAATGGTGAGAATCAGGAACACCACCAGACCCACCACCAGATTGCCGCCGACGACGAAATTACCGAAGGTGTAGATGATGTGGCCGGCATCGCCATTCAGCAGGATAAGCCGGGTGGTCGCAATACCGATCGCCAGCCTGAACAGTGTCGTCACCAACAGCACCGACGGGAAGGAAGAAAATGCCAGCGGATTCGGCAGGTACATGGCAACCATCAGCAGGATCGCCGACAGGCACATATTGGTTGCAATCAGCGCGTCGATCAGCCAGGTTGGAAGCGGCAGGATCATCATGAAGATGGTGCAGACGATCAGCGTCGCGAGCACCAGGTCGTGGCGGTTGACGACCTTTTGCAGAAAAGACTGGAGCTTGAGCGACAGCGTATCCATGAGGTTCAGGCCCTCGACTGGCCGGAATGCCGCTGCCGGATAAACATGCGCATGGAATGCGCCGCCTCGGCCACCCGTCCAAGCTTTGACAATGCCTGCCCACGCAGAAGCCAGTACAAGGGTGGCTGTTGTTCAGACTCCGCAAGGACTTCGAGTCCCGCAAGCGCTTCTGTTGCCTGATCTGAGCGCAGCAGTGCAAATGCATGCGACAGCGTCAACGACGGGTCAGGGGGAGAGCTTGCGACCAGCGCATCGAAGATGATGGAAGCTTTGGATGCACTACCGTGCTGAAGCTGCAGATAACCGAGTACCCGCAGCAAATCACGCTGTGCCTCACTCAGAACGGGGTCATCAACTGGATACATCACTTATCCCTGGAGAAGCGCAGAGCAATATAGCTGAGCGAGCTTCACGAGTTCATCCTGCTCATCGAGCAGTGCCGCGAGCTTCCCTAGCTTGCGGGATAAGCCTCGGTGCCTGCTCGATAGTCGGAAAACATCAGTGCGTGTCGCGGCCAGAGTCTCACGAAACCGAGCAGGAGCCAGAAGGTTCAGATCGTTCACCTCAGGAGTAAGTTGATGAAGAACGAAATCATCGAGCGTACTCAATTCGAACAGCGAATCCAGCTGTACCTGCTCTATGGCCGCCGTTGGTTGAAGATCTGAATGGAAAGGAAGCCGGACTGCCGGTGTTTCCTGTCGGGAAATGCAGGCTATCCCGCTATCCGGGTGAAAAAAGGAAACAGAATCGGGCCGTGTGCGCTGCATTGATGACGAACTCCGATATTTATCTCGGTTGATTGCTTTGTTGCGAAATATCAGTGCCAGGAATGCCTCCATACAGCAATCCAGACGTGCATCAGCAGAAAAATTCTTGATACAGGAGCAACAGCTAAGTTGCTCTAAAAAAGACTTTGTTCCGGAGTCGCGACACTTTTAAGCGGAACAAGCCAATTGACCAAGTTACACAGCTTCAAAGATCGAATTTCATTGCGGAAATCAGACTTTGTGCGTTCGCTGATCGGAAATCTTTCAATACTTGGCATTCAACGGAGGCGTTCAGATGGGGAGCACTACAAACTTGCTACCGCAACCAATCGATATCGATGCCTGGATGCGTGCAAGTGATACAGCCAATCCTTTGATTAACCTCACACGCGTCAATGCATTGCTGGCGAGCGTCATTGGTGATCTAGTCAATCAGCAAAAATCCGTGGTTGAGGAAATCGCTGCAAGAATCAAGAAAATCGGCGAGCTGAATGCAAGGGTGAAAAGATTGGCGAATCCGACAGACTCCAAGCCGGATGCATCGGTCACATTCGGAACGTCGGTCGCCGACAGCCTCGATTTATTGAATCAGCTGAAAGACGTCGGTGTAAAAAACATGGACGGATACATATTGGCAGTAAAGTTCGCGAATATCCCTCTGGCAACCAACAACCAGTTCGTGACGAACATTTCGTTTGAACTGCAAAATATCAGCGAATCCGAACAGAATCGCTCTCAACAAGAGTCGTTGCGGCTACAGACAATGACAAACCGCTATACACAAGCATCTGACCAGGCGTCGTCGGTTATTCAAAAAGATGCGCAGGGCGAGTCGACAATCATCAATAACATACGTGGTGCGGGCGGCTAAGGACGATGATGATGCAGCTGGCATTTAATTCAAAAACTGATGCTATCGACGCTGCAACGGTGATCGAGAATTTATCCGCGGGTGTGAGACTCGGTGACGCCTTTGGCATTGACGGGCAGCAGCTGGAGGCGGTCTATACGCTGGCTTCGGGGCAGTACCAGCATGGGCGATATGTCGAAGCGCTGAAGCTTTTTTCCTTCATCACTCTTCATGATCAGACTTTCATGAAGGCCTTCAAGGGTATAGGTAGCTGCCTGCAAATGATCGGCCGTTATCAGGAAGCGCTGGTTTATCTGGGTCTGGCCATTATTGACGACGACGGCGATCTGCAGACGGCCGTCCAGATCGCCGAATGTCTGTTGCATGTCGGGCAGAAAGACGATGCGCTCTCGATTTTAAAGCGAATCAGTGGAAATTTATCCTCGACGGTCGGCAATGAATACACCCGAAATAAAGTTGATGGCTTGCTGGCTTTAATGAGTGCAGAAGCCAAATCGATCGCTGATGACTCAGTCGAAATAGTCTGAGGGAAGACGAATTGATATGGATATTCGAGCAAATTCCCAAGCAGTAAGGCCAGATGCCGGGCTGCCTTTACTTTCAGGAAATGACATCCGCACCAATACACAGCTTGCAAAAGGCGCTGTGTCGGGGGCAGACCTTGTCACGATCTCCGACAAGTCACAAAGCAAAGTGAGTGGGCTGCCGGTGGGGTCCGCACCTCCGCTGCCCCAGGTAACCGTGGACCCGGATACCGCGAATATTCTGGTGGCCGGCATACTCGACAAGGTGACAACGGAGGACATGAAGTCCTTGATGAAGTCATTGAAGGATGCTTCGACGCGCCTCAATACAGTGAACGCAGAAAAACTCAAGAAATATTCCGAAAAAGCTGCCAAAGCTATCGAGGAGGCAAAGAAGCAGCGCGAGCAGAAAATCAGCGGCGACGTCGGTTTCGGCTTGTCGATGGCGGGTGCCGTACTGGGTATGGTCGGTGCTGTGCTGCTGACAGTGTTCACATTAGGCGGTGGTGCGGCGGCCATTGCAGGCGCTTCCATCGGTCTCGCATCAGCCATTCTTGACGGTGCGGACCGCATCGCAAAGGATAACAAGCTCATGGACAGCGGCATCAATGCAGGCAAACAGATGGATTTGACCCTTGGAGGATTGGTTTCTCGCGCCTACCAGGGAATCGTCGCCAGTCATCCTGATTTTGACAAGCTATCAGCAGATCAGAAAGAGAAACTTCTGAATGACTTAAAAATGGCGGCACAGATCGTGACGATGATCGCAGTGGCAGGTGCCACCATCGCCTGCGGCGGAATATCTTTGTCGCAAATAAGCGGAGGCGCTGCAAAAGCTGGCACCGAAGCTGCAAAAGCAGGCGCTGATGCAGCGAAGCTCGCCGCCCAGCAGGCAGCAAGGGTTGCAAGCCAGGGAGCAGAAACCATTGGCCTTGTGACAGATATCACCAGTGGCGTCAATTCGATTGCCAGTGGTGCCTATGGCGTACAGATAGCCAATATCACTTTCGAAAAGAACCAAATCGATAACCAGAAGCAATTACTGGACACTTTTACGGAGCTCATTAAGGGCGAAATTAATGCTACTCAAGATACGCTTGTCCAGTATACGGAAAGCCTGTCGAACATCTACGACACCTTGGCGAATGCCAACAAGAATTTCAATGAAAGCAAGGGGCGCCTTGTCGCCATGAGCTGATTGGCTTTTTTGAAAAGCGGAGAAATACCATGCCCGATCCGATTAGCGATAAGCCAATTTCACCAAGCCTCAGACATGATTTGGTCGAGTTATCCGAGATTGCAGCGAATGCCAAGGCCAATCCGCAGCGTGCAGCTCACGATTTGAAAGACGTCTCCGGGAAAACCCTGACTGAGATCAATGCACAGATCAATACACTCAATGTTTCAAGTGAAAAATTCATAGCAAAGATTAAAGATCTGATTGAGCGAGGGGATTGGGCAAACTTGCCGCCGCCCAAACAAATGGCTCAGAGCATTGATCAATTAATGGCTATCAATGATGCCATCCGCGAGACGCAGGAAACGATCCTGACCGATATCTCTGCAATCATGGCTATTCTTCTTGAGATTCAGCGCAAGGCTGCTTTGTCAAAAGGAGATGAGCGAATTCAGGAGCGTAACGCAATGCTGACGAGCGCCAAGGCAGAATTCATGAAGCGAGAGGAAGCGGCAAAAGCCCAACTGATAGCTGATGTGGTCCAAGCAGGCGTGCAGATGGCTACGGGTGTTTTCAGTGTGGTCATGTCTAGAAAATCGATAAAGCAACTTAAAAAAGCGAATGCCGATACAGCAACGGCTTGGGATAGAACGAAAGAATTAAACAAATTGCGAAAGGAAGAGGCTGGTATTAAAACTGAAGTCTCAAAGTTTTCGCTCGAGGCACCTGCTGCACAAAAGGTCATGACCGAACTTAAGACTGAAAAGCAACTGAAGGGAAAATTATCGGATACTAAAGAAAATCAGCTTAAGACATTGGAGGGGGACGTCCAAGCTTTTCATAAAAAAGAGATTGAAGCGACAGAAAAATATAGTGAGATCAAGGAGAAACAGTCTGATATCGATCATCTTAACAGTGGGGCCCATGAATTAACTCAAATGTCACGTGCTCGTCTGGACATGATGCAAGCCGCTGGCGGTGCAGTCGGAAAATTGGGCGAGTTGACTGCGGCAGGACTGAAGTTCGGGGCAAGCCTCGAGCAAGTAAGTGCGGACAAGGAAGCATTGGCCAAATCGCTGGCGCAGTCTGGCGAGCAGGCGGCGCTTGACGCTTACCAGCAATTGCGTGATTCATTAAAGAGTGCACTACAGATGATTCAGGCCATCGAACAAGCGATGGCAGGGACCATGACGAATTTATCGAGAATCTCATGAGCCAGCTTGTCTCACCACCCGAGCCCAAGCTGCCGTTGGCGCCAGACTTGTATGGTGACCTTGATGGCTTTCAGGAGCTGCGCGAAAAGCTTCAGGCGCTACCCAACGCGGCTCGCTTCAGCGATGAACAGATAGAGATCATCTACGGCATCGGCTATGCGCTGTACCAGCAGGGGAAAGTCGAAAGCGCCATTGGGCTGTTTCAGATACTGATTACCTATCGTCCGCTGGATGCGCGCCTGATGATGGCATTCGCGCTGTGTTGCAAGCGGATGTGCCGATTCGATGCTGCGATACCTTCCTTTTCCGCCGCATTGGCATTGGCGCCTGATGAGCCTGGCGCGGCCGAAGCTGCGATTCATTTGTCGGAATGTCTCGCCGCAATTGGCCAGGCCGATGAATGCAAGTCGATTCTCGACCCATTGCTGAAGATGACGCAAATTGATGCTCGCTTCGACAGCGTCCGGCGTCGCGCTGAAACCTTGCGTACCATGCTCAACGAGCAGCAGGGGAACTGATCATGAATTCAGCCGCTCACGATACTCAATCGCCGTTGACAGATCAAATGCAGGTTGGATCGTTAATGTCGGCTGCGGAGATTCGTCTGCTCTCTGCGTTGGGATTCATGGCAGCGCGTTCCGGCCATGTTGTGCCTGCTATCCGTATTTTCGAAGGACTGGCCATCCTGCGGAAAGACAAAGCGTTTCCGTATATCGGGCTGGCGCTGGCAATGATCTGTGTTGGCGCATACGGCGATGCTGCCAGCGTGTTGCGCGAGCGCGGCCTGATTGCCTGTCCCGAGGATCCCGAGATTCTTGCTTATCTTGGATTGGCGTTACAGCTGTCAGGAAGGGCTTCTGAAGCGACGGCAATTAAACATAGCCTGGAGATGCGTACGGATCTGTCATCAGGTTTGCAAAACTTGGTCGAGAGTGTGTCGGCGATCGCTGATGCCCAGGCTGCCAGTGACAGGCCACGACCGGCGCCGGTGGCTGTTGGTGTCAATGCCAATGCCAATGAAGATTAACCGGCACTGCAATCTGGCAATCCGGGACGCCAGGTCCATGGAAAGAAGCCTCAAGAAAAGGGGAAAGCCATGCAAGAAGCAATAGCCGCACTCGCACAATGGGAATTGGTGCAGGCAACGCCTGCGACGCCAGAGGTGTCGCTGCCCGCAGTGACTCCGGATATTGAGGCCGGCGGCGCCCGCGTTTCCGAATTGCTAAGCGCTCCAAACTATGCAGCCATCTATGCGCCTGAACCTGTGGCCCCCGTGCAGGAAGCAGGGCAAGGCAACAAGGTCATAGGCGAAATCATCATGGCGAGATTAGATGCGATCGGTTCTGAATACAAGATGAATGTCAGCAAAGCCTACGACGCTCTCGAAAAGTCGCCGCAGACCTTCAGTTTGCGGGAAATGCTCAAGCTGCAGCTTGATATGGCAGTCGTGTCGATGGAAATCGAGGTTGTCGGTAAAGGCGTACAGAAGGCTGTTCAGCACGTCGATACGTTGTCCAAGCTCCAATGAGATATCTGAATCCACAATTACCGGGATGGCTGGCTACGGGCGTGCTCGTACTCGCACTGGCAGCTTGCGGCAGTCGCGTCGAACTATTGAAGGATGTGTCCGAAGCCGAGGCCAACGAGGCGCTGGCCGCTTTGCTGCAGGCCGGTATCGCAGCCGGTAAGTTGCCCGGCAAAGAGGGAGTGGTGAGCCTGGACGTTGAACAATCCCAGGTTGCGCGCGCTATTTCGATCTTGAATGCCGAAGGCTTGCCGCATGAGCGTTACGCAAAAATGGGCGATGTATTCCGCAAGGAGGGACTGATATCGTCACCGCTCGAAGAGCGTGCGCGCTACTTGTGGGCCCTGTCGCAGGAGTTGTCAGCGACGGTGTCGCAGATCGATGGCGTGATCAAGGCGCGCGTCCACGTCGTGCTGCCAGAGCGCAGCAGCGGCGGAGATCCAGCAATGCCTTCATCAGCGGCGGTTTTCATCAAGCACAAAGCGGGCTATAACCTCGACGACGCCATACCGCAAATCAAGCGATTGGTGTCGAACAGCATTCCCGGACTGTCGGCCGACAAGGTCACGGTAGTGATGCTGGCGGCGATGACAAAGCCACCAGAGCCATCACAAACTTCTTTGCCTTCGGTATTTGGTGCGACAGGTAGCGAAGGTAAGCGAGGCAATCCCTATATGGTGTGGGGCATTTGCGCAATTGTGTTGATCGTACTGGCAGCAATCGGCGGGTTGGTCTGGAAGCGTTGGGGCAAGCCGTCGGAGCGTAGCAAGCCAGCCATGGCTACATCTCCCGTCGGAGGCCGTGGATGAATCACGCCGTTGATGAATTCAGAGTCGTTCTGAAGGAATCGCCACGCTTTGCACCAGCGCTCTATACATTCAATTTTCGATCGGCGACCTACCTGCATCCCAAGCGTCGTTCTTCCTTGTTACCGGAGCTGCCACCAGCAATCTGGCAATCACGACGTATTCATGACCGGCTCTCCATTCAGGTACTAAGGCGTGCCGGAATCAGCTCTGAACCCTGCGTTGTCGTTCCCCATTGCGGCTGGGTGCTCGCGCTGCTGCCTACTGATCGTTTGGCGCGACTCGCCATGCATATCGGCGCACTGGCTGTCGGCGCCAGCGTACGCAGCAGTTTGTCCCGCGACCAGGTACTGACATGGAGAGAGAAGCTCGGCAGTGAGGCTTATCGCTTTGCAATGACCAGTGCGTCCTTGCTCGCCATTGGAAAGCTGCCCGATTTGAGGGAATACCATCCGATCGATCTTGGCTATGCGCTGATGGCTGCCGAGTCCAGCCAGATGCCGGAAGGTATGCGTGAGCGCTTCCTGTTGAAGCTACCGGATATGTTGCCTGACTTGGCTTGGGGAGGCGACATCACACGACGACTGATGCAGACCGCACTCAATGTCATCGAGGGGGAATGGTGTTCATTCATCGCGCCAATCAGGAACTGAGCCGGCCAGAACCAGCGGGCAAGGTAATCAAGGCCGGCGACTTCTGGGCTTGGCGTAAAGCCCGCCAGGCCGTCGCTGAGGGTGTCAAGCGGCGCGATCAAATCATCGGCGACGCACGAGCAGCTTATGAAGCCGAGAAGCAGCGAGGATATCGCGAGGGCCGTGAGGCTGCCCGACTGGAGCAGACAGCAAATATGCTGGAGATTATTGGACAGACGGTCCACTATTTTTCCAAGGTTGAGGCGCAAATGGTCGATCTTGTATTGGATGCCGTACGGCGGATCGCCAGTGACTTCGATGACAGGGAAAAAGTGCTCAAGGTTGTCCGTAACTCACTGGCGCTGGTGCGGAGCCAGAAACACGTCAGGGTCAAGGTGCATCCCTCGCGACTTGATGATCTCAAATCGAATATTCACAGCTTGAAGGATACCTATCCCGGCATTGAAAACATGGAGGCGATAGCAGACTTTGGCGTTGCGGATGATGCTTGCGTGATCGAATCCGATATTGGCCAGGTCGAGGCAAGCATGTCGGGGCAAATCGAGGCATTGCGGTCTACTTTTGAACGTGTCTTTGGATCCGGCCGGCCGAACTCGACAGGATTGCCCGAAATGTCCGACAAAGTGGAAGGAACGCAGGGAACCAACCCACAGACTCCGGCACCTACCCCTGAATTTTCGGGAGCGTGATCATGATGCAGCTATCCTGGCGTCAGAAATTCATTGATCTCTGTGAAGGCATCTTCAGGGAATTGGGCTTTCCGCCACCGCCCATGCTGCATGAAGACAGCTTGCCTCTGGCGATGGAATTGGAGGTAGAGCAAGCACAGTTCGAGCTGCTGCATTCGCCAACTGCCATGGGCTCGCGCATGTTGGTGACTTGCCGGCTCGGCGAAGCTTCTGCAGAGATGGGTCTGAAAGGTATGCAGGCTATGCTGCGCGCAAATCTGACCTTGACGCGTTCGCACGAAGCCGCTTTCGGCATTTCACCAGACAGCAATGAAATCCGTTGCATGTATTACGAACCGCTCGACGAGGCCCGTCCGGCTGCCATGCTGGAGAGGATGAAACAGCTTGCCCCTGATGCGCGCAACTGGCGTGATCGCTTCATCAATGAAGGCGCAAGGACTTCGGCATATAACGAGCCTTTACCTTCACTGGCACTCCCGTGATCGGCTGACCCGAAACCCTGAAGGAGTCCTCGTACCATGATTGATGCCTATCAATGCCGGCAGCGCTTTCTACATATTGTCGATGAGTTGCGCGTAGCGCTCGGCTACTCGATGCGTGAGCAAGATCCCGATCCTGGTGAAGAGCTCGCAATGGAAATGATGTACGGGAATTTCGATTTTGCTGTCGTTCATTCGATGAAAAACCAGCCCGGCAAGGTACTGATCGAATGCCAGTTTGGCGATTTACCCGAAGGCCGACGTGAGGCGATAGTCGGGCGCCTTTTGCAGATGAATACAGCACTTGCAGAAATCGACGGCTCTGTATTTTGTATGGATGCCGATAGCAAGACCATCATTTACACGCTCACGCAGTCGCTGAATGAATTGGATGGAACTGTTTTGCTGTCAAAGATGACAGAGATAGTCTGGCACGGAAGGCGTTGGCTTGAAACTCGCTTTCTTCCACAAGACGCGCAGCACGATGCCGAGCGTCTTGATCCATTGCAGCTCGCCTGACAACAAGCGTCTTCTTGCCGAAGGATTTTATTATGTCTATACCTTCACCTTCACCTTCACCTTCACCTTCACCTTCACCTTCACCTGTACCTCTTATTCCGCCGCCGACTCCTGGTGACGATTTTGTGTCGTCGGATACAGCAATAAAAAATAAAGATCCACATACAAGTCCTCAACCAGGGTTGGGCGCCCCGCAGCAACAGCCGAGATCTGGAGTGATTAAAGATGAATGGATGCAATCAGTCGACAAGCTGCATGGCGAATTAAAGCAATTGCGTGAAGAAATGTCTCAATTACTTCTGGATATAAAAAAGATTATCGGCGACCATGATTTAGAAAAGCAATTTGAGCCGGTTGCAGCTGCGCTAGATAAATTCACAGGCGATATCGGTGAACTAAGTCGAAGTCTCGATAAGACCGGGGAAGTAATCCGCAAGGTCGATCTGGGAGGGCTTGACGGCGCTGCAAAAAAGAAAGCCGAAGAAGTTTTAGGTCGCGTAAAGCATGTTTTGTCACGAGCAAATGATTCGGGGTTGGCCTCTCTTTCACAGAACTCACAACCGACATTGTCAAGTTCATCTGCGCAAGGCAAAAGTTCGCCAGCCCCGAAGCGGCGTCAGCAGGTCGATAATGCCCAGTTGCTGGATACGATTAAACAGCTGCAAGATCAGCTTGCAAAAAGTCAGAAAGATTCTCAAGAGCGGTCGAAGGTCTCTGATGAAAAACTAAGCGACCTGCTTCGGAATGATCGAAAATTGAAGAAGGATATAAAAGGCCTGCAAGCTCAGCTTCAAAATCAGCAGACTAGTGATGTCAAAAAACCTGAGCAACTAGAGCCGACGGACCCCGCAACAAAACCTTCTTCCGCATCTGAGGAGCCAACAGGTACCGAAGTTGGCAAAATTCAACCAAAGACTGAAATGTTGGATTCAGAGATAGATCAGATTTTCGATGAATTAACCCAATATCAAAAAACAATCCAAGCTCAAAATAGTACGGAAGAAAGTTTGAACTCAAATCAATTCAAGACTAAAGAGGACGTATCGTCTGCGCTTGAGACAATAAATCAATTGCTCGAAGAATTAGATATTGCAGAGGGTAATATCAAGCGCCCCTCCGATCTCTCAGGGAAGAATGCTGGTAACAATACTTATCGTGATGAAAAAGGTGCCGGCGTGTTAACTGATAAAGCGGACGATAGTCAGGAGATTGGTGCAGCTGATAACAATTCAGTAGGTGAAGATATCAATAAAGCGGTCTCTCCCGGTGGAAATTAGATGCAATATTTGGTGTTATGTGGCGTTTTCCATTAATCAAATCGTATGAATAAGTTCGGTAAGTCGTTCCAACGCTTGATCGAATGATGTACTGGAAAACGCCCGCTCAGGTATGCGAGTGGCCAGCACCAATTCACGCTGGCTCACTCCTGCCTGAACCGGCCAGGGATTGGGCTGCCGGAAGTCTGCAAGCCGTAGCGCTGACCGGTATGCCGGCGCCTGAAGGTAGGCCAAGGGGCATGAGCGGTAAA
Organism: uncultured Bifidobacterium sp.; assembly: GCA_964497485.1. GTDB lineage: Bacteria > Pseudomonadota > Gammaproteobacteria > Burkholderiales > Burkholderiaceae_D > Pernthalerella. The sequence continues at coordinate 14,728 of CAZCDW010000040.1, forward strand.
CCACGACCTCTGGTGCGGCAGTGCCGGAGATATGCCACACCCCAAGGCCGGTGCCATCTTCCAGAGCCATCCGCAATTTTCCTTGCTCATCCAGCCTCAGGTCCGGCAGTCCGATGCGCCGGCCAAATTCACTGACGATATCGCCTATCCAGTCCATAGGTTTGCCTCAGGAGTTGGTTGTTGGTGGCGGGCTTTCCAGTACGGCTTCCTCGCGCGCGATCGCCGCATCGATTGCTGTTTGTAACGCATCCAGCAGCGCACTGCGCGAAGCATCATCTTCAAACACCTTGAACGGTAACTCCCGGATGATCAGCATCAGTCCGGTCAGGAAATAGATCGTGGGCCCGCCGTCGGGAATGTTGAAATCCTTGGCCAGGCGCTCGAAGTGCATCGGCGAGATCCAGCCGCCGGAAATAGTCTTCAGCAAGGCCAGTAACAAACCCGGTTCATCGAGTTGGCGCTCAGGTAGGGGCACTGTAAAGTCTCTTCATCGAAGTCAATAGTTGACTGAGTTTTTCGAGCAAGGTCGCAGAAATATGGAGGTTGGCGAGGTCGCTCAGCAGCGCTTCGAGGCGAACCTTGTCCGTTGACCTTTCCCTTGGATCAAGTCCAAGCTCATTGGCCAGTGTTTTTTTCATCAATGGCAGGATTTTTGTTTGGAGGTCAGACAGAGAGTGGCGGGAAACCAGCTTTTCCAGTGTATGCACGAAGCCCGGGCGGTCATCGTGGACGAGGGTGTCATAGGTCTCTGCGAACTCGGCCGTACCCTCGTCACCAGCATTGCGCAGTGCGTGGTCGAGCGCACGCAGGTGGCTGCCGTGCTGGCGCAGCGTTTCCTGGAGCTCGTCATCGACCGCCTCCAGCAACTCCTGGCGTGTACGCGCATCCGGATCCGGCAGCTTTTGATCATCCCTGAGCTTGCGTTTGAGCTGGTCGGGCTTGAAGCGCAAGGTCTTCATCAGACTTCCCAGTTGCTCCTGCTCTTCTGGCATGCCCTCAACATCGGACAGCAGCTCTTGCATGGCTTTGGCGTCGTCGCCAGCCTCGCGCAGGCGCTCGGTGAGCTCCGAGAGCGTCCCCATGCCCTCGGGCAACGGCGTCAGCTTGGCAACGAAGTCATCGTCGCTGCCGCGCAATGCTTCGGCAAGTTTTTGCAGCGCTACGACATGACTTGCCAGTTCAGTCGGATTCGAATCGCGCCTTGGTCGCGCTTCCTTGCCGAGAAAAGACTGTAAATATGCCTGGGCCAGCTTGGTGCTGGCTTTGTTGTTGCCAAACGCTCGGGCGAAGCGGGCGGAGGCCCCGGCATCCAGGCCCGGGCTTCGGCCGGATGTGCCTAATTTCCTGTCTGCGAGCTGCTTACGGTCCAAAGCGCCATCGAGGCCGGTGTCGCGTTTGAAACGCTCTACAAGAATCTGGTCGTCAACATCAATTTCCGCTGACAAGACCTGAACGGCCATGCCCTGAAGGCGGCCCGTCTGCCCGCTATCGGCCACTCTGCCGGAAGAATGGGAGACGGCGGGACCTTGCTGGATGCGATTGGTATAGACCATGAATTCGATTCGAAAAAGCCGGCAAGCCGCTTTCTTTCAGGCCGATCAAAGACATACGGCGGTGATGTATCCCTTAGGTCACCCGGGTATCTGTCTTGTTCCCAATACACATTCCGTATCGGAACTCGGATTTGGCAAACGTTACCGATTGAGGAAGACGAAAATACTCATAAGGTGAAAGGCACGTCGATGGATGACGATGAATTCCAGCGAAAGTCGGCGAAAGCCATCAGGGAGTCATTGAAGGTCGTAGCGCAGGCCGAGCAGGCATTGAAAAAAACCGAAGATTTCTTCAGGGAAACGGGAATCAGTCCCGAGCAAGCAAAAAGGTATCTGGAAACACAGGGTGATCCACAAATCCGTCGGGAAACTCAGCAAATGATCGAGCAAACCATGCGCGAG
>CAZCDW010000041.1:0-16585 GCA_964497485.1 uncultured Bifidobacterium sp.
CGGCCTGCAGCACATCCATCGTGTCGCAGGTGCCGCCGGACATCACGTTGTCGCTATGGTCGAGCACCAGTACCGGGCCCGTACCGGGCTGTGCTGCCAGTGCGGCCGCGCGCGCCATCGATTGCGTGGTCGGCTCGCTGCGGTAGACGAAGCCGTCGCGCTCTTTCCATACGGAGCCAGCAATACGGTCGGCCACGTGCTGCGCAAGCGCCGGATTGCCATCGGCGGTGACGACAACGGACACGCCGGCGTCCGGCATATCGGCCAGCGAGAAGCCGGCCATCACGGTGACGGCCAGCACGCCTGCGTCGTGTTCTGCGGCGCGTGCCGCAGCGACAGCGCGCTGCATCGCACCTTCGGCGGTCGCGCTGCGCAGCGTATGCGACAGCAGCGGCAGCTGCCGCCAGCGGGTGACCGGGTGCGTGCGGCCGGCGATCTGGTCGAGCAGCAGGCGCGCCGCATGTTCACCGGTCTCGGCCATGTCCACATGCGGATAGGTCTTGAAGCCGACGATGATGTCGGCGTTGTCCACCATACGTTGCGTGACATTGCCATGCAGGTCGAGCGCCACCGCGATCGGAACGTCGGGCAGCTGGTGTCGCAGCTTGGCCAGCAGCCAGCCTTCGACATCGGCTTCGCTCTCGCTGACCATGGCGCCATGCAGGTCCAGCAGGATCGCCGTCACGTCGGGAGTTGCCGCATCCAGCACGCAGCGGCACAAGTGCTCGCAGGCCTCAGCCGTGACCGTGCCGCCGGGGTTCGCAGTGGCCGACACCGGCACCCGCAGCCGTGCACCGGGCAGGGACTCGACTGCGCGGATGAACGCACCCAGCGCGGTGCGTGCATGACGCTGGTCGGCGAGCGCCGCATCGCCATACCGTGGCTCGAAATCGGGCAGCGCCGTTGGCAGCGGCGAAAAAGTGTTGGTCTCGTGGTTGATGCGCGCCAGCAGGAAGTTCATCGCGGCCCCGGGTGTGTGCGTGTGCGCAGGTGGGTCGGGACGGTTTCAGCCGGGCTGCCGCAGCGCACGCTTGAGCAGCTTGCCGTTCGCATTACGTGGCAGCGGTGCATCAACGAACACCACCTGCTCGGGCACTTTGTAGTCGGCCAGCCGCTGTGCGCAATGCGCGCGAACGGCCTCCGCATCGGCGCTCGCCTGCGGGGCATACAGGAAGGCATGGACGCGCTCGCCCAGCACCGGGCACGGGTGGCCGACAACGGCCGCCTCAACCACGCCGGGCACGCTCATCAGCACGTTCTCGACCTCGACCGAATAGATCTTGTAGCCGCCACGATTGATCATGTCCTTGATACGGTCATGGATGCGCACCAGGCCCTGCGCATCGACCGAGCCGAGATCGCCGGAGCGCCAGCAACCATCGACAAACCCCTTCGCGGTCGCGTCCGGATTGTCCCAGTAGCCGGGCACCACCATCGCGCCACCTATCCACAATTCGCCGGATTCACCGGCCGGTACTTCCTTGCCGTCGTCATCCATCACACGAATGTCGGCGCAGGGCACGGCGATGCCGACGGCATCGTTGTAGATGGCCGACAGGCCGAGCGGCATGATGGTGGCCGGCGATGTGGTCTCGGTCGAGCCGTAGCAATTCACCAGCGTCAGGCCCGGCACGGCCTGCGCCAGCGCCTGTACGGTCGGTACCGGCATCGGCGCGCCGCCATAGCCACCGACCCGCCATGATGAGAGGTCGAGCTGCGTGAAGGATGGCTGCAACAGGCACAGCTGGTACATCGCCGGCACCATCAGCGAGTAGGTGATGCGCTCGTCCGCTGCCAGCTGCACGAAGGCCGGCGCCTTGAACTCGGGCACGATGACCAGCGTGCCGCCGACATGGACCATGGCCGCGATCAGTGCAATCAGGCCCGTCACATGGCTGGCCGGCACGGCCAGCGCCGCGCGGTCTGCATGGCTGAGCTTGAGCGCGGCTTCATAGTGAAGGACCGAATGCGCGATGTTGAAATGGGTCAGCATCGCGCCCTTGGGATTGCCCGTGGTGCCCGAGGTGTACAGGATGCATGCGCAATCGTCTTCGCTGACGCGCGCCATCGGCACGCCGGATATGCCGCTACCGCAACCACGGGCCAGTTCGTGCAGGGCGCCCGCAGGCTGGCGCACGCGCAGGCAGGGCGCGGCGCTGGCATCAGGGATGCGGTCTTCGAGCGCATCGTCATAGACGATGCCGGCCGCGCCGCACTGCTTCACGATCCACGCCAGGCCCGGACCCTGTTCACGCACGCCGACCGGCACCGCGATCACGCCCAGCTTCTGCAGCGCGAACAGCACACTGACGAACTCCGGGCGGTTCGACAGGAACATCACCACGCGTTCGCCGCGGCGCAAGCCTTCGGCCGCGAAGCCGGCCGCGAGGCGGTCCACTTCATCAGCGAGCTGGCCGTAGGTCCAGCGCCGGCCTTCGCAGCTGAGGGCCTCACTGTCCGGTGCCAGCGACGCGCTGCGCGACAGCATCGCGTAGAACGACGGCGGTCGCTCGACGAAGCAGCGCAGCTTGCGACCGAAATGTTCCTCCTGCCGCATCGCGGGCAGGGTCAGGTGCGTTTCCCAGCTGATGCGGGTGCTGCCTGTCGCCATGTCAGTGCGCATTGGCGCCACGCTCGATCAGCACTTCTTCGTCGAGCAGCTTGCGCGAATGGTTGAGGTCGGATTGTGCGATCACGACCGACAGGTCGCTGCCGCGCAGGCCGGCGATGACTTCCGACAGCCGGGCTGACAGCGCCGGCGCGACGCCTTCGAAGGGCTCATCGAGCAGCAGCAGCTTGTGGCCGATGCCAAGCGCACGCGCCAGTGCCACCAGCTTTTGCTGGCCGCCGGACAGCAGCAGCGCACGGCGATCGCGCATCTCCTTGAGTTCAGGCAGCACGCTGTAGATGAATTCCAGCCGTGGCGCGGTGTTGCGCAGCTTCGCGGGCCACAGCGGCAGGCAGATGTTTTCTTCGACCGTCAGCTCGGGCACCAGGCCGCGGTCTTCGGGCATGTAGCCGATACCCAGTGCGGCACGCAGGTGGCGCGGCAGGCGTGCGAGGTCCTGACCTTCGAAGCGCAGGCTGCCAGCGCCCAGCGGCAGATGGCCCATGATGGCGCGCAAGGTGGTGGACTTGCCGGCGCCATTGCGGCCGATCAGGCCGACCATCTTTCCCTCACGGACAGACAGCGACAGCCCGCGCAGCACCTGCACCGACTGTATCGATACATCGATGGCGGCGAGTTCAAGCATGGGCGGCATCCCTGATCTCGCCAGTCACATGGCGTTGCACATCCGGATGCGCGAGCACTTCGTCCGGATGGCCATCGGCGATTACGCGACCGCTGTAGAAGGCGGCAACGCGGTCGGAAAAACGCTGAACGATGTCCATGTCATGTTCGACGAACAGCACCGTCATCGCTTCGTGCGACAGTGCGCGCATCACGGTCTCCATCATCGGAAATTTTTCATCAGCGGACACACCGGAAGTCGGCTCATCCAGCAGCAGTACGCGCGGTTGCCTGGTCAGCGCCATCGCGATGTCGAGCAATTTGCGCACGCCGCCGGGCAGCTCGGCCACCTTGCGCTGCGCGTGCACGGCGAGTTCGAAACGCTGCAGCAGTTCATCCGCGCGCGCCAGCGCCTCGGCATTGCGTGCCGGCTTCCAGAACGACAGTTTGCCGCCTTGCGACGCGATCGCGACCAGCATGTTCTCGGTGACGGTCAGTTCCTTGTACAGCTGCGGTATCTGGAACGAACGCGCGATACCGCGCTGCGCGATCTCGCGCGGCGGCAGGCCGGCGATGTTTTCGCCGTGCAGCAGGATCTGTCCTTCGTCAGGCCGGATGTAACCCGTGATCATGTTGACGAAGGTGGTCTTGCCGGCGCCATTGCTGCCGATCAGGGACAGCTTTTGCCCGACCGGCACATCGATGGAAATGTCAGCCGCAGCCACGACTGCGCCGAAGCGCTTGTTGATGTGCTGTGCAGAGATCGCAAGGTCGAAGTGCGTCATGCGCGCGCTCCTTTGTCTGCAGGATTGGAGGCCGTTGCGCTGTCAGGCGACCGAGTGTCAGGAGTTTCGGGAAAGCGCCGCGCGCGCATCCACAGCGATCCGATACCGTTGGGCAGGAAGCGGATCACCACCAGCAGGAACACGCCGAGCGCCAGTTGCCAGGTATTCGGGAAATACGCGCTGGAAAACGAACGCACGATTTCCAGCAGGGTCGAGGCGACGAACACGGCCAGCATGCTGTGGTGGCCGGACAGGATGGCGACGAACACGAAGTCGCCGGAGCGGGTCCAGTATGCGAACTCAGGTTCGACATGGCCGAGTGCCATCACCGACAATGCACCGCCCATGCCGCCGACGAAGGCGGCGATCACGAAATTGGCGGCGATCAGGTCCTGCACCGACGAGCCGAGGTATTCGACGCGGATCTCGTTGTCGCGGGCTGCCAGCGCGACCAGGCCGCGCGTGGAATTGCAGTAGATGCGCGCCAGCGTGGCGGCAATGGTCGCCAGCGCCACCGTGACCGCATAGATCAGGTAGCCCGACAGTGTGCCGCTGGCCTGCAGCCCGAACAGGGTGGGGCGGCCCATGTTGAAACCATCGGAGCCGCCCATCGCTTCCGATTTCACCAGTAGCCCATACAGCACCATCGACAGTGCGAGCGACAGCATGGCGAAGAAAATGCCGCGATAGCGCGCGATCGGCCACGCGAACGGCGCCGCGATCAGCGCCGACAGCGCGCCGCCGGCCAGCGCCAGCAGCAAGGCGTCGGTGATGCCGAACCTGGAAAAGGCCAGCGCGGCGGTATAGCCGCCGACGGCAAACACCAGGCCCTGGCCGAAGGACACGACCCCGCTGCGCATCAGCAGCACGATGCCGAGTGACACCAGACCGTTGGCGGCCGCCATTGTCGCGAGGAACACCAGCCATTTCGGCATCGCGGTGCCGGCCAACAGCAGCGCGGCCAGCACGAACAGGCCGACCGACAGGGTGCGCAACGGCGAAGGAAGATATCGCATCTCAGATTTTCCTTGCCTGTGCGCGCTGGAACAAGCCTTCGGGGCGGAATATCAGTACCACCGCCATCACGAGGTAGACCGAGAACAGTTCCGCCGAGGGCATCAGGTGCACGGCTGCCGCGCGCGTGATGCCGACGATCAGCGCGCCGATCGCAGCGCCCGGAATACTGCCGAGGCCGCCGATGATGACGACGGCGAACGATACGATGATTACGCCGACCGACACGCCGGGCTGCACCGAGATCATCGGTGCCGTCAGCGCGCCGCCCAGCGCGGCGAGGAAGATGCCGGCGCCGAAGGCCATCGCATAGATGCGCGACACATTCACGCCCATGCTGGCGGCCACTTCTTCGCTGTGGATCACGGCCAGCACGATCTTGCCGGTGCGGGTACGGTTCAGGCACCACCAGGTGAGCAGGCCCACCACCACGGCGACAGCGACCAGCACGAAGTCATAGCCGACATACGACAGGTCGCCGATGTCGACATTCCCGAACAGCATGTAAGGCTCGGACACGTACAGCGGGTTCACGCCCCAGATCAGCTTGGTCGCATCCTCGAGGATCAGGAACAGCGCGAAAGTCACCAGCACCAGCAGCACCTCATCGCGCCCGTAGAAGGCGCGCAGCAAGCCGCGCTCGCACAAGGGCGCAACCAGCGCAGCGACCGCAGCGGCGGCGAGCAGCATCGCGACGATGGACATCGCCGGTGCGAACTGCAGGCTGGCGAACCAGCCCACGAGGCTGGCCGCCGCATACGCGCCGAGCGCATAGAAACTGCCATGCGCAACATTCAGGATCTTCAGGACGCCGAACACCAGCGTCAGGCCCAGCGCAACGATGAAGAGCCAGGAAGCGTAGGTGATGCCGTCAATCAGCAGGGTGCTCAGTTGCATTTCGCTCCCGGGAAGCCGGCTTTCATCCAGTCTTCAGCCTTCATGTTCGGCGGCGGGTTCACGCATTCAGCAGCGAAGCGCTGAATATCTTCCATCACCACCAGCTTCTTGCCCGCATCCCATTTGGTGCGACCGATCGCGGTCGGCTGTATCGCCTGGTGACCGTCACCGAGCGCCATCTTGATGCGGCCGCCGGGCGCGTCCCATTCGAGGCCGGTCAGTGCCGCAGCGATCTGCTCGGTGGTGGGCTTCTTGCCACCGTTGGCCGCCATCGCTTTCTCGACGGCGAGCTTGAGCCCCATCAGTGACTGCGCCATCCGGTACGGTGCCTGCACCGGATACACACCCCACTGGGTCTGGTACAGGTTCCACCACCAGTCATTGAGCGCGGACTTCGGTGCCAGCATGCCGTACGCACCGCGTGCGCCGAGGATGACGCCATCAGGCATCTTATCGCCGAGCGGTACCAGCACATGGTCGGCGGCGGTCAGCACGACTTGCGATTTTTTGAACAGGCCGCGCGGTGCGGCCTGCAGGATCATCGCCTGCAGATCGCCGCCCCACATACTGGAGTGGGTGATGTCGGCTGGCTTGCTCATCAATTGCGAGATCTCGGTGCCGTACTGGCCAGCACCGAATTTGGGACGCTGGTCGGCCTGGGGCTTGGCGTTCGGGTACATCACCGCCATTGACAGCACGAAGTCCTTGATCGAGTCATGGCCCCACGCATAGTCCTGGTTGATCAGGTTGATGGTCTCGACCTTTGCATTGCGCGCCTTCAGATAGCGCGCCGCAGCGACGTTGTCCATTGCACCATGCGAGGCGGTGCGGAACACATAGTTGTATTTGGCTTCTTCGAAGATGCGTGGCGTGCCGCAGTCATACAGCACCAGTAGCTTCTTCATTTCTTCGGCCACCGGCGACACGGCAAGGCAGTCGCCCGAGCTCACATAGCCGACGACCACGTCGACATTCTCGCGGTCATACAGGTTGCGCAGTTCCTGCACCTGTTTGGTGGCGCCACCGTTTTCGTCGACATACACCGGCACGATCTTCAGGCCGCCGAAGCCTTTCTTGTTGTAAGGCGCGGGCGCAGTGCCATTGTTGAAGGCCTCGACCAGTGATTTCGCGCCATTGATCGCCGGCACGCCAAAGCTGTCGGCGGCCTGGCCGGACAAGAAGCTGACGATGCCGACCTTGAATTCCTGCGCATGCACCGGCGCCGACAGGGCGATGGCCAGCAAGGTGGCAGACAGGGATGCGGGCAGTGATCGGCGCACATCCAGCCTTGGGGATTGCTTCATGGTCTCCTCCTGTTTGGGTATTGCTCTGAATCAGGGGCGAGCGCCGGCTCTGTGAGGTCGTGGGCGGCATCTCGATTCGCATTGTGTTCCGGGAAACTTGGTGCGAGTTTTTTTCTATAAAAGCACGATTGATCGTTGAGCAATGATCCGATTTGTCAACTTGTTCAGTCAATCACTATCGTTGCTGCGATGCCGTAGGACTGGGTGGCCAGAGGCCATGTATTGGCCGGGGTGGTCGAAAACGGGTGCGCCTATTGCATTGCAATAGCCTGCGGCGCGCATCAGTCGACGGAAGAGGAGAAGGGTGGCCAGCGGATGTCGCGTGACGGCAAGGTGATGCCGGTCCGCGCTGACGGCGGATATCAGCCGGCGTCGGCTGCCGCAGGGGGCAGGGTGACGGGAGTCACTTGCAGACGCAGGGCCGGCGCTTGTGGCGGCACGCGTGCGCGCATGCCCTGCAGGTAGATCTCGAGATCGGACAGTTGCGGCGACTGCACGACATAGGGCGGCTTACCGCTGAAGGCCTGGCCCGAACGCGCCTTCAGCTTGATCAGCGCGGCTTTGCCGCTGGCATCGTGCACGCAGACGGTCGTCTCCTTTGGGCTGACGAGGAACAGCCGGGTGTCGGCCTTGCGCTGATAAGTCGGGGTCCAGGTCTTGACGTCGCCGGCGGCGGGGCTGGTGCAGGACTCGTTGCCGGCGATCTTGCTGTCGGCGGCTGCATTGCTGTCGCTGGCTGCGGCGACAGCAGCCGTGGAGGGTGCTGCCGCGCCTGGCGTGCTCACCGCAGCCGCCACAGGAGCCGTCGTGCCCGCCGTTTTTGCGGTGGGTTCTGCCCCAGTCGCGGCGGGTGCTTTGGAGGCAGCCGCTGCCGTCACCGGGGCGGTATTCACCGGAGCCGGGGTGGTGCTGGTGGTCGATGCCGTCGCCGAGCTGCCAGATGTATTTGAAGTGGCGGAAGCGCTTCCGGCCACTCGCTCGATCATGGCGTCGGCCGGTTTGGCATCAGCATCAGCCTCGGCCACCACAGTCTGTACAAGTTCCGGTTCACTGTCTGGTGTGCCGCGCATCTTGGCGTAGAACGCCAGCACGATGGTGACCGTCACCGCGCCGATCAGGATCTTGCGGCGGATGTCGGCATTGCGTTCTACCGCCGCCAGTCGTAGGTCGGTCGCTTCCTCGCCTTCGCCATGCACCATCAGCGAGGCTGGTGCATCGGCCGGCACCGGCATCGTGTCGTCGGCACCCGGGCCCCTCACGATGTCGTCATACGGGATGCCCATAGCGACCGCGTATTTCCGGATCGCCAGCAGCTTGTGCGCCGGTGTGTAGAACGGACGCACGCCGCCATCCTCGATGTGTTGTACTTGTTCGCGCGACAGCGTACACAAGGCAGCGACTTCGGCCACACTGAGGCCACGCTCTTCGCGTGCCTGTCGCAATTTCGTGCCGTCGATGACGAGGGCGTCGAGGTCGATCGCTGTGTTCATGGGTGCTGGCCTTCGGTCGAAAGCGACAGTAGCGGCAAGAGTGGCTTGGTGATCATCGAGTCGGGACGCAATCAGGTCGGTCGATGTGTGCCTTTGGTCGCCGCACCAAACTCAGATGAAGAAGCGCTCGAGGCTGGACAGCGGTATGCCATAGCCACGGGCAAGACGCACCATGGTACGGAAGCCGGGCTCGCCATAGGCACCGCTCTCGATCTTGGACACCGTGGGCAGCGACACACCACTTGCGGGATCACCATTGAGCTGGCTGGCGCGGCAAACATCGATCTTGCTCATGTGGCGCGCGAGGCGCACGGCCGACAGGTATTCATGACACTCGGAAAATGCTTCCGGGCGAATGTCTGCCAGCCACTTGCGCGAAATCTCCGCCAGCGAGCCCGAACCGTCGCGCGCGAGGCTGGCATTCATCGCCGGTGATTTCACTTCGAGGACATGCGTATCCATACGTCTTTTCTCCTGTCTGTCTTCGCCTCGCGCGGCAACCACGTGTGTCAGCCGCGCGAGCAGTTTGCAGGACTGCCGAAGCCGTATCTTCGTCGACCCGCCTGCTTTGTACGACAAAAATATATCCTTAGGGAAACTATTTATATAGTCCCGAGGGGCAAGCGTATGTAGGGATTGTGTAGGCCGTTGTTTGCGCTGCAGCGCGCAAACGATGAGAGGGCATGTCGAAGCTGCCGGTCTTGCAGTGTGTCGTGCCCCGGTGAGCAGGGCAGTGCGTAGCTCCCGACCGTGTTCGCAGGCCAGCGAATGCTGACCCGTGAGGACTCAGCCGAGGCGGCCTGTGATGCGTGCCAATTCAATAACGTTGGCGACACCCAGCTTGCGCATCATGTGCATACGATGCAGCTTCACTGTGCGCACGGCAATGCCGAGCTTGTCGGCGATGTCGCGGTTCATCATCCCGGCCGAGACCATCCTTGCAATCTGGACTTCGCGCTCGGTCAGGCTGGAAAGACGAGTGGCGACATCATGGTCTTGCTCGTGGTGGCGCGCATTGTTGTGATAGCGGTCGAGTGCCTCGCTGATCGCGGCCAGCAGCGTCTCTTCATCGAAAGGCTTGATCAGGAAATCCAGCGCGCCATTCTTCAGCGCCTGTACGGCTTCGCGCGCACCGCTGCCGCCGCTCATGAACACGATGGGCACGGTGTCGGCTTGCTCGATCAGCCGGCGCTGCAGCTCGAGGCCGGTCAGGCCCGGCATCTTGACGTCCAGCAGTATGCATTGCGGTCCGGGGAAGACAGGCTCGCCGCGCTCCAGCACCTCCAGGAACTGGGCAGCGGAATCGAAAGTTTCGGTCGCATAGCCTTCCAGCCCCAGCAATGAGCTCACTGCTTCCCGTATCGCCTGATCGTCATCAATGATGCAGACCAGCCCGCGCGCGTGACGCACGGATTCACGCTCGTCGTGAATGGTGATGATTTTTCGGGTGGGTGGTCTTGCCATCCATCCATTATAAATTCAGGGATGACTGGCCATACTGTCCTTGGGGGCAAGGATGGCGACGCGGTGCGCGAGGCGCTGCGCCGGATCGCAAATCAGCGGCCGGCTCAGGTATCGCGGCCGAACACGAATTGTGCCTGGCCGGATGACGGGTCGTTGGGAATGACGCGGCGCCGCCTGCCGACCGGACGCATCGAGGCCGGCACCAGCTTGTCCACGCTGCGGCGGATGTCCAGCATCTGCTCCGAATGTGCAAGGCGCACCAGGCTGTGCATCGCTTCACGGATGAAGTAGAGCTCGCGCGGACTGTTGCCACAGCGCGCGGACGAATAGACAAAGTCTTCCATCAATTCATCGGTGCGCGGGGTAATTGCGCAGCCGGGTGGTTCAAGCTCGTGTGATTTCATCGGAGGGCTCTGAAAGGTGGCAATGTGCAAGACACTTATTCTTCAGAAACGGCAGTCTAGCGGGAATCCCCTTGAAGTCCAGAGTCGCTTGCTTGAGACAAATCAATCGCGTGTGAGTCTCTGCGAATTCGCGAAAGACTGTTTGAAATTTTGTAACGCCATTCGAACGATCTTTTATTTTTCGATCATTCACCATCGCGGTGCGTCGCGAACGGTTGCCTTTGTGCTGGCTCAAAAGCAGCAATGGCCCCGGCCGCACAATCAATCTGTGTCAGTACGCATCGGACGACAAGGAAAGAGGACGCCATGGATAGCTTGAACCAGCAGCAGAAGACCCGTCTGTATACCGCCCTCGCCGACCGGGAGCGCGCCTTGCGTGACGACATCAAGCGCGAGGTCACGCTGCAGGATGATTACATACAGCTTGCCAGTGAAGTGCCCGATCCCGGCGACCAGTCTTTCGCGAACTTGTCCATCGATCTTGGCAACGCCGCTGTATCGCGCGATATGCACGAGCTGCGCGCCATTGAACTGGCGCGAAAGAAGATGGACAACGGCACCTACGGCGAATGTATTTCCTGTGGCTACCCGATTCCGTTCGAAAGGCTGCAGGCAATGCCATCGGCCGAACGTTGTGCGCCTTGCCAGGACAATTTCGAGCATACCCACCATGATGGTTTGCGGGGTTCGTCGATGTGAACTGAATGCCGGCAAGAGCCTGTCTCTTCAGGGGCCGGTGGAAAGCGCGCGCCTGACCTACAATCTCCGCTGTTGCCCGCAAGCGCGGGCCTGACCACCGACAGGGAGATTGCATGGACAACGCAGCGCACAGGGCCGATGCGGGCATCACAGGCCTGTTCGCGATTGCGGCACACGCCTGGCGCATGACGCGGCGTGACTGGCGGGCCGGCGAGCTCAGGCTGCTGGTGGCTGCATTGGCGATCGCGGTCGCGGCCTTGTCGGCGGTCGGTTTTTTTGTCGACCGGATGAATGCAGCGTTGCAGCGCGACGCGGCGCAACTGCTGGGCGGCGACCTGGTCGTGCGCAGCGATTATCCGCTGCAGACGGTATGGCGCGACGAGGCTGCACGCCGCAAACTGCGCATGGCCGACACCATCGTGTTCCCGAGCATGGCCACCACCGGCAGCGGCGACGCTGCCGATGCGAGGCTGGTGGCTGTCAAGGCGGTCTCCGATACTTATCCGCTGCGCGGTGCATTGACGCTCAGCGCAGCGGGACAATCGCAAGTTGCGCAGGGCGCACCGCAGGCCGGCACGGCCTGGGTCGACCCGGCTTTCATCGATACGCGTGGCGTTCGCGAAGGCGACATGCTGCAACTGGGCTCACGCAGCTTCCGTATTGCGGCCACCATCGTCAATGAAAAGGACCGTGGCGCCGGTTTCATGAACTTTGCACCGCGTGTGATGATTGCCCTGCCTGATCTGCAGGGCACCGGACTGGTGGGGCAGGGCGCGCGCGTCACTTACCGTACCCAACTGGCCGGTGATGCGATGGACATCGCCAGCTACCAGCGCTGGCTGGAGGCCGAGATCAAGCGTAGCGAGGCACGCGGCGTACAGGTCGAGTCGCTTGAATCCGGTCGTCCCGAGATGCGGACCACGCTCGATCGCGCGCGCCAGTTCCTGTCGCTGGTCGGTTTGCTGACCGCCATGCTGGCGGCGCTGGCGATTGCCATGGCCGCGCGTCGTTTCATGCAGCGCCATGTCGATGCCTGCGCGATGTTGCGCTGCCTGGGCCTGACGCAATCCGAGGTCACACGCCTGTATGTGATCGAGTTCGTGCTGGTCGGCATCGCCGGTGGCCTGCTCGGTGCAGCGCTTGGTTTTGCCGCCCACTTCCTGTTGCTGCAATGGCTGGGTTCGCTGCTGACCACCGAACTGCCGCCGCCGGGTGTGTTGCCGGCAGTGCAGGGTGTGTCGACCGGTTTGCTGTTGCTGCTCGGTTTTGCGATACCGCCGGTGCTGCAATTGAGAAATGTGCCTCACAACCGCGTGATACGTCGTGAGTCCGTGCCACCGCGCGCGTTCACGCTTGGCGGCTATGTGCTCGCACTCGCTTGCTTCGTGCTGCTGCTGGTCTGGCAGGCACGCGATACCCGACTGGGTCTGCTGACAGCCGGCGGCTTCCTGCTGGCGCTGGGCGTGTCGTCGCTGGTCGCCTGGTTGGTACTGCGTGCCTTGCAATGGCTGAAGCCGGGCGTGCGCCTCGCAGGTCTCATTGGCGGCAGCGGCATGGCGGCGTGGCGTTTCGCGCAGGCTTCGCTGAGGCGCCGTCCGGCAGCCAGCGCGCTGCAGATCGTTGCGCTGTCGCTCGGGCTGATGGCCTTGCTGCTGCTGACGGTGGTGCGTGACGACCTGCTCTCTGCGTGGCGCAAGGCGACGCCGCCGGATGCGCCAAATCATTTCATGATCAACATACAGCCGGAGCAGCGTGCGCCGGTCGAGGCTGCGCTGCAACAGACCGGTATTCGCGATGCGGTCTTGTACCCGATGATCCGCGGCCGGCTGGTGCAGGTGGATGGCCGCAACATCGGTCCCGAGAGCTATGCGGAAGACCGCGCGCAGCGCCTGGTCGAGCGTGAGTTCAACCTGTCGACCATGGCCGCACTGCCGCCGCAGAATACGGTGGTCGAAGGCGCGTGGTTCGATGCCAGCGCGCGCGCCGAAGCCTCGGTCGAGCAGGGGCTGGCAAAGACGCTGGGCCTGAAGCTGGGCGATCAGTTGCGCTTCGACGTTGCCGGTGTGCCGGTCGATGTGACCATCACCAGCCTGCGCAAGCTCGACTGGAGCTCGATGCGCGTCAATCTCTTCGTGATCGTGAACCCGGCCGCCGCGCAGTCGCTGCCGGCCAGCTGGCTCACTGCCTTCCATCTGCCGTCATCGAAGCGACAACTGGTCAACACGCTGATGCGCGACTACCCGAACCTGACAATTGTCGATGTCGGCAGCATGGTCGCGCAGGCGCAGCAGGTGATCGGGCAAGTCGTCGGTGCGGTCGAGTTTCTTTTCCTGTTCACGCTCGCTGCGGGCGTGATGGTGCTGGCGGCCGCGATGCTGGTATCTCAGCAGGAGCGCATGCACGAAGCGGGCTTGTTGCGTGCGCTCGGTGCGACGCGCATGCAGCTGTCGCATGCGCAATGGCTGGAGTGCGTGCTGGTCGGTGCCTGTGCCGGCCTGCTCGCGGCCACCGGCGCGTCGCTGGTGGGCTGGGTGCTGGCGCGGCAGGTATTCGATTTCGACTGGATCTTCTCGCCTTCGCTGTGGCTGGCGGGCATGGGGATCGGCATTGCGTGCGCACTGGCCGGCGGCTGGGCCGGCCTGCGCAACGTATTGTCGAGGCCGCCCATGCTGACCCTGCGCGAAGGCTGACCCGCGTCAACGGCGGCGCGCAGCCGCCCGCGTACATTCGCTCACTCGACAGGTTTCTGCGGGTGGGAGAAGAGCGATGCGGCGCAGGCGTGACAGGGTAGCCAGGACCGGACACAGCAGCGTTGTCGTGTCGCTGTCGATGAAGCGGACAATAACGCGGTCCTTGGCGCTGTCGGTGATGCTGTCATTCGCGCTGTCGGCCTGTACCAGCATGGCGCCCGGCATGCAGTTCGGTCGCGCGAAAGTACCGGTCGATGCGACGGCTGGCGCCGCCGATGGCAAGCCGCCCGAGATACAACTCATCACGTCGAAGCTGGTGAAGATGGAACGTGACGCGCGCGAGCGCCGCGTGTCAGAGGATATCGGCGTGCTGATGAAGCCGGCACAGCCCTATCGGGTGGAGGCCGGCGACGTTCTGCAGATCGTCGTCTGGGACCATCCGGAATTGTCAGCCTCGATGCTGCCGGCGGTGCCGGTCGCCGGCGGTGCCGGCGCTGGCATCGCGGGCAGTCCCTTGCAGCCCAGCTCGGGCTTCGAGATCGATCAGGAGGGGATGCTCGATTTTCCGTATGCGGGCAAGCTGAAAGTCTCGGGCCTGAGCAGCAGCGAGATCCATGCGTTGCTGACGCAGCGCCTGGCGCGCTACCTGAAGCAGCCCAAGCTGACGGTGCGTGTGCTGAATTACCGCAGCAAGCGCGTGTATGTCGACGGCGAGGTCAAGTCACCCGGCGTGCAGCCCATCAATGACATCGCCATGACGCTGACCGAAGCGATCAATCGCGCCGGTGGGCTGAACCCAACGGCCGACCAGAGCCGCATCATGGTCAGCCGCGAAGGCCGTACTTTTCAGGTGAACCTGCCGCAGCTGGTGCAGCGCGGCGTGAACCCATCCTCCATTGTGCTCGCGCACGGCGACGTGGTGCGCGTGCCGTCGCGCGACGAGAGCAAGATCTTCATCTCCGGCGAAGTCACCGCGCCGCGTGCGCTGCCGATGCGCAATGGCAGGCTGACCCTCAACGAGGCACTCGGTGAGGCCGGCGGCATCAACCCCGTGACCGGCGATGCGCGCCAGGTGTATGTGGTGCGCCGCACGCTGGATGAATCGGTGGTCTACCAGCTCGATGCGAATGCGCCGGGCGCGCTGGCGATGGCTGAAGGCTTCGAGCTCAATCCCAAGGATGTCGTCTATGTCGCGGCTACGCCGCTGACCAACTGGAACCGCACCATCAGCGCGATGATTCCGGGCGCGTTGCCGACGGCCGTGATCGCCTCCACACCGAACCGCTGACGCAGTGCATCCCCAGGCGACTGACGTGCGAACCCCCATCCTCTTGCTCTGCACCGGCAACCTCTGTCGCAGCCCGATGGCTGAAGGCTTGATGAAAGGCTTGCTGCCGTCGCACGGGCTTTTTTCTGCCGGGCTGTGTGCGCTCGACGGCGCGCCAGCCGATCCGCTGGCCGTGGCGCTGATGCGCGAGGGCGGCATTGACATCACGACGCATCGATCGCGCAGGCTCGCTGGCTGGATGCTTGCCGAGGCCAGCCGGGTATACACGATGGAAGCCGCGCAGGCGGCCAGCCTGCGGCAGCGCTACCCGCAACACGCGCACAAGATCGCGCGCCTCGGTGGCACGCTGGGTATCGACATTCCCGACCCGCATGGCCAGTCGCGCGAGGCCTTCGAGCAGAGCTATGCGGCGATCCGGCGCGCGGTGTACGCGCGGCTGCCGTCATGGCTGTCGCCCGCAAGCCATGGTGGCAGCGCAGCGGTGGCCGGCCCGATCCTGAGCGCCTGACCCAAAGACAAGGACACTTGCTCTTGATGCCCTCCACGCCTCCCCAGCTCGCCTATCAGGGCGAACCGCCGGTCTTTCTGTCGGATGACAGCGATACCGATTTGCGCGCTTATGTGCAGACGCTGTCCGAATTCCGCTGGCTGGTACTGTGGGTTGCGCTTGCCGTGATATTGACCGGTACGCTCTATGCGTTCCTCGCGAAGCCGGTCTATGAGGCCAGCCTGATGCTGCATGTCGAGGAAAAGGGGCAGCGCGAGCCGAAGAACATCCTGGGCGAGGCCGGATCCATGTTCGACTACAAGACCCCGGCCGCAGCCGAGGTCGAATTGCTGCGCTCGCGGCTGGTGGTGGCGCGTGCGATCGACCGTCACAAGCTGTACATCTCAGCCTGGCCGCAGCGCTTTCCTCTGCTCGGTAACTGGATAGCATCCAGCAGACTGACAAGCCTGCTGCCGACGCTGCCATGGCCGGGCGGCTATGCATGGGGCGACGAACGCATCGTGGTCGCCGACTTCAGCGTGCCCGAGTTTCTCGAGAATCGAGAATTCAGCCTGACGTCCCTGCGTGACGGTCGTTTCATGTTGGCCGAGCCCGAGACCGGCCTGTGGTTCGAGGGCAGCGTCGGCACATCACTCGACGAGCCGACCCGCTATGGCCCGCTGCAACTTAAGGTGGATGTGCTGCATGCCGCGCCCGGAACGCGCTTCGGCCTGGTACGCAGCTCCCGATTGTCTGCGATCGAAGCGGTGCAAAAATCGCTCGACGTGGCCGAGATCGGCAAGCAATCCGGTGTGGTGCTGGCCACCTTGA
>CAZCDW010000042.1:0-16259 GCA_964497485.1 uncultured Bifidobacterium sp.
ACAACGTGATGTCCGGCGGCACCTGCGACACGATGGATGTGCTGCAGGCAGCGCTGGCGGCGGGGTTGACCGGCATCCTCGCCGGGCCGCTGTGTGACCCAGCAGCGGTGGCAGCCTTGTGGGACGCACAATTCGACGCTGAAGTCACGGTCGACCTTGGTAACCGCATTGCGCTCGACGCGCTCGGCATCAGCAAGTCGCCGATGGTGTGCAGTGGCCACGTTCGCGCACGCAGCGAGGGCGAGTTCACCGTCACCGGGCCCATCTATACCGGCCAGCAGCTGAGCATGGGACGAACCGTGTTGTTCGACATCGGTCCGGCACAACTGGTGATCACGGAACGCCGTACCGAGCCTTACGATCTCGGTGTGTTCAATTGCGTCGGCATCGATCCTGCGACGAAAGATTTCCTGCTGCTGAAGTCACGCATGTATTGCCGGCCCGTGTTCGGTCCGATCTCACGCGGGCTGGTGGAATGCGATGCAGACGAAGGCGGTCCGACCAGTTCAAATTACGCGCTGTTTCCATTCAGACGATTGAGGCGACCGGTATGGCCGCTGGACCTTGCAGCAGCGTTCGCGCTCGACCTCAGCTGATCGCCAGCGGCAAAGCCGCGCGTCCTGCAAAGACGGCACCGGTGCCGATGTCATCGGCGATGCGCAGCAATTCGTTCCATTTGGCCATGCGCTCGGAACGCGCGAACGATCCGACCTTCAGCTGGCCTGCATTCCAGCCGACCGACAGGTGCGAGATCATCACGTCCTCCGTTTCGCCTGAACGCGCCGATACGACGGTAGCCATGCCGTGGCGCCTGGCCGCCTGCAGCGCAGCCAGTGTCTCGCTGATGGTGCCGGCCTGATTGGGCTTGATCAGCACCGCATTGCAGGCACGGTCGCTGGCTGCCGCATCGACGCGTGCGGCGTTGGTGACAAGGTAATCATCGCCGATCACCTGCACACGCTTGCCGACTGCGGAGGTGAAAGCGATCATGCCATCACGGTCATCTTCGGCGACCGGGTCTTCGATCGACAGGATCGGATAACGTTTGACCCAGTCGAGCAGCACGTCTATCCATTCGTCGGTGGTATACGCGGCGCCGTCGAGACCGGGCCGGTAGATGCCATCGCGCCCGAATTCGGAGGCGGCGATATCCAGCGAGATCATCACCTCGCCGTTGCCATAGCCTGCTTTGTCGATGGCGCGCGTCAGCATCTGCAAGGCATGCTCGTTGCTGTCGAAATTCGGCCACCAGCCACCCTCGTCGGCGACGCCGGCGCGACGTCCGGCCTCGTCCATCAGCTTTCCAGCGGCGCGGTAGACATCGGCCACCATCACCAGCGCCTCGTCGATGCCTGATGCACCGACCGGCATCACCAGCAAGTCCTGGATGTCGATGCGGCGCTGCGCATGCGCACCGCCGCCGAAGATCTGTATTTCGGGCAGCGGCAGGCTGACCGGTGCATCGCCGGCCACCATCGCGAGGTGGCGCCACAGGGGCAAGCCGCTGGCCTTTGCAGCCGCATCCAACACCGCCATCGACGTGGCAATCAGTGCGTTGCCACCGAGCCGGGATTTGTTCGGCGTGCCATCCAGCTGTATCAGCGTCGTATCGATCGTCTGCTGCTGAAGCACATCCATGCCCGTCAATGCCGGTGCGATCTCGCGCGCTATGCCCTGTAGCGCGCGCTGCACCCCAAAGCCATCGCAAGCGTCGCCGCCATCGCGCAGCTCGACCGCTTCGTGGCTGCCGGTGGAGGCGCCGGCAGGCGCAATGCCGCGACCGCGTAGTCCACCGTCAAGGATCACATCGACCTCGACGGTCGGCCGACCTCGGGAATCCCAGATGCGTCGTGCACGGAGTTGGCGAATCAGAGTGGACATGGGGCGAATCTCTTCAAGTCGGAAATGGTTCAGATCAACATTCAGATCAACATCATCTGCCAGTCGGCGCGCATCGCTGCCAGCGACCGATCGCGTGCCAGCAACCAGCGCCGGGCGAACTGTCGCTGCATTGCGCGTTCGGGCTCGCCCAGATATTCGAGCGGCGACTTGCCATCGACCCGCGCCAGCAGTATCGCCGCCAAGAGTAGCGCCATGCGCGCGGCGATCGCGTCGCGCGGCTCCCAGCTGACATGCTCAAGATAGGCCTCACAGAACGCATCCCAGGCAGCGAGGTAATGCGCACGGTGCGCCGGCTGCCACAGGCACTTGGCCAGCAAATGGCACAGGCAAAATGCGGCATCGAAGGCCGGGTCCCCATACCAGGCGCACTCGGCGTCAAGGATGATCGGGCCGTCGCGGCCGACGAGGATGTTTTTCGGGCTGATGTCCCCGTGCACCAACGCGATCTTGCGCGCTGCGGTGTCCTTGCACAGTTGTCGCAGCACTGGCGCGCAGTCGGGATGGACTTGCGCAGCGGCGCCGAAATACGGGTCCAGTCTGAGCGCAAGGAAATTGCTGTCATAAGCGAAGCGTTCGGCCAGTGCCGGACTGCCTGCGGTGCCGCTGTGGATCGCGGCCACCAGGCTCGCCACCTGCGTTGCGGTCGCGAGCCCGGCCGCGCCGTCGCGCAGCTGCGCCTTCCATACCGGATAGTCTTGCGGCGGCAACCAGCTCATCGCGAAACAATAGGATTCGGGATCTTCAGCCAGCAGCGCGGGCACCGCCTGCGGCCAGCGGGCCGACACGACGCGCAGCCACGCCACTTCGGCATGGCTGCGATCCTGCGGCGCCAGCCATTCGGAAGCCACCTTCAGCGCCGGCAGCGCCTGCTTCACGCACAGCGGACCACGGCGTGTGTCAACACGAACGATCAATGAGGAGACACCTCCGGCCAGAGGCGTCAGTGCCGGCGTTTCACCGGCATCGAGCAAGCCCATGCGCCGCAATGCGGGCAACACGACGGAAGCTTCACTGGAGGTAGTCACGCTGGGGTGGAGGACGGCGCATCAGCGCCTGAAGTTGGCTTGCACGACACTATACCGGAGCAGGTCGTGCGCACTGGCGGCGGCACGGCGCGGACCGCGAACATCACGGACGCTTGAGGCGCACCAGCGTACGCGGCACTGCCTCCAGCAACGGCTGTCCCCGCAACATCGGCGACAGTGCGCTGGCCGGCATCGGGCGCGAGATCAGGTAGCCCTGCACTTCATCGGAACCGAACTGGCGCAGCCGCTGCAGCTGCGCCTCGGTCTCCACGCCCTCGGCGACGATCAGGATGCCCAGCGCCTGCCCGATCGAATGAATGGCGCTGCACAGCGCGTCACTCTTGATGTCCTGGCCCAGCGTATGGACGAAGGACTGGTCGATCTTGAGCACATCCACGGCCAGCCGCCGCAGCCGTGACAAGGATGACTGGCCGGTACCGAAGTCATCGATCTCGATGCGCAGGCCGAGACCGTGCAACTTGGCCAGTTCCGTCGCCAGCGCCTCATCGTCGAGGCCGATCGCGGTCTCGGTCAGCTCGAGCGCGATGCGATCGGTCGTCAGGCCGTGGCGTGCAAGACAATCAGTCAGGAAATTGCGGAAGCGTTCGCTGCGCACCTGCAGCTCGGACACATTGAAGGAGACGCGCTGGCAGTCCAGCCCCTGGTCCAGCCATGCGCGCATCTGCCGGCACAGCAGCTCGAACGACCATTCGCCAACGTCGATGATCAGGCCGCGCTCTTCTGCGAGTGGAATGAACTCGCTCGGCAGTACGAGCCCGCGCTCCGGATGCTGCCAGCGCAACAGCGATTCCAGTCCGGTCAGCTTGCCTGTGTAGGCATCGACGCGCGGCTGGAAATACAGCTGCAGCTGGTAGGTGCCGACAGCCTTCTGCAAATCCTGTTGCAGCTGAACGCGCCTTTGCAGTTCGGCCGCATGCTCGGCCGAGAACACCCGGTACTGCGCCTTGCCGGCCGACTTGGCGGCGTACATCGCGATATCCGCATACTGCAGCAGCTCCTGCGGTTCCGCCGTATGGTCGGGGAAGACCGCAATGCCGATCGAGGCCGTCACCGAGAACGCGCCCCAGGGGGCTGTCTGGTTCAGTCGATTGATCGCGCTTACGACGCGCGCAGCGCGCTCTTCGACATCACGTGTGCTGGCGATATCTTCGACCACCACCGTGAATTCATCGCCACCCAGCCTGACCACCGTGTCATACAGTCGCACCGTGGCTTTCAGGCAGGCAGTGACATCGATCAGCACCCGGTCACCTGCCTCGTGGCCCAGCGTGTCATTGACGACCTTGAAATTGTCGAGGTCGATGAACAGCAGCGCCACCTTGCGCCGGCCCTCGCTGCTGGCGCGCAGGATCACGGGCAAGTGATCGATCAGCCAGCGCCGGTTGGGCAAGCCGGTCAATGCATCGGTGACAGCCATCTTCGCCAGCGTCTCCTGCTGGCTGCGCGACTCGGTC
The DNA here is from genome assembly GCA_964497485.1 of uncultured Bifidobacterium sp. Taxonomy (GTDB): domain Bacteria; phylum Pseudomonadota; class Gammaproteobacteria; order Burkholderiales; family Burkholderiaceae_D; genus Pernthalerella. The sequence continues at coordinate 4,403 of CAZCDW010000042.1, forward strand.
ACGTCACGCACCGTGACGGCGATACCTGCTTCGGTCTTCACGCCGCGCCTCTGTATCCAGCCGGCCGGTGCGACCCCGGGCTGGCGGCGGTCATGCCAGCCTATCTCGATCTCGTCCTCGACCAGCCCCTCCTTCAGGATACGCAGCAGGAAAGCATGCATGCGCGCATTGTCCTCGGGAGCCATCAACTCGCGCACCGTCCGCCCCAGCATGCTACTGCGTTTCAGGTGCGAGCGCCGCGCTGCCTGTTCGTTGCAGTCCTCGATCAGGAAATCGCGCACCACCCCTTGCTCCCCGTACAGAGGCCGCATCATGTACAGCGCCTCCAGCGTGCCTTCGACCGCCTGTCGGAACGATTCCTGGATAGCGCGCATTTTCTTGCGCCGGCTATAGCGGCGCCATTGCAGCGTCGCACCCAGCATCGCGCCCGAGACCAGCAGCACGGTGAGCGCCGAAGCGCCCAGGACTTCGACATGATCTTGTGAACGATGCTGGGCCATGACCGTCGCTTCGGTCAAGGCCGTGATCGCGACCAGCGGATACGGATCGATACGCTTCCACGCAATGAAGCGTGCTTCGCCATCTGCGAAATCAGGACCGCCGATCAGCAGACTGGCATTGCCGGCCTTGTCGGTACGCAGCCGGTCCGGAGAACGCAGGGCCAGCGGGCCCGCCTGCTCGCCGGTGGCATGCAGCTCGACGCCATCCAGCGTGCGCAGAATCACCGCTTTTGCGAGCCGGAGGTTGACATGGACCTCGTTGGCCGCGAGGTCCGAGGACGCCATATCGATCACGACCGCGCCGCCGAACTTGCCATCGCGGTTCTGGAGTCGGCGCGAGAAAGCCACTCGCCTGCGCTGGCCCCCTTCCGTGTCCACGCTGCCGTAGTCGACCCGCATGCGCGGCTCGTTGTCACGCGCGAGACCCGCCAGGTACAGGGAAGGCGGCAAGATCGCGCCGAGGCTGGACCGTGCCGATGGCTTGCCCGAGGCATCGACGACGAATACATGGGCATCAGCACCGCCGAGCACCTTTTTCGCGTAGACATCGTAATGACCGATGTCATGGCCGCGCTCTATCTCTTCCTTCAGCAACAGCAACAAGTTGTCCGCATTACGAACTACCTCGCCGATCTCGTCGGCGACTTGCGCCACCTCGCTACCCAGCGCGTCGAGGACGCGACGGCGGAAGCGATCTTCGCGGACGTCGATCTGATGCAGCGCGATCAGCCAGACGACGGTCAGGACCAGCAACAGACTGGCGCCCCAGCTACCGAAAATCTGCCAGGCGGCAGATGTCTGCCATCGTAAAAAAGCCTGCTTTGCCATGGACGCGCGCCGCTGCAGGACACATTGATAACGAGGAAATTCTATACCAGTATAAATTCCAAAACCGAAGGGCTTTGCTCAGGTTTTCCTCGACAACAGGAAGTTGCGCCGACTGACAACTGCGATTGCCCAGGCAGGGCATGCACTAGGGCGGGACAAGTAAATGTCCTTACCGGATCAGCGTTGGTACAGCAAGACCAGCACCGCACCTGCGACGGCGACGGAGGCCCACAGCACGGTGGCGAGTCCGCGCACGGGTAAGGGCATGCGCAGGCTGGCGGCGGCATTGTATTGGGCGGCCCTGAGGGCGGCCATCGGCGGCTTCTTGCGCCGCTCGCGCCCATTCCATGGCCGGGTGGCCGGCGCCGCAGCAGGGCGCGTCGCTGCTTCCGCCTCGGCGCGTGCAATCCATGCATCATGCTGGCGCCGGCGCTCCTGGTCCGACAGCACCTCGTACGCGGCATTGATGAGCTGGAAGGTCTGCGTCGCCTTCGCACTGCCGCCATGGCGATCCGGATGAAATTTATGGCTCAGGGTCTTGTACGCGGCGCGAATCACTTCGGGGGGCGCGTCCCGCGCCACCTTCAGATTGTCGTAATGGGTGTGAACCTGCTTCATGGTCTGGCCTCGGTTGCCTGTGCTTGCACAGTACTTCTGTTGCAAGTCTGGTAACTTGAGTCAAATCAACAGCTGCATTTTTTCTGCCGGTCAGAAACTATTTCCGGAGGTCACGAACAAAGGGGGTATTCCCTGAAGCAAGCTTCTGTCGTGACCATGTCCCTGCCCGCTACCGCACTTCTTGCAGCCTCCCCCGCCGATTCGGCAAGCCTCCATTCCGTAACGCCAGCTACCCTCGCGATTGCGCTGCCCGACCTGCGGCGCCTGGCCTTGCCGGCGACCTTTGCCTGGTATGGCTTGCTGATGGGTTGCTGGGGCGGTCGGCTGACCGCCATCCAGCAGGGCTTGCAGCTGACGCACTCGCAACTGGCGATGGTCTTGCTGTGCTCGGGGGTGGGAGCCGTACTGTCGCCGCAACTGTCCTCACGCCTGCTCGCAAGGTTCGGCAGCCTGACCACGATGCGTGTCGCCGGCCTGGCGCTGCCCATCGTGCTGCTGGCTGCCGCTGCGTCGCCGTCGCTGCCCTTGCTGATGACGGCCGTACTGGCCTTGGGCATCACGGCAAGCAGTTTCGATGTCGCCATGAATGGTCTCGCAACCCGCCACGAGGCACGGCTGCTCAGACCGATGATGTCGCGCCTGCATGCCTGCGCTTGCGCCGGCGGCCTCACCGGTGTGACGCTGGGCAGCGCCATGGCAGCGATGCAGGTCAGCGCGATGCAGCAGTTCAGCCTGCTGGCCTTGCCACTGGGCGGATTGCTGTGGCTCTGCCTGCAGGGTCTGGAGGCGACCGCGACCGCAACGACCGGCTCAGCGATGAACACCGGCGCCGCATGTGAGGCACGGTCTATGGACAATCACACAGCTGATCACGACAGCGGTGCAACCCCGGCCTTTGTGCTGCCTCGCGGTCGGCTGGCACTGCTCGGCACACTGGGGCTGCTTGGCGCAATCGCTGAAGGCAGTGTCGGCAGCTGGAGTGGCTTGTTCATGAAGGAGCAATTCGGCGCATCAGATGCGATGGCGCCGCTGGCGCTGTCGGCATTCTCGATGATGATGCTGGTATCGCGCTGCTGCGGTGACTCACTGAAGGCGCGCTATGGCGCGCGCAAACTGGTCAGCGCGGGGGCGGCGACTGCGGCCGGCGGACTGGGCATCGCTGTGATCGCCCCCGAGGCCATGCTTGCGTTGAGCGGCTTTGCGCTGGCCGGACTCGGCCTGGCCCTGGTATTCCCCTTTGTGTACAGCGCCGCCGGCAAAGAGAGCAAGGTCGCGTTGGCCGGCGTGGCCACGATGGGCTATGCAGGCAGCCTGGCAGGACCACCACTGATGGGCTCGATCGCGGAAATCATGGGACTGCCCTCCGCAATGGCTTGTATCGCGCTGCTGGCAGCCGCGATGGCCGTCGTCGCCAGCCGCGCGCGGCTGCTGAAATAAACGGAACCGAGGGGCTAAGTTCGGGCCACAGGCGTGGACGCGGGCTTCTCGATGCGAGTAATGCCACCGGCGACTGATGGCGGATCGCTGGCCGGGAAGCTCAGATCAATCGCATCGTCCAGCAATTCTTGCTGCTTTTCATCCGGATCAGCGGAATCGACGTGGCGTGCAAACAGGTCACGGGCGGAGGCATCGTCGGTCGTCACGTCCTTGGGCGTCACCGATAGCGGATTGTCGCCCTGCGAAAAGGGACGATCGATATCAGTACCGGTGTCGGACGCAGCGGTAGGGGTAGGCTGTACGCGTTGCGTGATGTGTGCGGAAGGTGCTGCGGACTGATCCTCCGGCTTGATGGGATCGGGCCTGATGGGCATCGTTGTTCTCCGGTTGCGTGAATGACGACCAACGGGCCATCCCGTTTTGCCTGTCATTCATCATCGGATAACAACACTGCCGGAAAGTTTCAGCGCAGGAGAACTTGCCTGTACAAACCGCCCCACAAATTTCCCTACTCTCAGGCGAGGACGCTGCGATCCACGTTCGCGATATCGGGCACACCGAGCAGCGCGAGCGTGAGGTCGATCTCCTGCTGCAGCATCGCGATCGCACGCTCGACTCCCGCCTGTCCGCCGGAAGCCAGACCGTACAATCCGGCACGCCCCACGATGCACGCCGTTGCCCCCAGCGCGCGCGCCTTCACGACATCGCTGCCGCGCCGGATACCACCATCCATCAGCACCGGCACCCGGCTGCCCACCGCGTCAACCACAGCCGGCAATGCCGCAATGCCGGACTGCACCTGGTCGAGCTGGCGGCCGCCATGATTGGAAACGATCACGGCGTCGGCACCATGGTCGACCGCACGCACTGCATCATCGGCCCGCAGCAGGCCCTTGATCGCGAGCTTGCCGGGCCATGCGCTGCGTATCTGGTCGAGGTCCTTCCAGCTGACCGACGGATCGAAATTCCTGCCGATCTGCTCGGCCAGGGTCATCAGCTTGCGCGGTGCGCCGTTCGGATCATCAAGATTGCCAAAGGTGAAGCGCGGCGCCTGCGCCATGCGCCACAGCCAGCCCAGCCGGCGTGCGTAATCGAAGACATTCGACAAGCCCATGCGCGGCGGCAAGGTAAATCCGGTACGCACATCGCGCTCGCGCGCACCCGGTACCGGCAAGTCCACCGTCAGTACCAGCACCGGGCAGCCCGCCTCATGCGCGCGCTGCAGCAGCGAACGCGTCAGGCCCCGATCCTTCTGCACATAGAGCTGGAACCAGTGACCGCGACGGCCGCGGCTGGCCACTTGTTCGATGCTGGCATTGGAAGTCGTCGACTGACAGAAGCCTATGCCACGCGCCTCGGTCGCGCGCGCCAGGCACACATCACCTTCAGGCCACAGCAGACCGGCGATACCGGTCGGCCCGAACACCATCGGTGATGCCAGCGTCTGCCCGAGCAGTTCGATGGATTGCCGCCGTACGCTGACATCCACCAGCATGCGCGGCGCAAAGCGCAAGCGCGCAAAATCATTCACGTTGTCGCGCAAGGTCACCTCATCATGCGCGCCGCCATCAATGAAGCCGAAAACCGAGCGCGGCAAAGTGCGTCGCGCTATCTCCCTGAGGTCGGCAATCGTCACTGCCTGGCCGAGTTTCATCCCTTGTCTCCCCGAATTCTTTTTATTGGCCGGATCATGCGCGACAGCCATACAGGATCCGGGCCGGAGGGTGTTTCCGGCAGACATCTTACCGAAGATTCATGCGCAAAAGTGCGCTATAGCGGGCTGGCAAACGCCCGTTCGTACTCAGGCCGGACCGACCGAGATTTGTGCAGGCTCGTGAGCGGAGGACTGTTCGCGATTCGCCTGCGCGTCTTGTGCCTGATCGAGGTGATACGCACGCCGCGGCATCTGCTCTTCCTGAGTCGGCGGCAGCTCAGACCAGGACTGCTCTTCGATCACGTTATGGAATTGACTGCCATCGAGTGCATGCGGCTGCCTTGCAGTCGCTGTGTGTGTATCGCTCTCAGGTGAGTCTCCGGTCGGTGCCGGAGCGGAGGACGGCGGTACCGTCGACGACAAGCCTGACGACATGGGCGCTTGCAAGGATTCCGGCGTTGCGGGCATGTCGGACGAATGTTGATTCTGATTCATATGCTTTCACCTGAGGCCGATTGATGAACATCAAATTGAACGGATTTGCCGCCTTCTGATCTGAATCATCTTAGGAGATTTTGAGATATTTCTCATACCATCCAACACATGCATCATTCAATGCATCGCCATCGCAGAAACAAACATTTCTTTCAATGATCGCAAGACCTGACATGGATATCAGCGCTCATCATCACCGCGCCACCTCCCGAAACAATGAACTCAGCCGCGTCTTCGAGGATCGTGCGCTGACACTTGGACATGGTCCCAGCAATTCGGTGCCCGATATCCTGCATGCGATACGCCAGCACCTGAAGATGGAAGTCGCCTTCGTCTCCGAGTTCGTCAACGACCAGCGCGTGTTCCGTTATGTCGATTCATCGTGGACCAAGAACCCGGTCCATGTCGGCGACGGCGGTCCGCTGGATGAATCCTATTGCCAGCGTGTGGTTGACGGCCGGCTGCCGGAATTGATCAATGACGCGCGGACCAATCCGGTCGCTGCCGAGCTGCCGGCCACCTTCGAGATCCCGGTCGGCGCGCACATGAGCGTTCCCATCAACCTGTCCGATGGCTCGATCTATGGGACCTTTTGCTGCTTCAGTCGCGGTGCCGACACCAGTCTGAACCTGCGCGACCTGTCGCTGATGCGGGGATTCGCCGATCTGGCCGCGAAAACGATCGACCGCGAGCGGCACAGCATCGTGCACCAGCGCGCCAGCCTTGATCGCATACGCAAGGTACTCAACTCGGATGTGATACAGATCGTGTACCAGCCCATCTTTGACCTAAGCCTCGGTGCCATCGCCGGCTTCGAATCACTGGCGCGCTTTTCCGCGACGCCAGCGCGCAGCCCCGACGTGTGGTTCAACGAGGCGCATACTGTCGGCCTTGGCATCGAACTCGAGCTCAAAGCCATACGTCTGGCCATGCTGGTGATGCCCAACTTGTGCGATGGACTGGATTTATCGATCAATGCATCGCCGGAGACCATCCTCGATCCGAGCTTCGAAGAGTTGCTGGCAACCTTGCCGAGCGTCGAACATCTGGTACTGGAAATCACCGAGCATGCGGCGGTGGAAAAATATGAAGAGATCGCGCAGCGGCTCAAGCCCTACCGCGATCGAGGCCTTCAACTGGCCGTCGATGATGCCGGTGCCGGCTATGCGAGCTTCCGCCACATCCTGAACCTGGAGCCCGATCGCATCAAGCTCGACATGAGCCTGACGCGGGACATTGATGTCGATCCCGCGCGCCGCGCGTTGGCGGCGGCGCTGATTCACTTCTCCGCCGATACCGGCAGCAAGCTGGTGGCAGAAGGCGTTGAAACCGCGGCTGAGGCAGCGGCGCTGATCGAGCTCGGCGTCGACAAGGCCCAGGGCTATTTCCTCGGGCGGCCGATGACACTGGCCGGACTGCAGCATCTGGGATGCCTGCAGCCGGGAGGTGTCGCAGACGTGACCGCAGAAAAACGCCCGCCTATTCGTCACTGCTGAGTCCGCGAGCTCAGTCATCCACCCGCTTGTAACGAGCGGTGGACGGGACGGCTCCGATCAGCAATTACCCTTCTTGCGCTGGCCTGGCGGGCAATGACCAGGGCCGCCCGGTCCGCCCGGGCCACCCTTCCATCCACCGTGGTGCAATTCCCACCCACGCGGACCTTCGACCCATTGCGGCTGCGCGTACACATAGCCCGGCCGTTCGCGTTCCCAGCGGCCCGGCACCCAGATATAGGCACTGCCGTTCCAGCCCCAATAGCCTTGCAACCACACATAGGCCGCGCGCGGCGGCGGAACCGGCTCATAGCGAACGGGCGGCGGCGGCGTGCCGGAGGAGATGGTCACGCCCCAGCTGATGTTGGGGTCGGCTACCGCGCCGCCTGCAGCTGACAGCAATGAAAGGATGACTGCGGAGTACAAAACCTGTTTGCGCATGATGTCCTCTTGATTGGAAATCGAACAAAGGCAAACAAAATTTACCTGTGGCAAAGCTGTGAGGTTTGATGCATTACAAAAGGCAACGAATTTGTTACGAAGAATTGTTCTAGCGGAATTATTCAGGCATCGCCCACTTGTTTACCCACATTCTGCGCCTTCTGCTCGTCCGCAGCTTTGAGAACGGCATCCAGCTTCTTGATAACCTCATACAACTGTTCCTCTTCGTGAGTCAACAGTATGTCCAGTCTCCGGATCGCCATGAAGGACGCACCATAATCCTTATCGACCAGCGATCTCAGGGAGAGAAGTTTTTCGGCATCTTCCGGAAGCGTACCCGTCTTTGCAAACTCGAGCAGGGATCGAGTCACCGAGCTCCAATGCAATCGCTGTTCCCGGTTCAACTTGCTTGAAACAATAATCGCTGCAAGAGCTGAACTCAATGGCTTGATGTCGAGGCGCGGCGGCAACGATATCTGGAGGCGCTTTATCTCGTCCAGCGCAGTGTTGAAATGGGTTTCAAGTACAGAATCGGGACTCTGGTGCAATGCTGCAGGAAACTGGAATATCTCATGATCCCGGACATTTTTTGCATAGGTACCGAGATCCCGTAGATCGTCAGCGTTCATTCCAGATAATCCGTTTCGTAAGTACCGAATGAAAACGGAGCGCTGATTCTTGACATGGGGCATACCTGCCAAGCCGCCGCCCTCCGCTGCCCAAATTTCCTGAAGCTGATCCGCCAGCACCTCGCGATATGGCGCAGTCGAAGTCTGCGTCGTCGACCCTTGAACCAGCACAGTGGCGGTCGAGTTTTCATGACGTGCTTCACGCTCACGCTGCAACTCAATATCTTGCAGCGCAAGGCCCAATTCGAGAACCTTCGGCTTGAGCAAATTCAGGAGCCGATTGCTGTTATCGACCTGGGTTTTATCTTTGAAATTATTGACGAATTCCCACAGGTCTTTCTCATGCGGTTCGGAGACGCGCCCCACTAACATGTAACTGACAAACGCATTTACCTGGTCGCCACTAAATTTCCCCGCAACCAGCTCCTGCCTGACCAGCCCCCCCAACACGGCGTTCCGGCTATCCGTATTTAACGATGCGCTGTCATTCATGTCCGTTGTCTGCTGCCGCCTCCCGCTCAAGGGCTGCAGCTTATCGGCGAGCAGCAAACACAGAAAATCATCGCGCCTGACCTTGCCCTCGGCGCGAACGGATTGCAGGAATGTCCTTGCGGGTTCAGCGCCGTTGAAATTCGATTCAACGTAATTGATCACCCAGTTTTTTGCCCGCCATGCCCGAACCGCCGACAACGCGGATTTGAGCGGCGCCAGCAAGCGATCCATCAGCCCTTGCGGCCTATCCGCCTCGACCCTGCGGCAGTAAAGAACGGTCTCGAAAGAAAATTTACGTTCGCCGGATTTGAAATGGAGATGGTTTTCCAGCTCAAGATAAGCGCTATTACCGACGGAATTTGAGGGCCGTGACGACGTGGCAGTGGGCAGCATGACACCTCCCCGGATGGGACTTCCAGACAGTGAGGGTGACAATCCACCCTCAATGCCTAGTAGTAAATCCGCCACATGTGTTCCCTGTGATGGGCATTTACCCCAAACCGATCAATTGAAGTGTGACAAAAACTGGCTTTTGTCAGCTCAAGGCTCGATCAAACCATGCCGTACGGCAATCAAGGCCAGTTCAGCCTGGTTGGCCACGCCCAGCTTCTGCTTCACGTTGTACAGGTGGGTGCCGACGGTGCGCGGCGAGATATTGAGCATGTCGGCGATCTGGTTCACTGATGAGCCCTTGGCCAGCTGGATGAAAACACCGAACTCGCGCTCGGACAGCACCTCGATCGGGCTTTTCTCGCCATTGAACTCTTCCAGCGCCATCCGCTGCGACAGGTGGCTGTCGATGTACATGCGGCCCTCGCTCACCTGCCGGATCGCATGAATGAGTTCATCGGGTGCGCTCCGCTTGGACAGATAGCCGAGCGCGCCGGCCTTCAGCATGTATCGCACATAGCTCGGATCTTCATGCGAAGACAGACCGAGCACACGCGCCATCTTGTCGCGCGCGACGATGCGGCGCGTGGCCTCGACGCCCATCGTGCCGCCGAGCGAGATGTCCATCACGATCACGTCCGGCTTGGCGGCCGGTATCTGCTGGTAAGCCGCTTCGGCCGATTCGGCCTCGGCCACGACGCGGATATCTTCCGTCGCCTCGAGCAGCATGCGGAAACCGAAACGAACCACGGCATGATCATCGACCAGCATCACGTTGATATTTTTTTTCATGCCTTGCTGCCTTCCAGCTTGCTTGTATGGCTGCCACTGTCTCCCAGCGGCAGCGTGACTTGTACTTCAAGACCGCCCTCGGCACCCGCACCGAAACTGACATGGCCACCATGCGATTCAGCGCGCTCCTGCATGCCGCGCACACCATAGTGGCCTTCGCGCACCAGCGTGGATGCGCCGATACCATTATCGACGATCGCCAGCTTCAGGGTATCGTCATGCAGCGCAATCGTGACCTGTGCGCGGCTGGCACCTGAATGGCGGACCACGTTCGTCACGGCTTCCTGGACGATACGATAAGCCGTCAGTTCCAGCGCATCATCCAGCGGCGGCAGCGTATCCATCACCGCAAGCTCGAAGCGGATATCCGGGTTCTTCAATTGCGTATCGGTCAGCAAGTCGCGCACCGCGTCGACCAGGCCCATGCCTTCGAGCTGAATCGGACGCAGCCGTGGAATCATCCGATGCATCGCATCCGAGGTCATACCTGCAGTATCGAACAGCATTTGCGCATGCCGTTCCAGCGGACCGCCCGCCACATCAGGATGCTGCAACATGGATTTGGCGATGCTACGGATCGCCGTCAGCGACTGCCCAAGCTCATCATGAAGCTCGCGCGCCAGCGCAGCGCGCTCTTCCTCGATGCGCGCATGGAGCAGCTTGGTGAATTCACGTTGTGCCTCCAGCCGCGCCTGTGCTTCTGCGCTGGACTGGCGGGCGACAATACTGTCCTCGATGGCCTGCGCCATACGGTTGAATGCACGTCCCATCTCGCCGGTTTCCTTGCCGGGCAGAGGCGGCAAGCGAACCTGATGGCTGCCCTGCTCGATCTCGCTCAGGCCGCGCTCGATTTTTTCCAGCGGCGCCAGCCAACGGCCGACCAGCCAGAAAATCGCCATATCTGCCAGCACGAACAGGATCAGTTGCGCAAAGAGGATGTCGCGCAGGTTGTCCCAGCCATCAAGAATGGCGCGCGTGGAATTGGTGGAAATGACGAGGCGCGCATCTTCCAGTTCAACGATGCGCTGCACTTGTCGTGGCGCGACCAGGGCGGCGTACCATTCCGGCGCATAGCGGCCGGCCTTGTAGGTCGATGGCGGCGACTGGTACAGCAAGTTTCCCGATTTGTCGAACAGCTCGATGTCGTTGGCGCGCACCCGACCGGTCGCTTGAAGGAAGTGCGCCAGCTCGGGCAAGTCCTCGCTGGCGTAGAAATTCCCGATCCGGCCCAGCAGCTGTGCGGCGATGCGGCCCGAAGCTTCCATCTCTTCGCGCACCCCGGTTCGGGTTGCAGTGATCTCGACAGCGATCAAGACCGCAAACACAATGATCGTGACCGCAGAAAAAATCAGGTTGATCTTGATGCGCAGGCTCAGACCGCCTTGACGACGGACATGGTGCGCGTCGTGTATTGCGTCGGCTGGCTTGGCTGCAGCGCTCTGAGTCATGGGCTGGGTGCGGAAGAAATCGTTCGTGGCGCACCGCTGATTTGCGGGCAGCGCATCATAGCAGCAGCGCCCTGTCTCGCAGTGCAGCAAACCCCACCCTGATACGCGCAGGGATTTGGTTCATGAATTTACGTAGCCCCAATTACGCGAACCCCCGATGCGATCCGAAGTCGCTTGGAGGAAGATTCACCTCGCCGAACGGATATCCGGACGGACAAAGCAAACCTCAAATTACTGATTCAGGAGATCATCATGGCATGGACCACCCCGGCAGCAACTGACCTGCGTTTCGGCTTCGAAATCACGATGTACATCGCGAACCGTTAATTCGTCAGTGCTGCAGCCAGCCTGGCCCCTGGGCCGGCTGCGACAGACAGAATTTAAGAAAGACGACCTTCGGGTCGTCTTTTTTTGCTTGATATATTGCCAATAAAATAATTCTTGCTGCCGATACTCGATAGATTTTACTAATCAGTAGATGAAATTTGCTAATGAGAAGGCAATTTAATGAATTTCCTTATTCGCCAGCGATTTGCCATAACGTAACCTTGCCGGCTTTGAAACCGAGTGCCCCCCAATCCCTATCATGATGAAGACAAACAAGACCACCCTGGCCGTGATGATCGCCAGCTGCTTTGGC
>CAZCDW010000043.1:0-8854 GCA_964497485.1 uncultured Bifidobacterium sp.
TGCATCGCCGACACGAAGCCCGCCTCGAATGCCGACGGCGCGAGATACACGCCGGCGTCCAGCATCAGGTGGAAGAACTTGTTGAAGCGCTCCTTGTCGCAGGCCATCATCGTTGCATAGTCGGTCGGCAGCTTGCCGCTGAAGTAGAGGCCGAACATGCCACCCACCGAATCGCCGCAGAATGCGACGCCGGCATCCTTCGCGGCTGACGACAGGCCATCGACCAGCCGCTTCGTGCTTGCCGACAGCTTCTCGTAGAAGCCCGGCTGTTGGATGATCTTCAGCGTCGCCATGCCGGCTGCCACCGCGACCGGGTTGCCCGACAGGGTGCCCGCCTGATAGACGCCGCCCAACGGCGCCAGGTGCTTCATCAGGTCGGCGCGACCACCGAAGGCCGCTACCGGCAGGCCGCCGCCGATCACCTTGCCCAGCACCGTCATGTCCGGCTTGATGCCATACAGCGACTGCGCGCCACCGAGCGCGACGCGGAAGCCCGACATCACCTCATCGAACATCAGTATCGCGCCATGCGGCGTGCACAGCGGGCGCATGGTCTGCAGGAATCCCGGCGTCGCACGCAGCAGGTTCATGTTGCCGGCGACCGGCTCGACGATGACTGCAGCGATGGTCGAGCCCATCTTCGCGAACACCTCCTCCAGCTGCTGGCTGTCGTTGTAGTCGAGCACCATCGTGTGCTTCGCGAAGTCGGCTGGTACGCCGCCCGAGGTTGGGTTGCCGAAGGTGAGCAGGCCGCTGCCAGCCTTCACCAGCAGCGAGTCGGCGTGACCGTGATAGCAGCCTTCGAACTTGATGATGGTGTCCCGACCGGTGACGCCACGTGCCAGGCGCAGCGCGCTCATCGCCGCCTCGGTGCCCGAGGACACCAGGCGAACCATCTCGATCGATGGCACCAGTTTGCAGATTTCCTCGGCCATCACGATCTCGCCTTCGGTCGGCGCGCCGAAGGACAGGCCGTTGGCGGCAGCCTTCTGCACGTCGGCGATCACGTCCGGGTGTGCATGGCCGACGATGGCCGGGCCCCAGGAGCCGATGTAGTCGATGTAGCGCTTGTCGTCGGCATCCCAGAAGTACGGGCCCTCGGCGCGCTTGATGAAGCGCGGCGTGCCGCCGACGGAACGGAAGGCACGCACCGGCGAGTTCACGCCACCGGGCGTGCTCTGTTGTGCGCGTGCGAACAGGGTATCGTTATTGGACACTTCAGCTCCCTTGCCAGATGAATGTGCTGCGATGGTTGTTGATTGCGAGCGGGTGAACCGCCGTCGCCAGGTTGTGGGTATCGGCGCTCTGTATGCGGCGCCGTTCAAATCTTTTCAGTATTCAAGCGGGGCGGTTGCCTGCGCCGCCGCTGTCTCCGCTGTCATTGCTGCCGCCATTATCGCTGTCCGGCTCGCGCGCCCAGAAATAACGGTCCGGCACCAGCTTGCCCATGCCCAGCCGCTGCGCATTCGACAGCGCGGCATTGGTGAATTCTTCGGCTTCGAATACGGCCTCGGGCACATCCATGCCATTGGCCAGCATTGCGGTGATGGTCGCTGACAAGGTATTGCCGGCGCCGATGAACGGGCCTGCCTGCCGTGGCCAGCTGTCGGTGCGTACCTGACCGCCTTCGCTGAACAGGATATTGGTCACATCATGGGCATCACCGGGCGTGCCGGTGACGAACACGTATTCGCAACCGAACTCGATCATTTGCATCGCATCGATGTCCAGGGTCTCGTCATCGCTGGCTTCGCGCCAGGTCTCGGCCAGCTTCGACAGTTCATCGACCGATACCTGCAACAGCGTGGTCTGCGGCACCAGCAGCTCGCGCAGTGCCAGCAGCACCTCTTCATCGATGTCCTGATCGGGCAGGGTGGTCGCGAACGGGTCGAGCACCAGCGGGATCTCCGGGTAATCGGAGACGATCTCTGCGATCACGGAAATGGTTTCGATGCTGCCCAGGTAGCCGACCTTGAAGGCGACCACCGGCATGTCTTCCAGAATCACGCGCGCCTGATCGGCGATCCATTCGGGGTCGACCGGCTGCACATCTTCGGTGCCCGTGGTGTCGGCGATCGACAGCGCAGTGATGACCGACAGGCCGTGGCAGCCCATGGCCGCAAACGACGCCAGGTCAGCCTGGATGCCGATCGCGCCGACCGGGTCGGCGATGCCGAAGGTCAGGACGAGCGGTGAAGTTTGGTTTTGCACTGGGAAAGCATTAAGATAGCTGATTGTGCATTTTACTTTAAGGGCTGTACCGTGAGTGACAATAAGACAACCGAGCAAGAATTCAAGACCTGGATGTGCCTGATCTGCGGCTGGGTGTATGACGAGGCCGCCGGCTTGCCGGACGAGGGCATCGCACCGGGCACCCGCTGGGAAGACGTGCCGATGAACTGGACTTGTCCTGAATGCGGCGCCCGCAAGGAAGATTTTGAGATGGTCGCGATCTGATCGCGTTGATCCGGCTCATCGCGTAGCGTGCGATGGCGCGCAGCCGCGCACAGCATCAACGGGGACCGCGGGTCCCCGTTTTCTTTTGGCGAACGCAAGACGCATCGGCGCAACTGTCGCCAAAACGCCCACATTGATCGTCGTTTGATTTTTCAATGTTTTAACTAGTTGCCTTTGTTGTTACATTCCGTGGGGATTTTTCCAGGGGATGCTGACAATGCAGTCCATACCGCAGATGCCGTCGGCCGGGAATCCCATCCTGGTCATTGATGACAGCAACACCATCCGTCGCTCTGCCGAGATCTTCCTCGGCCAGGCCGGCTATACGGTCGTGCTCGCCGACGATGGGTTTGCGGCGCTGTCCGTCATCCTCGAGCGCAAGCCCGCACTGGTGTTCTGCGACATACAGATGCCGCGCCTCGATGGTTTCCAGACCTGTGCACTGATACGCCGCCATCCCGAATTCCGGCAGGTCCCGGTCGTGCTGCTGTCTTCGCGCGATGGCGTGCTTGATCGCGCGCGAGGCATGCTTGCCGGCGCCAGCGCCTACCTGACCAAGCCCTTCACCAAGGAGAGCTTGCTGCGCACTGTCAGCGAGCAGTTGTCGGCAGTGGTGTCGCTGCCATCGTCGCTGCCATCAGGCATGCGCGCGCCTGTCGTGACGCCAACCGACAAATCTGCATCCGCTTTCCCCGGCACCGCGGACCCGCAGTGTGTGCCGCAGTCCGTCCCTCAGTCCGTCCCGCCGTCCGTCGAACCCATGCGTGCTACCGAACTTTCCCTCCTGATCACGGAGACACCTTCGCCATGACCACTGCCCACATCCTTGTCGTCGATGATTCGCCAACGGATCGTCATTTCCTTGCCGACCTGCTGACCCGCCATGGCTATTCGGTCACTACCGCTGACAACGGCGAGTCGGCGCTGCTGCAGATACGCAGCAAGCGTCCCGACCTCGTGCTGATGGATGTGGTGATGCCGGGCCAGAACGGCTTTCATGCAACGCGGGAGATCGCGCGCGATCCCGATACGCGGGACCTGCCCGTCATCATCTGCAGCAGCAAGCAACAGGAAAGCGATCGCGCCTGGGGCTTGCGCCAGGGCGCACGCGATTATCTGGTCAAGCCCATCGATCCCACCCTGCTGCTGCAGAAGATCGCCGACATGTTGCGCGAGAACGCCTGAGTGTCTGTCGTGCATGCACAGGTCGGGGATCACACCGAGGCACTGTTGGGCTTCACTGCCGGCAATGAGCACTGGCTGGTGGAGGCAGGCAGTGGTGTACAGGTGATTGATGCGGCGATCACGCCGGTGCCACTGGCGCGGCCCTGGTATCTCGGCCTGGTGCGCTACCGGCAGCGCCTGTTGGGGGCGATCGATCTGGCCGGTTTGCGTGGGGCCGAGGTCGCCCCTGCGAGGCCGACGGAACGGCTGCTGGTGTTGCCGCAGCCCTGGAGCACGGCCTTGCGTGTCGATCATGTGCAGGGACTGATGGCTGCCGCGAATCAGGGCGTCGCTGATGCTGATGGCGTGCGCTGGCAACGGCTCGATATTCCTGGCTTGTGCACATCAGCCGTTTTCCTGAACGCCGGCCTGTATGCCCTTGCGTGAGCGTGACTTGGCGTTTGCACCCACGCACCCGTCGCCCTACCTGAAGAACACTTACCGGAGATTGCATGGCTACCGAGCAAAGGACGATGACAGTATGGGGCGAGCGCATGACGGCACTGCACCCGGGCCGACGGTGGCGGCTGCTGCTGCGGCGATGGCAGCAGCGTTGGCGACACAGGCATAACCCCGGGAAAAGCGGGGGCGAGCCGCAGCGCAGCGACCGCACCCGCAGCCTTCGCATGCTGCGCTGGCTGCAGGGCGCGCTTGCAGTGTCATTGCTTGCGCTGGTTGCCATCGGTTGGGTGCACTTTCAACGGACGCTCGCCGCGTCGCTGAAGACCCAGTTGGCCAGCGAATTGCTGATGCACTCGCAGCGACTCGGCAAGGCAGCGCCGAATGCCGTGCAGGGGAATCCCGAGGCATTCCGCCAACTCGTGCAAAGCCGCGCGGCGATCAACAATGGATTGCATGCGTTGCAGGTCGGCGGCGAATGGGAAGGACAAGCATTGGCACCGGCTGCTGGCGAGATGGTGGCGCGCATCAATGCGATCGTACGGCAGTGGCAGCCTTCGGACCAGGCCGCAGCAAGCGTACTCGCGCATGAAAAAGAGCTGAGCGGCTTTCGGCAGACGCTGCAAGCACTCAATCGCGACAGCCCGGTACTGCTGGAACTGTCCGAGCAGGTGGCGACACTGCTGGCACAGAATGGCGCCTCGCCGCATGAAGTGGCCGCCGCCGGACAGCTGGTAATGCTGACCCAGCGCCTCGGCAAGGGCGCCAATGAATTCCTGACGGCCGATGGCATCAACCAGGACACAGCCTTTCTGCTCGGCCGCGATGCCAATACTTTTCAGGACATTGTGATTGCTTTCCTCGATGGCAGCCCGGTGATGCGGCTGTCGCCGGTCGCGAATGCCGATGCGCGTACCAAACTGCTTGAATTGCGCTCACAGTTCGATGCTCATCGCGGCAGGCTCGCGGAGATTCTCGGCAATCTGGCCAGTTTCATTGCCGCCAAGGAGGCCGAGCGCCGGCTGTTCAATGACAATGAAGCCTTGCGCGAACGCCTGCTCGACTTGCAGCTGGCGTATCGGGCGCAAGCATCAGGACGTGACTGGACTGGTATCGCGCTGCCCGTGGCCGGCGTGACCACGGTGATGCTGGCGTTGGCGCTCGCCGCACTGATGCTGCATGACAGCCGGCGCCGTGCGCGCGACGCCGATGCGCAACGCATCGAGGCTGAGCGACAGCGGCAGCAGGCACAGGCCGATGAAGAAGCCGCGCGCCGGGTGAACCGGCAGAACCAGGACGCCATCCTGCGGCTGATGAACGAGCTGCAGGAAGTCGCCGACGGCAACCTCGCGCTGCAAGCGACGGTCACGGAAGACATCACCGGCGCCATCGCCGACTCCATCAATGTCACCCTCGAAGACTTGCGCGCGTTGCTGTCCCGGGTGCAGCAGACTGCGCAGCGCGTCGGCGCCGCCTGCGACAGCTCGCGCGTCACCGCAACCGAACTGCTGGCCCTGGCGGCGCGTCAGGCCGAGGACATACAGCAGACCGGTCAGCACGTGCTGCAGATGACGGCGCAGATTCATCGCGTATCGCAAGCAGCCGCCGAATCGGTGCAGGTAGCCCAGGCTTCAGTGCAGGCGGCGCAGCAAGGCGAGGCAGCCGTGCAGGATGCGATACACAGCATGCAGCAGTTGCGCGAGCAAGTGCAGGAAACCGCGAAGCGGGTCAAGCGCCTCGGCGAGTCCTCGCTCGAGATTGGCGACATCACCGAACTGATCGCCGGCATCACCGAGCAGACTCAGGTACTTGCATTGAATGCCGCGATACAGGCGGCATCGGCCGGCGAGGCCGGGCGCGGTTTTGCGGTCGTCGCCGAAGAAGTGCAGCGACTCGCCGAGCGATGCGGCGAGGCCGCACGACAAGTCGGCCAACTGGTCAAGGCCGTACAGGCGGACGCACAGGAAGCCGTGCATGCGATGGAGCGCTCGACGCAAAGCGTGGTCGATGGCGCGCGACGTTCCGACGCGGCCGGCGTGGCACTGCGCGACATTCGCCGCGTGTCGCTGCAACTGGATGAACTGGTGCGCGGCATTTCGGCGACCTCCGGCGAGCAGTCGGTACTGGCTGATGGCGTTGCGGCCAGCATAGGACGCATCCTCGGCGTGACCGGGCAGGCTCGCGAGGGTACCGAAATGACGGCGCATGCGATCGATGCCCTGGCCGAGCTGGCGGATGAGCTGGGCCGCGCCATCGCACGCTTCCGGCTTGCGTGAGCGCGGCTTCACGGTGAAGGCCTCCGTGCACGAACGCGCAAGCAGCATGCGGGACAATCACCCGCCTGCGGCTGAGGCTGCTGCCTTGCTGACCCTGGCCGATGCGGTTCCCGAGCTGCTGCAGGCGGGCATGGCAGATTTTCCGGTGGATGGCGGCAGGGGTCTGCGGCAATTGGCGGCCGCACTGCGCTTTGCCGGTGAGCAGGGAGGTGCGGCTCTGGTCGACTTGCTGGTGGCGGTGCTTGCCAGTAGCCAGTGCGATACCTCGGCCTTCGCCAGCGCAGCAGCCCGCATGCTGCAAGGCGCGCTGCGTGGACTGGCTTTTGGCCGTCAGACCATGCCATGCCACTGGCTGCCATGCTGGCGGCAGCTGGCAGCGCTGGCGCCAGACGTGGATGCCCATCCTTGCCAGTTGTTGCTGCTGCAGCCTGATGTCACTGCACTGACGGTTAGCGCTCTCACAGATTGCAGCAATGCAGGCCGTGCAGGCGAAGAACAGCGCGTGCTTGACGTCGGAGCACCGATGACGCGGGAGTGCAAAGGCTCACCGGCATCGCTGGCCTCAGTGGCATCACTGGTCGATGCCTATGACCGGGGCTTGCTGGATTTTCTGCGCAGCGTCAGCGGCAGCAATAGTGACCGACAGCAGGCTTTGCAGACCATGGCGGTCGCGCTGGATGGCATCGCCCTGCAGCAGGCGATACCGCAGGATCAGCAGCGCTGGCGCGTGCTGCAAGCCTATGCGGCAGAGCTCTGCTCAGGTCTGGACGTTGAACTCGCCCGCAGCAAGCGCATCCTGTCAGCGGCTGGCCGGCAAGTCAGGCTTGCGCCACGCAGCGCACGTACCGAAAGCACCGCAAGCACCGTGCCACCAGACAGCTTGTTGCGCGCAGCCCTGTATGACATCGCGCAGCAGCCGTGCAAGACTTCGATCGGCCGGCAAGTGGCGGATGCGTATGCACTGCACGCGCAGTTTCCCTTGAAGGCATCCAATGCAGCGCCCATCGACGCCGCAAGCTTCGCCGTGACTGCAGCCGCTGTTGAAGTAACGAGCGAGGTGGGTCAGCTGTCGGATGGTGAGCAGAGGGTCGAGCAGGCGTTGCAGCGCTTGCTCGACGGCGGCACTGCTTTGCATGGTCCGCCCATGGCCAGCGGACTGATGAGCGCGTTGACCGAAGCGCTGCGCAATTGCGTAGCGGAGATCGAGCGCCAGATCGATGCCACTGCCGACTGCGACCTGTCGGCAGCAGATGTCGACGCGGTGCTGACGGAGGTTCGCACACCACTGGCGCAGATGAATGCTGCAGTCCGCATGCTGGGTCATGCCCCATTGCAGATGCTGGCCGGCGAGGCGCTCGCCGAGCTGGAGGCCCTGTCGCAATCGATGATCGCGACAGAGGCTGACGGTGGTGGCCTCTGCTGGCAGGCATTCGCCGCTCGGCTGGCCATGCTGGAGGCGATTGTTGCCAGTCTGCCGTTCAGTCAGGTTGTCACCCTTGCCGACGACGATACGCCGTCCTTGCGAGACATCTTTGTTTCGGAGGCCAATGCGAGGCTTGACAGCTTGCGTGCTGCACTCGCGCAGTGGCAGGCGTCACCGGTCGCAGGCTTGCCGGCGCAGGCCGCGATCGATGCGCACGCACTGGCGGGTAGCGCATCAACGGTCGGACGTATGGATATTCCTGCGCTGGCGCAGGCGCTGGAGCTGGCATGTGAATGCTGTGCCACGCGCGAATACACGGACGCTGATGCCGGCCTGCTCGGTGACGCCGTGTCTGCGATTGCGCGCAGACTGGCCGCCGGTGCGGGCGTCGAAGAAGTCGACATGGCAGACGAAGCAAAGGCCAATGACTCGCAGGTCGATGGCGCGGAGACCGAAGACGCGGATGTCTTGCTGATCGACAGTCTGCGCGCGCTTGCCGATGCGAAGCCGACTGTACCTTATCTGCCGATCAGTGCGTCGGTTGACTATCTGCCCGATAGTGCCGACCCTGAAAGCCCACCCGAGCCGATGAAGTCTGCGTCATCAGGCAACCTCACATCTGCGCGCGAGCATGTCGTCGAGACGATAGCGCCACAGCAAGAGCCGGATGTCGAATTACGCGCGATCTTCGACGAAGAAGCGGACGACTTGCTACCGCAACTCGATCTTGCGATGCATGCGTGGCTCGCGAATGCCGATGACCCGGCACCGCCTGCGCAATTGATGCGCCTGCTGCATACCTTGAAGGGCAGTGCACGCATGGCCGGTGAGCCTGCCTTGGGCGACGCCTTCCATGACCTCGAATCCCGTGTGTCTGCACTCGCTGCGGAGCTGGTCGTATCGCCGGAACAGCTGCGCGATATGCAAGGTACGCTCGATCAGGTGTTGCGTACCGTCCGGCGTGATGCTTGTTCGGTCGTTCCGGGAGCTGCGCCGGCAGCTTCGCCGGAAACGCCGCCCTTGCCTGCGGCAGTATTACAAGCAACGCCATCACCAGCGCCAGCGCAAACACCAG
>CAZCDW010000043.1:8954-15981 GCA_964497485.1 uncultured Bifidobacterium sp.
TTGCCTGCGGCAGTATTACAAGCAACGCCATCACCAGCGCCAGCGCAAACACCAGCGCAAGCACCAGCATCATCATCGGCAGTCCGACCTGTCCCACCCGCGAATGAGCCTCGCCTGCGGGTGCCAGCCAAGCTGCTGTCTGACATGACCGATACGACCGCCGAGTTGATGACGGGCTTGTGTCAGCAGACTGACGAGCTGCGCGCATTGCGGCAGGGTGTCAGCGATCTGGCGGATGACCTGGGCCGACTGCGCGCACAACTGCGTGCGCTCGAGATCGAGGCCGATGCCCGCATTGCGTCGCATGAGCAGCGCAGCGATGGCACGGGCTTTGATCCGCTGGAATTCGACCGCTACACGCGTGTGCATGAACTGACGCGCGCAATGTCCGAGAGCGTCGCCGACCTCACCGAGCTTCAGCGCATGCTGGCGCGCCAGTCGGACGACCTGGCCTGGTCATCCGGCTTGCGGCAGCGCCAGCTGCGAGCCTTGCATGCCGATCTGCTGCAGGCCGGTACTTCCGCTTTCGGCAGCCTTGAGCCACGTCTTTCACAAGCCTTGCGTCAGGCATTGCGCGATGTGACGCCGCCGCCATCTGCCGATGGCGAGCCCCATGCGCAGGAACAGTACGACGTGAAGCTCCTGATCGAAGGCGGCGAACTGGCGGTTGATCGCGGCCTTCTGGAGCGACTGGCCGCGCCGCTCGAACACCTGATCCGTAACGCCGTGGCGCACGGCATCGAACCCGTTGCAGAACGTGAGCGTCTGGGCAAGCCACGCTACGGCACCCTGAGGCTGCGCTTGTCCCGGGAAGCCAACCAGTGGCAGCTGGAGGTCATGGATGACGGGCGCGGGCTGGATCTGGCGCGCATACGTGCACGTGCGGTGGCGATGGGGCAGGGTGCGGGCATGGATATCGGTGAAGTAACTGCATTCGATGACGCGAATACATGTGATGACACGACCATTGCCGAGCTGATCTTCGTTCGCGGCCTGTCGACCAGTCGCCAACTGACCGACCTCGCCGGGCGCGGCGTTGGCATGGATGCGGTGCGCGCCGCCGTACAGTCGCTGGGCGGCGCTATTCGTGTCAGCAGCGAGGCCGGACAGGGCTGTCGCTTCGTGCTGAGTCTGCCGCTGACGCTGGCCATCCTGCCAGTGCTGGTATGCCGCGCGGGGCCGCACCGCATCGCCGTGCCATCGGCCATGCTGACGCAGGTACTCAAGCTGGATGTGCGTGAACTGGCTGCGGCGCGCTCGGGCGACAGCTTTGCGTGGCAGGGCGAGCTCAGGCGCTGGCGCTCGCTGGCGGCGATGCTGGGGGTGACCGCTGCACCTGCATCACGGAGCACGACGGTCCTGCTGCTGTCGCAGGCAGGCCAGCAGCTGGCGCTGGCGGTCGATGCGGTCGATGCGCGTCGCGAGCTGACGCTGCGTGATCCCGGCCCGCAGCTGCTCAGCATACCCGGCATGATAGGCGCTACCCCTGCTGCCGATGGCGCCATCGTGCTCGTGATGAATCCGTTTGCACTGGCCGACTCCACAGCTGCGGCCGCAGCGCCGTCCATGGGGTCCGGCGCAGCGCTTGCGAGCGACCGTATCGCGACGGATAGCCAGTCCGCAAACACGATACCGGCCACGCACTCGGCCGCCGCCGCGTTGCCAACTATCCTGGTGGTCGACGATTCGCTGACCATGCGCCGCGCCGCACAGCGCCTGCTGCAAAAGCAGGGTTATGGCGTCATGCTGGCGCGCGATGGTACGGAGGCACTGGCATTGCTGGCGGAAGCGGATACCGACCACGAATCCGATCCCGATACCCTCACGCCGCAGGCAATTTTGCTGGATATCGAGATGCCGAAGATGGATGGCTTCGAGCTGCTGTCCATCCTTCGCGGCGATCCACGCTGGCAGGCCTTGCCCGTGGTGATGATCACTTCACGGACTGCCGACAAGCATCGTGAGCGAGCCATGCAACTCGGTGCAACAGCCTATGTCGGAAAGCCTTATCGGGAAGAAGTCTTGCTGGAATTGCTGGCGGGTGTCGTGAAGCCGCTGCCACCTGCATTGCCGACCATGCAGCCACGGTCCGAACCCGCGGCATTCGTCTCGTCAACCTGAGCACCCCGAATGGAGAGGCCATGAAAATCGACTGGCAAAGGCAGGGCGAAAAGATTGCATTGCAGCGCAGGCATGATCATGTGGCACTGGTGCTGCAGGGTGGCGGCGCGCTGGGGGCTTACCAGGCAGGTGCCTATGAAGAACTCAGCGGCACGCCCTATCAACCCGACTGGGTGGTCGGCGTATCGATCGGCGCGATCAATGCCGCCATCATCGCCGGCAATCCGCCGAATCGTCGTGTCGACCGACTGAATGCCTTCTGGCAGCTGGTGTCATCCGGTCTGCCACAGTTCAGCGACCCGACCACGATCATGCCCTGGCTGCGCGCACTGACCGAGAACGGGCAAGACCGCAGCGCATTGAATCAGTTCAGCGCCTGGCATGCGGCGGTGCTCGGCATCCCGGGCTTTTTCCAGCCGCGTCTGCCGCCGCCACCATTCCAGCCGCGCGGCACTGCCGGCGCCTTGAGCCTGTATGACACGTCGCCGTTGCGCAGCACGCTCGAAAGCCTGATCGACTTCGACATGATCAACGACGGTGCCGTCCGCTTGTCCCTGGGCTCGGTGAATGTGCGTACCGGGAATTCCCATTACTTCGACAATACGAAAGAGCGCATCGGCCCCGACCATGTGATGGCCAGCGGTGCGTTGCCGCCGTCGTTCCCGCCGGTCGTGATCGATGGCGAAGCCTGGTGGGACGGCGGTATCTTGTCCAACACGCCATTGCAGCATGTGCTCGACCTGCGTGCACACCATCACAGCCTGCTGGTGTTCCAGGTCGACCTGTTCAATGCGCGCGGGCCGGTGCCGCAGGATTTCGACGAAGTGCTGAAGCGGCAGAAGGACATCACGTTCTCAAGTCGTACCCGCTACACCAGCAACATGGTGGCCGAGCTCAGTAATACCCGCAAGGCCATCACCGGCCTGATTGCGAAGCTGCCCCGTGACCTGCTGGATGATCCCGAGGTCATGCACCTGAAAGAATTCGCCGAGGAAGCCCCGATGGACCTCGTGCACCTGATCTACCGGCAAGGACCGGACGAGCGTGAATCCAAGGATTACGAATTCTCGCGCGTATCGGTGCTGCAGCGCTGGGAAGCCGGGCGGCGCGATTTGCGCGACGTGATCCAGCATCCGGAGTGGCTCAAGTGCGCAGGGCAGGAAAGCGGCACGACGCAATACGACCTGGCTGAGCACAGCAGGCCAATCAACAGTCTGGCGCAATAAGAGCCACGCGCTATTTCTTCACCACGGCATAACGCTCCAGCGTGCGCTTGCGCGCCTCGTCATGCGCGACAATGGGGTGCGGATAATCCTTGCCCAGCGTGATGCCGGCCATTTGCAGGCTCATCGCCGGTGCCAGCCACGGGGCATGAATATGCTTGGGATCGAGCTTTGCCAGCTGAGGCAGGTAACGCTTGATGAACTTGCCTTCGGGGTCGAACTTCTCCGACTGTGTGACCGGATTGAAGATGCGGAAATAGGGCTGCGCATCGCAGCCCGATGACGACGCCCATTGCCAGCCGCCGTTGTTGGCCGCGAGGTCGAAGTCATTCAGCCAGCGCGCGAAGTAAGCCTCACCGCGCCGCCAGTCAATGCCGAGGTCCTTGATCAGGAAGCAGGCCGTGACCATACGCAAGCGGTTATGCATGTAACCGGTCTGGTTCAGCTGCAGCATGGCGGCATCCACCAGCGGGTAGCCGGTGCGTCCGTCGCACCAGGCGGCGAAAGCGGCGTCTGCCGCATCGCCTTCTTCCCACGCGATGCGGTCGTATTCGCGCTTGAATGCACCGTCTGTCACATGCGGATTGTGATGCAGGATCATGAAATAGAAATCACGCCACACCAGTTCGGCCAGCCAGCCCGCTGCGCCATCGCCGCCGGTGCCGGCTTGTATCGCCTGCATCGCTTCGCGTGCGAGCGTTCTGATCGAGATCGTGCCAAAGCGCAGGTGCACCGACAGGTAAGAGGGCCCCTTCACCGAAGGGAAGTCGCGCGTGCTGCGGTAACGCGCCATCCGGGTCAGGAAGTCTTCGAGCAGGCCGTGCGCGCCGCTCATGCCGGTGGGTATCTTCAGCGCGGCAAAGTCGACGTCATCGAAGCCCATCTGCGCAAGCGATGGCATGGGTGCCAGGCCGGGCGGCAGCTTCAGCTGCCCCGCTGCCGGTGTGCAGTCATGATTCGGCAACAGCGTCGTGTCCAGGCCGCCGGACGGCAGCTGGAAGCTCTTCAGCCAGGCGTTCTTGTAGGGCGTGAAGACCGTGAAGGATTTGCCGGCCAGCGTCAGCACTTCATCCTTCTCGCGTATCACCTGGTCCTTGAATGTCAGCAGCTCGCGCCCGTCGCTGGCCAGTGCCTGCGCGACGGCTGCGTCACGCGCTATCGCGCCCGGCTCATAGTCGTGATTGGTGAAGACCGCATCGACACCCAGTTCGGCGGCCAGCTTCGGGATCTCGTCCATCGCGCGTGCATGGCGAACGATCATTCCGCCGCCCTGGTCGCGCAGCGCTGCATCGAGTTCGAGCAGGCTCGCATGAATGAAGGCGACGCGGCGATCGGCGCGCCCTTCGGCCAGCAGCGGATCGAGGATGTCCTTGTCAAATATGAAAGCGCAATACACGGTTTGCGCGCGCTGCAGCGCCTGGTGCAGTGCTGCGTGGTCGAAATTCCTCAGGTCGCGCCGGAACCAGACCAGCGCCGAAGTCATTGTCTTTTTCATCGTCGTTATGGCAAGCCGGAACATGGTGCACCGGCGATGCATGGCGGGAAGCCGGCAGTGTACGGGCAGATCGGAAAGGACGTGCAATGCTGCTAAAATGCGGGCATGGCCAAGCAAGACAAGCCGCCCAAATCTTCGCCGTCGGCGCAGGCAGACCCCGCTGACATCGCCGCGCAAGGCGCGGATGCCCCTGATTTTTCCGCAACACCGCCAGTCCCCGAAGTCCCGGCCACGCCGGCAGCGCTGCCTCCCGATGCACTGAACCTGACCGATCATTTCCTGATCGCGATGCCCAACATGCTCGACCCGATCTTCGGCGGCACGGTGGTCTACATCTGCGAGCACCACACCGGCGGTGCGCTGGGCATGATCATCAACCGTCCGACCGACATGACGATGGACGTGCTGTTCGAGCGTCTCGATCTCGAGCTCGAGATCAGCCCGCATGCGCACCTGCCAAGTGGTCCGGTAATGTTCGGCGGCCCGGTGCAGGTCGAGCGCGGCTTCGTGCTGCATGCACCCGAGACCGATGCATCCGCCCACCCGGCCTACAGCTCGTCGCTGACCGTATCGGGCGAGGTCGCGCTGACCACGTCGCGTGACGTGCTCGAAGCCGTGGCCGAAGGCCGTGGCCCGAAGCGCCTGGTGGTGACCCTCGGTTGTGCCGGCTGGAGCGCCGGCCAGCTGGAGGACGAGATCCTGCGCAATGGCTGGCTGACCGTGAAGGCCGATCCCGCCATCCTGTTCGATACGCCGATCGAGGCCCGTTTTGCGGCCGCGATGCACCTGCTCGGCATCGACCCGAACCGTCTCACCGGAGACGTCGGGCACGCGTGAGCACGGTGATCGCATTCGACTTTGGCTTGAAGCGCATCGGCGTCGCGGTCGGCAATACCCTGCTGCGGCAGGCCCAGCCGCTGCCGCTGATCGCCGAGCCTACCAACGACGGCAAGTTCAAGGCCATCACTGCGGTGCTTCAGGCATGGCAGCCGGACAGGCTGGTGGTCGGGATACCGCTGCATCCGGACGGCGCTGAACATGAGATGACGGTCCGCTGCCGTCGCTTCGCCCATCAGCTGAACGGCCGCTACGGTTTGCCGGCGGTGCTGGTCGACGAGCGTTACACTTCTGCCGTATTCGATGCGCAGCGTGGCCGGCATATCGACAGCGAAGCGGCCGCGCTGATCCTGCAACAATATTTCGATTCCCTCGATTCTTCAGATTCCACCGACGCACGGACCGCCCATGACCCCTCCTGAACTCGATGCCGAGCAGCTGTACACGCAGCTCGAAGCCGCGATCAAACCTGCGCTGGCCGGCACCGACAAGCTGGCCATCGTCGGCATTTACTCCGGCGGTGCCTGGCTAGCAGAACGACTGGCGCGCGCGCTCGGCGTGACCGAGGTCGGTTTTGTGGATGTGTCCTTCTACCGCGACGATTACGCGGAGCGCGGCCTGTCGGCCGAGGTCAGGCCCAGCCAGATCCCGTTCGATGTCGATGGCGCGACCATCCTGCTGGTGGACGATGTGCTCTATACCGGCCGCACCACCCGTGCTGCGATCAACACCCTGTTCGACTACGGCCGCCCGGCGCGCATCATGCTCGCCGCGCTGGTCGACCGTGGTGGCCGCCAGCTGCCGGTGGCTGCCGATTTCTGCGCCAGTGCCGTCACGCTGGATGCGAAGCAAATGCTCGTGCTGCAGCAGGCCGATGACGGCCGGCTGAGCCTGTCCATCGTTTGACACCCGACCATGCACAACCCTCAACTGAACAAGAATGGCGAGCTGCAGCACCTGCTGACACTCGATGGCCTGCCCAAGGCCGTAATCAACCGCATCCTCGATACGGCGGCCTCTTTCGTCAGCGTTGGCGACCGCGAAGTGAAGAAGGTGCCGCTGATGCGCGGCAAGAGCGTGTTCAATCTCTTCTTCGAGAACTCCACGCGCACCCGCACCACCTTCGAGATCGCCTCCAAGCGACTGTCGGCGGACGTGATCAACCTGAACATCTCGGCGTCATCGGCCAGCAAGGGCGAGTCGCTGCTGGACACCATCGACAACCTGTCCGCGATGCATGCCGACATGTTCGTCGTACGCCATGCGCAGTCCGGTGCGCCTTACCTGATCGCCAAGCACCTGACCGATACCGGGCAAGACCATGTGCATGTGGTGAATGCCGGCGATGGTC
>CAZCDW010000044.1:0-2804 GCA_964497485.1 uncultured Bifidobacterium sp.
CGCGTCCGGCACCAATGCCGTGCGCTACGGCACCATGCGCGAGAACGTGCTGGCGCTGACCGTGGTCACCGCCGAAGGCAAGATCATCAAGACCGGTACCCGCGCGAAAAAATCCTCCGCCGGTTACGACCTGACGCGCCTGTTCGTCGGCAGCGAAGGCACGCTGGGCATCGTCACCGAGATCACGCTCAAGCTTTATCCTCAGCCCGAGGCTGTATCAGCTGCCGTCTGCTCGTTCCCGAGCATTGCAGCTGCAGTCAACACCACGATACAGACCATACAGATGGGCGTGCCGGTGGCGCGCGTCGAATTTGTTGACGAGAGTGGCGTGAAGGCCATCAACATGCACGACAAGCTGTCGCTGCCTGAGAAGCCACTACTGCTGTTCGAATTCCATGGCAGCGAGCATGGCGTGCAAGAACAGGCCGAGGTCGTGCAGCAGATCGCCAATGAGCATGGCGCCGAGGGATTCGAATGGGCGACCCGCCCCGAGGACCGCAGCCGGCTGTGGCAGGCGCGGCACAATGCCTACTTCGCGCTGCTGCAACTGCGCCCCGGTTCGCGCGCGATCTCGACCGATTGCTGCGTGCCGATCTCGCGGCTGGCCGAATGCCTGCTCGAGACCAAGGCCGATTGTGAACGCGAGCACATCATCCACGGCATCGTCGGCCATGTCGGTGACGGTAATTTCCATGTGCAGATGCTGATCGATCCGAACGATCCTGCCGACATCGCGCGCGCCGAAGCCGTCAACGCGCGTATGGTGGCGCGCGCGATTGCGATGGATGGCACCTGCACCGGCGAGCATGGTGTCGGTTTGCACAAGATTGATTTTCTGGTGCAAGAGCATGGGGAGGCAGCGATCGACGTGATGCGTACCCTCAAGCACGCACTGGACCCTAACAATATCCTCAACCCAGGCAAAGTCGTCCGTTGGTGACGGCCCATCGCCGCTGAAGCAAGGTTTTCATGGCCAATCGTATTCCGCCGGTCCACGCGCTGTCCGCATTTGAGGCTGCTGCACGTCATGGCTCCTTCGCGCTGGCGGCCGAAGAACTTTGCATCACGCCGTCTGCACTGTCGCATCGCATCCGCTTGCTGGAAGAATTCGTCGGCGAGCGCTTGTTTGTGCGTGATGGCCGTAACGTCGGCCTGTCGGAATTCGGCCGCCGTTACCTCGATGTGGTGCGACAGGCTCTGCGTACGCTGACTGATTTCCCGATGCCGCGCCGCGCTGCGTCGGTGCAGCCGCGGGTGAAAGTCACCGTGCCGCCGACCTTTGCGCGTTACATGCTGGTGCCCAAGCTGTCGTCATTCACGAAGCAGCATCCCGACATCGCGATCGAGATCTACCTGTCGGTGCCGCTGTACGACTTGTCGCTTTCGGAGAGCGACATCGAGGTGCGCTTCGGTCCCGGCCGCTACCCGAATCTGCAATGCGAGAAGCTGTTCCTCGAGCCGACCTTTGCGGTCGCCAGCCCGGCCTACCTCGAACAGGTCGGCGGCATCCGTGAACCGGCCGACTTGCAGAAAGCCACGCTCATCCGTTCCGCGCTCGAGCCCTGGCAGCCCTGGTTCGAGGCCACCGGCCTCGACTGGCCGGAGCCGACCGCCGGCATCCGCGTCGATGACCTCGGCCTGCTGCTGGAAATGGTCAAGCACGGCCACGGTGTGGGCCTGGCGCGCGAACACTTCGCGCGCGACATGCTGGCCTCGGGCGACATCGTGCGCCTGTTCAATGAAAAGACCGGCACGCCGCCGCACGGTTATCACGTCGTTTACGAGAAGCCCGTGCTGGAACGGCCGGAAGTCGCGGTCTTCCTGCAGTGGGTGCTGGCGACCTTCAGCACTATTTGAGCGTCGGTGGGCGACCGCCGGGTTGCCTGCGCCGCTTGCACGCTGCGCTGTCCCTTGCCGGGCAAAAAAATTCACCAGTCTGGCCAAAGCTTTTCAGCCGAAATGTGCTCAATTCGCCGTTTTGCCGGGGTGCGTTTCTATAAACTACGGGTCTTTCCCATTGCGGTCCCTGTCATGGTCGGCCGCGCCCGGATCCGACATCATGAACGCCCCAAACGAATCCGCTTCTGCGGCCTTTACGCTGGCGCGCCAGCAGGCTGTGGTCACCGCCTTGCGCGCGGTGTTGCCTGCGCAGTCCGTGCTGTACAGCGAGGAAGATACCCGTCCCTACGAATGCGATGGCCTGTCGGCCTATCGGCAACTGCCGATGGTGGTCGTGTTGCCCGAGAATGAAGCGCAAGTCATTGCCGCACTGAAGGTCTGCAGCGGCTTGCAAGTGCCCATCGTGCCGCGCGGCGCAGGCACAGGCCTGTCCGGTGGCGCCACGCCGATTGCCGATGGCGTCGTGCTGTCGACTGCGCGCCTGAACCGCATCGTCAGGCTCGATCCTTATGCGCGCACCGCCGTGGTCCAGCCCGGTGTGCGCAACCTCGCTATTTCGGAAACGGCGAATCGCCTGCTCGATCGGCGGCAATGTGGCCGAGAATTCCGGTGGCGTGCACTGCCTGAAATACGGCCTGACCGTGCACAATGTGCTGCGCGTGCGAATGGTCACGACCGAGGGCGAGGTCGTCGAGCTCGGCAACGAAGGCCTGGATGCACCGGGCCTCGACTTGCTGGCTGTTTTCATCGGTTCCGAAGGTATGCTGGGCGTGGTCACCGAAGTGACCGTCAAGCTGGTGCCCAAGCCGCAGGCAGCGCGCGTGATCATGGCGTCCTTCGATGACGTGGTCAAAGGCGGCAATGCGGTCGCCAACGTGATCGCGGCCGGTATCATCCCGGCCGGC
>CAZCDW010000044.1:2842-5387 GCA_964497485.1 uncultured Bifidobacterium sp.
AAGAAGAAATCGCGCGCATGACCGAGGTACTGAATGCGTCGGGCGCGACCGCGATTGCGGTGTCGACCAGCGAGGCCGAGCGGCTGAAATTCTGGTCCGGTCGCAAGAACGCCTTCCCGGCGGCGGGACGCATCTCGCCCGATTACTACTGCATGGATGGCACCATCCCGCGCAAGCATCTGGCCAAAGTCCTGCTTGGCATCGCCGAGATGGAAAAGACCTGGGGCCTGCGCTGCGCGAACGTGTTCCATGCCGGCGACGGCAACCTGCATCCGCTGATCCTGTTCGATGCGAACACGCCGGGTGAATTCGATCGCGCTGAGAAGTTCGGCGCCGAAATTCTGGAGCTGTGCGTCGAAGTCGGCGGCACCATCACCGGCGAGCATGGTGTGGGCATCGAAAAGATCAACTCGATGTGCGTGCAGTTCGCGCCCGAAGAGCGCGAGGCTTTCTTCGCCGTCAAGCGTGCGTTCGATGCCGCATTCATCCTGAACCCGGACAAAGCCATCCCAACCCTGCACCGTTGCGCGGAGTACGGAAAGATGCATGTGCGGCGTGGCGAGCTCAAGCACGCCGATTTGCCGCGCTTCTGAACCAACAAGAAAGAACCCAGAAAAGATGGACCAGGGATTGCAGCAATTCAGGGATCGCATTGCGTCAGCGACTGCGTCGAAGACGCCGCTGCGCATACGCGGCAATGGCACCAAGGACTGGTATGGCCAGGAACTGCGCGGCGAGATCCTCGACACCAGCGGCTACAGCGGCATCGTGTCGTACGACCCGACCGAGCTGGTGATCACGGCGCGCGCCGGCACCACGCTGCGCGAGATCGGCAAGGCATTGGCCGAGAAAAAACAGATGCTGGCCTTCGAGCCGCCACGCTTCGACGGCCTCGCCACGATCGGCGGCATCGTTGCCAGCGGCTTGTCCGGCCCACGCCGGCAGGCAGTGGGCTCGGTGCGCGACTTCGTGCTCGGTACCACGCTGATGGACGGCAAGGGCGACGTACTCAACTTCGGTGGCCAGGTGATGAAGAACGTCGCCGGCTACGATGTATCGCGGCTGCTGGCTGGCTCCCTCGGCACGCTGGGCCTGATCCTCGAGGTATCGATCAAAGTACTGCCGCGTCCGTTCGCGCAGCACTCGCTGCAGTTCAGCATGAGCGAAGAAGAAGCGCTGACCATGCTCAACACCTGGGGTGGCCAGCCCTTGCCGATCTCGGCGTCGTGCTGGCATGACGGTCAGCTTGCAGTGCGCCTGTCCGGCGCGCAGGCCGCTGTCGATGCCGCGATTACAAAGATGGGTGGCAACGACTTGCCTGACGCCGATGCGTTCTGGGACAGCCTGCGCGAACAGTCACACGCTTTCTTCAGCGATGCAGCCAATAGCGCGGCCGGCCTGTGGCGCGTATCGGTGCCGACCTTTGCGCCGGTGATGAATCTCCCGGGCACGCAGCTGGTCGAATGGGGTGGCGCGCAGCGCTGGCTCCGTACCACGGCTGACGCGGCCACCATTCGCGCCGCAGCGGCTACTGCTGGTGGGCATGCGACGCTGCATCGCGGCGGCGACAAATCGGTCGGCGTGTTCCATCCGTTGGCACCGGCAATTGAGCGCATTCACCGCAACCTGAAAAACGCTTTCGATCCGGCGGGCATCTTCAATTCCGGTCGCATGTACTCGGCGTGGTAATAGTGCCCAACACAAGATACCAACCCCATAAGCCGTGCGGTGATGAAATATGTATTTCACACAAGATGCCTGACCCCGCGTCGCACAGCTACGCTGGCTCGCCATAAAACACTTGATCTCGTAAGCCGATCACAATGCAAACCAACCTCGCCGAATTCATACGCGACACGCACGAAGGCCAGGAGGCCGACGCCATCCTGCGCAAGTGCGTGCACTGCGGCTTCTGTACCGCGACTTGCCCGACTTACCAGCTGCTGGGTGACGAGCTCGACGGTCCGCGTGGCCGTATTTACCTGATCAAGCAAGTCCTCGAGGGCAAACCGGCGACTGAGAAAACCCAGCTGCACCTCGATCGCTGCCTGACCTGTCGCAATTGCGAAAGCACCTGTCCATCCGGCGTGCAGTACGGCCGGCTGGTCGACATCGGTCGTGGCATCGTCGAGAAGCAGGTCAAGCGTCCGTTCGCGCAGCAATTGGTGCGTACCGCGCTGAAGGAAGGCTTGCCGAACAAGGCGCTGTTCACGCCGGCGATGAAAGTGGGCCAGTTGGTGCGCCCGCTATTGCCCGGCGCGCTGAAGAACAAGGTGCCGGAAGCGCGCGCTGCCGGCGCTTGGCCCAGCCGCACGCATTCGCGGAAGATGCTGATGCTGGAGGGCTGTGTGCAACCCGCGATGTCACCGAACATCAACACCGCGACGGCACGCGTACTCGATGCACTCGGCGTGCAAGTCATCGTGGCCCCGAAGGCCGGCTGCTGTGGCGCGATCCGCTTCCATATGAACGACCAGGAAGGCGGCCTGGACGACATGCGCCGCAATGTCGATGCGTGGTGGCCTTACGTCGAGACCGGTGTCGA
>CAZCDW010000044.1:5397-15855 GCA_964497485.1 uncultured Bifidobacterium sp.
TTCGTGATGAACGCCTCCGGCTGTGGTGTGACCGTGAAGGAATACGGTCATCTGCTCGCGCATGACCCGGCGTATGCGGAGCGTGCGAAGCGCATCTCCGAGCTGACCAAAGACCTGTCCGAGATCATGCCGGCGTTCGAGAAAGAGCTGGAGCAGAAGCTGACCGGCAAGCTCAAGAAACGCGTCGCCTACCACCCGCCGTGCACGCTGCAGCATGGCCAGCAAATCCGCGGCAAGGTCGAGGGCGTGCTGAAGGCTTGCGGCGTCGACGTGAAGCTGTGTGCCGACAGCCACCTGTGCTGCGGCTCGGCCGGCACCTATTCGGTCACGCAACCGGAGCTGTCTTACAAGCTGCGCGACAACAAGCTGAAGAACCTTGAGGCGACCGATCCGGAAATGATCGTGTCGGCCAATATTGGCTGCCTGACGCATCTGCAATCTGGCACTGATACTCCGGTCAGGCACTGGATCGAGTTGATCGATCAGGCGCTTCAGTAAAAAGCGCCGAACGAGCAAAGGGCCCGCCTATCTATGTCGGGCCCTTTGCATTTCAAGTTCGCTGGTAAGGCGACTGTACGGCCGGAGCCAGCTGTACAGATAGCAGGTGACCCTTACCACCCGCCCTTGGTATCGTCGCCCTCTTTCGGGTTGCCATGCCATTCATTCTCACTGTCCGATTCATCGGTGTCGATCGTGACGACTGAGCTCTCGGTCTCTCCGTCAGAGGTGGCGGCTGCACTCTCGGTCTCTTCGTCAGAGATCGTGACGATCTCGCTGTCATCCTCGTCGGCATGAGTAACAGCCGGCTTTGCTGGGGGCCGCTTTTTGTCTTGGGCGGTTACAAAGGCTTGCAGCAATCCGCGAATCAGGCCGCTGTAGACTGGCCGTGCAGTCCAGCCGGGCGGCGCGATCAGCGCGATGGCGGGCAGCATATGCCCAAGAAACATCATCGTGGGATCCGGGCTCATGCGCCATGATGCCGTCAGTTCGCTGACGCCAGCAGCAGGCAGCAGTGATATGACGCGCCCCAGCACCTCGGACAAGGTGTCGCGCCATGTTTCCTTTGAAAACTGCGCCAGGAACTCATATTTCAAGATGCCGCTATCTTGGGACTTCAGCGCAGCGGCCAGGCGTGCCTTTTCAGTACGGCGCAAGGCCTTGGCCAGCTTCCTGTGCGTAGTATCGTTCGGTCCCTGGGCGTCGACCCTCGCGATGGCTTTCTGCAGATCATCCTTCAGCGATTCCAGAGCCAGGGCTTCCAGCTTGAAAATTTCTGGGGTGGGCACCGGGCTGGCTTTGGCATCGTCGCGCAGGCCACGAGCGACCTGCTGGTAAATGAGGTACTCAGCGCCAGAGCACAAGCCCATGATGCCGTGCAAACTAGCTTCCACTAACTTGCTGTCGAAGCTGCCACGCGCCAGATAAGGAGCAAGGCAGGCTGCCGCAGCTGCCTTGAAAATGTAATTCAGAGAGTAGAAGTAATAACTAGCCTCTTCATCGGCATAGCGCGCCCCTAATAGAGAAAGGAACGTTGGCTCTTCGGCCATTCTTTCCCCTATGGTGAGCTTTTCTTTTTTGTTTGGGTCTTTGCTGTCGTACTTTTTGACATGCGATTGTCCCCTCCACCAATCTGCCCAAGATGCGCCGCGCAGCATGAAGTTATTGTTCAGTGCAGACAGTGACGGGCTGGACCAGGTCAGCTTCATCAGTTGCTTGACCACAGGTGTGCCAGTGATGACGTGCAGCAGGCCTGCAACCACAGGTGGCCCGCTCACTCTAAGCCATTGAAGTTTTTCGCCCTCCAGTGGAGGCAAGCGGAATACGGTATTGGAGATCAAGAACGACGCCGAAAAGCCGGCTGCGCCGGCAGCAGCGTTCCAGAGCATGTTTTTGTAGGGAGACGACTTGCGCTCATTGGCTAGCTTGGCCAACGCATCTTTATGCGTCTGTTCGCGTGCCAGTGTCTCCTGGGACTTGAAGCCGTCGATAAAAGCCTTGAATTCTTTTTCATCATGCTTATGCAATTCGACGATTGGATGCGGTAATACTTTTGTCTCCATCGCCTGGCGGCGTTCGATGAGTTTCCCGACGGCGATCCACTCTTTTCCTGCAGCCTTGATCGCCTTGTTTCTTGAGTTGAGCAATTCTTCCGGTGTCACGCCAACGATTTCTTCATTTTCATCCAGTTGCTGACTCAGGACTCTGGCATTCTCCTGCAGCTCATCGGCTCGAGCGATATGACTTTCTATATCCTTATCGATGATCTTGATCTCTTCAAGCGCCGCCTCGCTGAAATACTTTCGCAAATCTTCGTTCAGAAGCAAAGAACTATTGCGAACGCTGTTGCGTTCGCTGGCACGCGCCTTTTTGTGAATATCGCTCAGTTTCGATGGTGTTTGTAGTGTCGTCTTGGTCGTGGCGCTGGTTTTGGTGGTTGTCGTGGTTGTGGTAGTTGTCGTCGTCGTTAGTAGGGCGTCCTCCGTCGACAGGTGGTTTGAATTCGGACGATCAGGGCTCACACTGCTTTTACTGGCTTTGGACGCCAGCTGCTGCAGTATGCCTTCGAGATGTTGGAGCTCCCGGTGTAATTCGGTCAGATCCTTACTTGCTTTGTCGATGTTGGTCGCGTCGCCATCGACCTTGACCGTTTCTTTCAGCTCTTGGATGGTTTGCGTCAATTCGGTAATCTTGTTGCGACGCTCGATGATCAGCTTGCATATCACATCTAAATCATTAGGTCCGCTTGCGGTCGCTTGGCTGGTGCTGTGCGACACAGATACGTCTTTTTTGGCGGCGCGTGCCTTGCCAGGACTGCTACGTTGTCCACTGGTCAGCTTTGTCAGTTGATTTTCAAGCGCTTCGATCTTGGTTTGCAGTCTGTTTGCAGCCTTTTCCTTGCCTCGTTCTTCCTCTGTCTTGAGTTCTCGTCTCAGTTTGCGCAGTTGGCTTCTGATGACATCGGGTGTCATGACAGATCGGTCGTCGTCGTCACTTCTGCTGCTTTGACTATCGCTGACCGTGACCACGATGGAGTCAGAATCGCTGCAATTGTTGCTGGTTACTGTCCTGGTGCCGGGAAAGTTCAACGTACCTTGCGTCGCTTTTTGATGCAAGGCACGCAGATTGGCAGTGGTGGGTGAATCTTGCTGATCGTGATCGTTGTGATCACTGTGCATGGAAGCAGTATCTTCGTCATGAACTTGCGCGCTGTTACGCAGCTGCTCACTCAATGAGGAGCGTGAAGTTCTTTGAATATTGTTTGACATCATGCACTCCTCAGGCAAGTGTCTGTGCGCCGGCATTCAGAGAATCGGCGAGGATTTCCGGTATTGGGCGCAGATTTGCCGGATCGAGCAGGTTGTGCCTCAGGCTACCGGCATGCTCGCTATAGCTCCGCAGAATTTCCGCCAGATCGTCACCGCTCATCATCTCGGGATAGATGAAGTGCTGCACGAAAATGAGGCTGTCCGTGCCTTGATCCAGGCCGTAGATGCCGGCGGTCTTGGTGGCAGTCAGCAGGTTTATCGCAAGGATGCGTTCCAGAACCGCTTCGCGGCCGGTGGCCGGTAGGGGGCCGACGTCGATGTAGCAGAAGATTCGATCCGGCGTCATGTCTTCATCGAAGAATAGTCCGATATGAGTGCCGGCCAGATCGATGGTATGGGTGCGACCTAGCGCGTCTGGGTCCGCGCAGCCAAGTGCGATGCTTGCCGCACGGCAGAGGTTCAGAAAGTCAGACTGGTCCATGATGTCGCCTCCGTTAGGTGTGTTATCTCTGCAGATACCGGAGGTGCGTAGTCGCCACGCCTGACCGGTGCCGGTCGGATGGGTAACCTATGGAATTTTATAGTTCAGCCGGCCCGGGGATCTGGCCTTGCTTGAGCCGACGTCTGTCAGCCCAGTCTTCGCTTGAATGCACTACGCTGAAAAAATCAGGAGCACGTGCGGCTTCACTCAGCCAGTAGTTCCATGATGGTGGTGTCCAATGACTTGGGCGAACTGGTAGGCGCATGGCGCGAGTCAATGCGGCCATCGCGGGTAACGAGGAATTTGGTGAAGTTCCACTTGATGCCATTGGTGCCCAGAATACCCGGGGCTTGCTGCTTGAGCAGTTGGTAGAGCGGATGGGCGGCCGGGCCGTTGACCTCAACCTTGTCGAACATGGGGAAGCTGACGCCGTAGTTCTTCTCGCAGAAAGCGCCGATCTGGTCTGCGTTGCCCGGCTCCTGCGCGCCGAATTGATTGCAGGGGAAGCCCAGCACCGCGAAGCCGCGATCCCTGTATTTTTTGTACAGTGCCTCCAGCCCCGCATATTGCGGCGTGAATCCGCACTGGCTGGCCGTGTTCACGATCAGCAGCACCTGTCCGCGCCAGTCGGCGAGGGTAGTCTCGCTGCCGTCAAGACGACGAACCGGGATGTCATACAGAGTGCTCATGGCGAATCCTTTGTCGGTAGTGGCGCAGCGCAGGCACCAAAGAGGTGACTTTGTCCAGGCGATGGCAGTACCAAGACTGAATGATGCTAGCACTCGCAGGCATTTCCTGCCGAGATCAGGCGATGAGGGATAATGTCTCCCCATGTCCATCGCAGAAAACATTGCAATCGTCCGCCAGACCATCGCCCAGGCAGCGATTGCGGCCGGCCGTGCCGTGGAAGACGCGCAGCTGCTGGCCGTGTCCAAGACGTTCGGGCCAGGGGCCGTGATCGAGGCCGCACAGGCAGGCCAGGCCGCCTTTGGCGAGAACTATCTGCAGGAGGCATTGGACAAGATGCAGGCTGTCCGTTTGCAGCGGCCTGACCTGAGCCTGGCCTGGCATTTCATCGGGCCGATCCAGAGCAACAAGACGCGGCCTATCGCTGAGCATTTCGACTGGGTGCATTCGGTCGACCGCGAAAAGATCGCGCAGCGGCTGTCGGATCAGCGCCCCGAGGGCATGCCGCCGCTGAACATTTGCCTGCAGGTGAACGTCAGCGGCGAGGACAGCAAGAGTGGTGTCGCGCCGGACGAACTGCTGCCACTGGCTCAGGCCGTGGCTGCCATGCCGCGATTGCGGCTGCGTGGGCTGATGGCGATTCCGGAGCCGGCGGCATCTTTCGATGAACAACGACCGCCTTTCAGAAAGTTGCGCGAGTTGCAGGCGCAACTGGCCTCGCATGGGATAGTCACAGACACGTTATCGATGGGCATGTCAGCCGACATGCAAGCGGCGATCGCCGAGGGCGCGACCATCGTGCGGGTCGGTACCGCGATTTTCGGGAAAAGGGATTATGCAAAGTAACGTGAAGATCGCCTTCATTGGCGGGGGCAACATGGCGCAGGCGCTGATTGGCGGGCTGGCGGACAAGCTCACTGCGGCGGCCAATATCCATGTGGTCGATATCAATGAAGCTGCGCTGGCCGCGCTGCGGGAAAAATTCGGCGTGACCACGGCCACCGTCGCTGGAGATGCGGTCGCAGCATCGGATGTGATCGTGCTGTCCGTCAAGCCGCAGCAAATGCGGGAAGTGGTCGCCACCCTGAAGCCGCTGGTGAAGCAACAGCTGGTACTGTCGATCGCTGCCGCTATCCGTGCGGCCGACCTGTCGCGCTGGCTCGGCGGCCATACGGCAATCGTGCGTACGATGCCGAATACGCCGGCCCTGGTTGGCAAGGGCATCACCGGCGCGGTCGCGATGGGCGGCGTATCGGCTGAACAGAAACAAACGGCTGATGCCATCCTGCGCGCCGTTGGCGATACTGTCTGGCTCGACGACGAAGGCAAGATCGACGCCGTCACCGCGCTGTCGGGCAGCGGGCCGGCCTATGTGTTCTATTTCATTGAAGCGATGCAGGCGGCCGCCGTGGAACTGGGCCTGACCGAGGCGCAGGGCCGCGAACTGGCCCAGGCCACCTTTGCCGGCGCGTCCGAACTGGCGATACGCTCCGACGAGCCGGTGTCGCTGCTGCGCGAGCGTGTGACCTCGAAGGGCGGCACGACCTATGCGGCGCTGACCTCGATGGAAGCCAGTGGCGTGAAGCCGGCGATCGTGAAAGCGCTGCATGCGGCGGCGGCGCGCGGCAAAGAACTGGGAGACGAATTCGGGAAGGGTTGACGCGCTGACTCAAGCCTGCTGCGCCAGCTGTCCCAGGTCCCACAAGGGCAGGAAGATACCCAGCATCAGCACCAGCACCAGCCCGCCCATCACCGCCAGCAGGATGGGCTCGATCGCATCGCCCAGCCGGCCGACTTCATACTGCAGCTCTTCCTGGTACATCTGCGCGACCTGCTCCATCATCTTTTCCATTTCGCCGGTGGCTTCGCCGACGGCGATCATTTGTAGTTCCATTGGCTTGAAGATGCCGGCACCCTGCGCGATCTGCAGCATGGTCTCGCCGCGCGTGATGCCTTCGCGCATGCCCTTGATGCGGCGCTCGAAAAAGGCGTTGTCCACCACTCGGGCCACCAGCGTGAACGCCTGATCGATCGGTACGCCGCTCTTGCAGGCAATCGAGAACGACAGGCAGAAGCGCGCGATGCCGGCCTTGTTGAAGATGCTGCCTATCAGCGGGAAACGCAGCTTGTGCTTGTCCCAGCGGTATTTGTATGTCGGTTGCTTCAGCGCGAGAACGAAGCCGTAGAACGCGGCGCCCATCAGTCCGAGTACGGCCCACCACCAGTTGACTGCGAAATCCGATACCGCCAGCAAGATGCGGGTCAATAGCGGCAACTCGACTTTCATCCCCGCATACACTTTCGCAAACACCGGGATCACGAACACCGTCAGGATGCCGATCGCGATCGCAATCGCGATCACCACGAAACTCGGATAGCGCAATGCGCTCTTGATTTTCTGCCGCATGTCGCGCTCGAACTCGAGTTGCGCGAACAGCCGCGTGAAGACTTCATCCAGTCGCCCTGCGCCTTCGCCGACACGGATCATGCTGACGTAGTAGTCGTCGAAAAATTCCGGATGATGCGCCATCGCCGCCGACAGCTCCAGTCCTTGGTCGAGATCTTCGCGCAGCTTGCCGAGCAGCCGGGCCAGTTTCGGGTTGCCGGATGACTTCTGCATCCCGTTCAGCGCTTGCATCAGCGGCAGGCCGGCACGCACCATGGTGCCGAGCTGGCGCGTGAACAGCAGCAAGTCGGTCGGTGTCAGTGAGCCCTGGCCATTAAGCTTCGCCATCAGTCCGGTTTGCTCGGCCTGGGCAGTCTGTTCATTGATCTTGACCGGCACAATGCCGGCGTCCAGCATCCATTGTGCGACTGCTTGCGAATTCGGGGATTCGATCCGGCCCTTGACCAGTTCGCCGCTGCGATTGCGGCCCTCGTAGATGAAATGGCGCATGGACGGGTTGCTGTTGTCGGCAGGGTTGGCACGATGGCTAAAGTTGACTGACGAAGGATCAGGCGTCTTCGAAGCTGACGACCTTCATCGCCTCAGACACCGTGGTTTTGCCGCGCAAGACGAGCCGCAATACCTGATCGGCGATCGTCCCGCCCCTGAGCTGAGACGCGGCTGCGGCCTCGAAGTCCTGCAATGAACCGGTGCGCAAGGCCCGCGCCAGCGGCGGCGTGATGCTGAGGATTTCGTGTACGCCGGTGCGGCCCTTGTAGCCGATGCTGTTGCAGCGGTGGCAGCCGCAGGCGCGCATGAACTGCGTTCCCTCGCGCAGCGATTCGCGCCCCAGCGCATGCAGCACCCAGCCGAGCTCATCTTCGTTCGGCT
This sequence comes from uncultured Bifidobacterium sp., assembly GCA_964497485.1. Lineage (GTDB taxonomy): Bacteria > Pseudomonadota > Gammaproteobacteria > Burkholderiales > Burkholderiaceae_D > Pernthalerella. Next base: position 13,109 of record CAZCDW010000044.1, read on the forward strand.
CCGCAGGCTGCGCGCAATGCGGGCACAGCACGCGCACCAGTCGCTGTGACACCACGGCCAGCAGCGTGGATGCGATCAGGTAGGGCGGTATGCCCATGTCGGCCAGACGGCCCGGCGTGCTGACGGCATCATTGGTGTGCAGTGTGGACAGCACCAGGTGACCCGTCATTGCGGCGCGACTCGCGATCTGCGCGGTCTCGTGATCACGGATCTCGCCGATGAAGATCACATCCGGATCCTGTCGCAGGAAGGAGCGCAGCACGCGCGCGAAATCAAGGCCTATTTTGTCATTGGTCTGCACTTGCACGATGCCGGGCATGCGGTATTCCACCGGGTCTTCGCAGGTGAGGATCTTCATGTCCGGCTGGTTAAGTATCTGCAGCGCGCCGTACAGCGTAGTGGTCTTGCCAGAGCCGGTAGGCCCGGTGACGAGCACGATGCCATGCGGCGCTCGTATTGCCTGCTCGAAGCGCTCGAATACCTGCTGGTCCATGCCGGTATCGGTCAGCGCGACCAGTCCTTGCTGCTGCATCAGTATCCGCAGCACCACCGATTCGCCGTACAGGGTGGGCAACGTGGACATCCGTACGTCCAGTTTGTGCATACCGGAGCGCACCGCTATGCGTCCATCCTGTGGCAAGCGCTTCTCGGCGATGTCGAGGCCCGCCATCAGTTTGAGCCGTACCACCAGGGGTGATGCGATCTTCAGGTCAGCTTCGGCCTGTACATGCAAGGCACCGTCGATACGGTAACGAACGACCAGTCGTTTTTCCTGTGGCTCGATATGAACATCCGAGGCGCGCACCTGTGACGCATGATCAAAAATGGTCTGCAGCAGCTTGACCACCGGTGCATCGACGTCATCGATGACGGCACCCATCTGGTCGAGATCGACCAGCGTGACTTCACGCTCGATGTTGCGCTCGACCACACGCGCGATTTCGCCAAGCTGGTCCGACTTGCCATAAACGCGGTCCAGTGTCGCCAGCAAGGCATCGCGTTCGACCTGCACGATATCCACGGGGCGCTTCAGCAGCTGCGAGATCGCATCCTGCGCGCGCAGGTTTTTCGTGTCGACCAGCCCGACCAGACAACTGTCACCCAGGTCTTTCAGCAGGATGGCCTGGCAGCGACGGGCCTGCGTCTCGGGCAGGGTCCGCGAATAGGGGACATCGATCTCGTGCCGCATCAGATCGAGGACAGGCATGGCCGCTCCTTTGCTTATCAGCGAGTCCGCTGGCTTCATTTGCCGTTGCGCTCCGTCGCCAGCTGCTGGATACGGCGCTGGCTCTGCAGCACGTCATCGTTCCATTGCGCGTCATTGGTAATCACGGTCGGCTTCAGCAAGATCACCAGTTCGCGCTTCTGCGTCGAGCGGCTGCTGCTGCCGAACAGCTTGCCCACCACCGGCGCATTGCCGACGCCCGGCACCTGCGAGCGGTCATTGCTGCTGGCCTCGCGCATCAGCCCGCCGATCACGACCACCTGGCCATTCTTTGCGCGCACCACGCTGTCGGCCTCGGACGCGCTGCTGGATGCCAGCGGCAGAGTCAGCTGGCCGCCGGTACCAAGGTTGATGTTCTTGTTCACCGTGCTCACCTGCGACACCGATGGCCTGATGTGCAGCATGATGTTGCCGTCGCGGTCTATTTGCGGCAGCACATCCAGCACCACACCCGAGAAGAACGGGCGCAGCGTCACGTTTGGCATGGTCGTGATGGCGCCGCCGGCCGACGGCGTCGTCGTGCCGCCGGAGACACCGGTGACGAAGAACTCGTCCGTGCCGACTTTCAGCACCGCCTGCTGGTTGTTCAGCGTCGAAATGCGCGGGCTGGACAGTACCTGTACCGCGCCTTGCGTTTCGAGGAAGGAGATCAGTGCCGAGAAATTGGTGCCCTGTACCGCAAGGCCGAACAGGGTGCCGCCCGCGCCGGCGACCGTCGAAATGGCTGACCCCGCCACTGCCGATAGCGCGCCATTGCTCAAGGTTGCGTCCGGCGTGTTGTTCAGGTTCGCGCCGGGCTGGATCACGCCACCGGTAGTGCGCGTCCTGCCGCCGCCGAACGCCGCCCAGTTCACGCCCGACTGATAGCCATCCGACAGCTGCACCTCGATGATCTTGGCTTCGAGGATCACTTGCCGTTCGACCGACAGCTGCGTCGCTTTCAGGTAGGCAGCGATATCGCGCAATTCCCTCGGCATCGCGCGCGCGACGATCACGCCCGATTGCGGGCTGATCACGACGCTGCGGCCATTGCCGGCGGCGATGCCGGCGATCGCTTCCAGCGAGACCTTCAGCTCTTGCCAGAAATCGACCTCGTTCGATGTGGTCACGCGTGAGCTGTCCGTAACGCGACCCGGCATCGGAGAAGGAGCGCCAGCAGGCAAGGCAGCGTTCATCGCGCCATTCATCGGTGTATCCGCCAGCGAGCCGGCGGCGACACGCGTGTCCGAGTTGCCCTTGCGCTGGCCGGTAGGATAATTGACCTGGAACACCCGGCTTTCCATCACCGGTTGCTTCACCGTGATCTTGCGGCCATCGAGCGTGATGTCGACATCAACCATGTCGCGTATCGCATCGAGTGCCTCGGGCACGGTCACATTCGACAGCCTGGCCGACAGGTTGCCCGTGACATTCGGATGCACCAGCATCGTGTAGGGCGTGCCGGCTGCCAGCGCCATGAAGAACTGGCGTGCCGGCACATTGTTCATCGCCACGCTGATGCGCGGTTCATCCGGCGAGGGGA
>CAZCDW010000045.1:0-15814 GCA_964497485.1 uncultured Bifidobacterium sp.
GGAATGCGGATGTCTTCCAGACGGCCGGCCTTCAACGGCTTGAACGAGAACACGTTGCCGATCAGGGAAGCGGTCATGTTCGCGATCGATCCCTCTTCGAACAGGATGATGTCGTACGCGATGTAAGCGAAATACTGCGGCTCCTTGCCGGTGCCTTCGCCGGTGCCCGGGACCGGGTCGACGCGGTAAGCCTTGGCCTGGTAGCTTTCGTGGGCGGTCAGCAGGTCGGTCCAGACCACGGTCCAGGTCGCGGTCGACGATTCACCGGCAACAGCAGCGGCCGCCTCGATCGCATCGACGCCTTCTTGCGGGGTGATGCGGAACACGCAGATCACGTCCGTCTCTTTCGGCTCGTAATCCGGGCGCCAGTAGCCCATCTGCTTGTATTTGAGGACGCCACCCTTGTAGCGCTCCTTCATGTCGGTGATGCGGCCTTCCACGGGTTTGTTCATTGCGGTCTCCGGTTGATCGCTTGCCCCATCGCCCCTGGAAATTGATTTCCGACGCTTTAGTTCAAGCCGTGACCGCAATGTATGATTTTCATCAGTTAAGGTATATTCACCAATAATTTCCCTTCACTTCAGTTTTTCTTACGGGTTAGGCCATGAAGAACCTGAAACTGTTGAAAAATCTCACGATGCGGCAGTTGCGCATCTTCCAGTCCGCCGCCCGGCACGGCAGTTTTAGCAAAGCGGCAACGGAACTTTCGCTGACCGCGCCCGCGATTTCGATGCAGATCAAGGAGCTGGAGAGCGATATCGGCGTCGAGCTGTTCGCGCGCATTGGCCGCCGGGTCGAGCTGACGACGGCCGGCGAGTACTTCCTGGTCTATGCAAAGCGCATCGCGTCCAACCTGCGCGATGCGGAGCTCACGCTGTCCAAGTTGCGCGGCAACGAGGCCGGGATGTTGAAGATCGGGCTGGTCAGCACCGCCAAATACTTCATTCCCGAGCTGCTGCGGCGCTTCCGGGATGAGCACTTCGGACTGCAGGTGAAGCTGGAGGTGCGCAACCGCGATCAGATGGTGGAACTGCTGCGCGATGCGGAAATCGATATCGCGATCATGGGCCGCACGCCGGCCGACATGGACACACGCGTCGAGCCCTTCGCTGCGCATCCGCATGCGTTCATCGCGAGCCCGCGTCACCCGCTCGCCGGCCAGCAGGGGCTGGCGCCCGAGGTGCTGAACCAGATGGAGCTGATCTCGCGCGAATCCGGCTCAGGCACGCGCGCGATCATGGAGCGCTTCCTGCGGGAGCGCGGGCTGACACCGCGCGTTTCGATGGAAATGTCTTCGAACGAGAGCATCAAGCAGGCGGTGATGGCCGATCTCGGCATCTCCTTCGTATCGCTGCACACCGTAGGACTGGAAGTCCACTACGGAAAACTGGTCGTGCTGGATATCGATCAGACGCCGATCTCGCGCGCCTGGCATGTGGTGGCGCTGAACCGCGCGAACCATTCACAGGCCGCCGAAGCTTTCCGCTATTTCGTGCTCGAACATGGCGCGGCGATACTCAACGAGCTGTACCAGGAATTCCAACAGCCGGCACCGCGCCCGACGGAGCGCAGCTGAGCATCAACGCCATCGGACCGACCGCGACAAGAAAGGCAGACAGGCCGGCTCAGGCAAGCCCGGCCATCACGCGCTGCAAGGCCTGCGGCAAGCTGTCCTCATAGCCTGCGCCTGCCGAGTCATCGATGACCTGCGCGCGCTGCAGCTTGCCGGCGACACGCTCATTGGCCTCGCACAGCAGCACCGTCACGCCACGCCTGCGCAGCTTGCCCGTCACCTCCTGCAAAGTCTGTATGCCGGTGATGTCCATGAAGGGCACGCGCCGCAGCCGCAGCACCAGCACTTTCGGCAGCGCATGGGTGTGCACCAGCGCGCGCTCGAAATTTTCCACGGCGCCAAAGAACATCGGCCCGGCGATTTCGTAGACCAGCACGCCCGGCGGCAAAGCATGCAGGCCATGCCGCAGCAGTTCGGACTCAAGCTCGGCCTCATCCACGGGCTGCGTCTCGACAGCGTCGGCCATCCTGCGCAGGAAGTGCAGGATCGCCAGGATCACACCGACATTCACCGCGACCACGAGATCGGCAAACACGGTCAAGAGGAAAGTAATCAGCAGGATGAAACGGTCAGCCTTTGGTGCGGTTTTCAGCAGCCGTGCGAAGTGACGCACCTCGCTCATATTCCAGGCGACGACAAACAGAATGGCCGAAAGTACTGCCAGCGGGATATCCGACGCCAACGGCGCAAGGAACAACAGCACACTCGTCAACAGCAGCGCATGCACGATGCCGGCCAGCGGACTGCTCGCACCATAGCGAATATTGGTGGCCGTACGCGCGATCGCACCCGTGACAGCAAACCCGCCGAACAGTGGCGCGACGACGTTCGCGATCCCCTGCCCCAGCAGCTCCTGGTTCGCGTCATGCCGCGTGCCGGCCATACCATCGGCAACCACGGCCGACAGCAATGCCTCGATCGCACCGAGCATGGCGATCGTGAAGGCCGGGCCGATCAGCGCCAGCCATTGCGCCAGTGGCAGCTCGGGCAAGGCAAAGGAAGGCAAGCCCGTCGGTATGCCGCCAAACGCCGAACCCAGGGTCGCCACACCGGGTAACTGCAGCGTTCGCTGCGCGAGTGTGACGATGACCATCGCGACCAGTGGCGCCGGCACACGCGCCAGACCCGGTACGCGCGATGCGAACACCACCAGCAACAGGCCGACCAGGCCGAGGCCTGCGGTGGGTGCGTGAAATCCGGGCAGTGCCTGGAGCAAGTGCCACAGCTTTTCATGGAAGTGCTCGCCAGACGGACGCGGCAGGCCGAGGAAGTCGCTCCACTGGCCTATGAAGATGATGACGGCGATGCCGGCCGTGAAGCCGACGATTACCGGAGAAGGAATGAAGCGGATCACGCTGCCCATGCGCGCGACGCTCATCAACAGCAGGATCAGCCCTGCCATCAGGGTCGCGACCTGGAGGCCGGCGATACCATAGCGCGCAGTGATACCGGCAAGGATGGCGATGAAGGCGCCGGTGGGACCGGCGATCTGCAGGCGGCTACCGCCCAGTACCGACACGAGGGCCCCGCCGATGATGGCGGTGTAGATGCCCTGTTCGGGCCGCGCTCCGGAGGCGATCGCAAACGCCATCGCCAGCGGCAACGCGACCACGCCGACCACCAGGCCAGCCACGATATTGGGCCACCAGTGGGCCCGGGCCAGCAGGCCCGCGCGATGGGCTTCGAGCAGCGCGATCATCCGAGCATCATAGCCGAGCTGGCCAGCATGTCGAGCACGGGGCGATACCGATTGCGATGTTCAGCCCTTGCGATCGCTCAGTCCAGAGCGAACACGATGGCTGTCACATCGTCGCGTCGCAATTCCTCGCCCTGCCACTGCCGCAGGCTTTCGCGCATGCGGCGTGCAATGGTCTCTGCCGGCTCACCGGGGCCGGCCTCGAGCAGTTGTATCAGCCGGCGATAGCCATACGCGCGGCGGGCACTGCCGTCGCTGCCATCGCTGCCGATCTGGTCGGTGAAGCCGTCGGACACGATCACGAAGGTGCTGCCGCTCTCGTAATCGACGCGCTGCAGCGCCGGCGCTTCGGCCGGTGACTGCTGATAGCCGAGCGACACACGCGACGGCTGCAGGCGGTCAACGCGGCCATCCGGCCGCAGGTGCAGCAGGCCGAGCTTGGCACCGGCGAACTCGAGCACACGGTTCCGCTTGTCCACCCGTACCATCGCCGCATCGCAGCCATCATCGCTCTCGGCCTGCGCGCTGTCCTGATTGAGGCCGATGCGCAGCGCGTGGTCGAGCCGCATCAAGGCCGATGCCGGGTCGAGGTCGGGATCCGTGGCGAACATACGCTCGAGCGAGGTCGAGATCAGCACCGACAGCATTGCACCGGGCACGCCATGCCCCGTGCTGTCGGCCAGCGCCAGCGCGACCCGGCCCTGCGCATCCGGCAGTGACGCCCACCAGACATCGCCGCCGATGGTGTCGCGCGGCTCCCAGATCGCATGGATGGAGGCAAACTGGCCTTCAAGCCGCTGCGCGCGCGGCAGCTGCGCCTTCTGCAGGCGGCTGGCGTAGTTGATGGAATCGACCACCATCTCATGCTGTTGCTCGACCTTGGCCATGCTGTCGGCCAGCTCGCGGGTGCGCTCGGCGACGGTGGCCTCCAGTACCTGGTTCTGGTTCTGCATCAGCTCGGCCTGGGCCTTGATGTTCTGACGCAGTTCTTCCTGCAGCCAGCGGTTCTTGCTGAACACCGCTAGCGCCATGATCAGCGCTTCGCAGCAGACACCGATGCCCTGCGCGGTATTGGGATTCTGGATGAAGTAGCCGAAGCCGGTCTTGGGCAACAGCGTGAACGGCGACGGCACATTGATCAGCCCGAGGAAGAAAATGAAGCGAAAGATGATGTACGGGATCATCGCCAGCATAAAGAACTTCGCAACGCGCAGGCCCTGCCGGTAGCGCAAGTACGCGCAGCCATAGATTGTCATCAGCGTGACCAGGATGCCGCCCCACAGCGGCAGCCACAGCGTCTTTACGCCCAGTCCGTGATCGACGAAGAACAGCATGAACAGGTGAGACAGCGTCAGCACCAGATAAACCTGGGTCAACATGAAGGCACGCGGCATGCGCGACTTCAGTTCAAGGAAATTGCGCGCGAAGATCACATAGCCCATCGACTGGCAGTACGCGAGCGAAGTCAGCAGGATGTTCGCATGGCTGACATTGCCCGCATGGCCGGTGCCGATGTCGACATAGAACTCGTACAGCCGCACGCCGTCATGTACCGGCAAGCTGGACGCGGACAGCAGCGCGAACATGATCCAGGTCGCATAGGCGACGCTGGTGCGATCGCGGTTGTGGTACGCGGACGCCCAACCGAACACCACCAGTGCGCACAGCACACCGGTCAAGATGCCTTCGAGATGCAGACCATATCGACGCAATTCAAGATAACGCGGATGATCGATGAATTGCACGGCCGTGCCCGCCGGCTGCAGGTTCACGTTGGGGACCAGATGGGTCAGCACCTGCAGTTTCTCGCCGCGCCGCAAATTGAAGACCGGCCACTGGCTGGACTCGGGCCCGGCCGCCGTCGTGAAAGGATTGGTATTGCCCAGCAGTGCCAGCGGCACCCAGTACACCGATGACTGCCGCAGAGTCTGCCGGCGGCCGCTGCCATCGACGACGAAGCTGAACACCTCGTACCAGCCGGGCGCATCGACGCGCAACTCGCGGTCGACATCGAGCCGGCTGTCGAGCTCGCTGAGTACCCAGTAATGGCTGCCTTGGCGCGGCGCTCCCAGTGTCGCTGCGGGGGCGAACTGCTGGCTGCGTGCCAGCGCAGTATCGAGCGTCAGGCTGCCGTCAGGGTCTTCCAGCACCCTCGCGTTTTTGTCGCTGAAGATGATGGGCGTGCTTGCGTCGACCGTGACCGCAGCGGCAGAGGACTGCCAGCCGGCGAAACACAGCACCATCAACAGCAAAACCAGCGCGTTCCGCGCAGAGGAAACGACATTTAGCATCTTGATATTTTTCTTCGGGGTGCTGGGCGTGTCGATGAAATTGCCGGTAGGCAATTCACTGCGAAATCTAGCACAATGCACCCTCTGCACAGCCCTGCCCTGCCTGCCCCCTGGATCTCGTGAAGAAGAACGTCGCCATCTTCCTGCACCACCCGATCTGCTCGACAGAGTCGGTGAACGGGATCGTCAAGGCACTGTCACCGGCCTACGACCTGCGCATCTTCACCAAGCATGCGGTGCATGAAGGCTTCTTCGATGATGTCGATCTCGTGATCTTCCCCGGCGGCTATGGCGACGCCGGCAAATTCGATCATGCACTCAAGGCCAACGCCCCCGAGGTCAAGCGCTTCCTGCGACGCGGCGGCAAATATCTCGGTGTGTGCATGGGTGCGTACTGGGCCGACGCCTATTACTTCGACATCCTGCGCGAAACGCGTGTACAGCAATACATCAAACGACCGCGCGCCGACATCCGTTCGTCATACGGCACGACGCTGCCGGTCGACTGGCAGGGACAGCCCCAACGCATGTATTTCTATGATGGCCCGACCTTTGTCGGTGGCAGCTTCGAGACGGTTGCCACCTATGCCAACGGCGACCCGATGGCCATCGTTCAGGGCCATATCGGCCTGATCGGCTGCCATCTGGAGAGCGAACAATTCTGGTACCAGCGCAAATACATGCAGCCGCACTGGCATGACGGCGACCATCACCGCAAACTGCTGCAGTATGTCGCCGACCATCTGCTGGGCGAGCCGCAAATGCAGCTCTTCTGAATTACGGCGCTTGCGGTCGCAAACCAAGAGGCTCTAAGCGATCGCCATGCGCGGTCGGGTTACACTGGCGCGCATTACATGCAAGCGCATGTGCCCGCCACATCCACCTCAAAGAGCTCGATCTTGAAAAAACCGTCATCCGACCAGGGCCACGCTACGCTGGCTGGCAAAGTCCTGCAGGTTTTCCGGGTTGGCGGCGACCACGAGCGCTCGGTCGGCCGGCATGGCAAGCCCGCAGCCGTACCCGCAGAAAGGCTCAGCGGCCCGGTGCAGTCGCAGGTCATCACCGACGGCAACGGCCCGGTCGTGGCGCGCACCATCGCTGACAGCGCACCGGTTGCCTCACCGGCCTCTGCATTGTCTGAGGCCAATCTGCGCAAGCCGGATGACCCGCCCACGCCTGCTGCCCCACCCGTGAATGTCGAACCGATACGCCTGCAAACCTTCAGCATAGACCTGGCAGACAGGCTCGCACGCACGCGTGCCGCGCAACAGGACGTGCTGCGCGAGCTGGATAAATTCGATGAAAGCGGTGAAGATCTGGGCAACACCGTCAACCGCCAACGCTAGCGTTCGCAACCCGCTCCAGGAGTTCCCATGGCACGCGTCAGTACTTACCTGAACTTTTCCGGCAAGACCGAGGAAGCCTTCCATTTCTACCGCTCGGTATTCCGCACCGAGTTTGCCGGCCCGATTGCCCGCTTCGACGAAGCGCCGGCCCATCCCGACCATCCGCTGTCGGACGCCGACAAGCAACTAGTGCTGCACATCGAGCTGCCCATACTCGGCGGCCACATGCTGATGGGCACCGATGCCGTCGAAAGCATGGGGATGCGTGTCACCACCGGCAACAACATGCACCTGAACCTGGAACCGGATACGCGCGATGAGGCGAAGCGGCTGTTCGACGCATTGGCGGAAGGCGGACAGGTCAGGATACCGCTGCAAGACATGTTCTGGGGCGCGTATTTCGGCAGCGTGGTGGACCGCTACGGCATCAGCTGGATGGTGAACTGCGCGACACCGGCCTGAGGCCGGTGCGCCGTGACGTGGGAGCCGGCGTCGACGTCAGCTTCAGTGCAAGCGACGCTCGCAGTCCTGCCTGACCTTGTCGCGCGCCTTGATGTACTCGCCACGGCTGGCACCGTTTTCGGTCAGGCTGCCCAGCCCTTTCTTCATGCAGGCTTCCATCGGATCTTCGCCGCAGGCAGACAGCATCAACAGACACAGCAGAGCGGCAAGTCGGCGAATGATGATCATGGCTTGCTCCCGACAGGCGATTCGCAGGCGATCGCGAAATGGCTTTCCTGCGGGCGGCGGTCATGCTCGTCCGCCCAGGCGCCTTTGGCATCCTGCTGATGGACGATGTTGCCGAGACCAGAGCGGTCGGAGAAAAACACGGTGCTGATGATGCGTGACTTCTTGCGCTTGCAGTCGAATTCCATCGTCGCCTTCGACGAGTTGTAGTAGAAGGCCTTCGGGCTTTCCTTGTTCGTCACATAGCCTGTCTTCATCCGCCTGTAGCTGAACAGCACGACCAGGGTCGCGCGGTCACCACGGCGCTCGATGGTCTCCCTGACCGGGAACGCAGTCGCGATGTCGCCGGCGCCGCCCGCTCCCGCCAACGCGATCAGCGGTGCAGGGAGCAGCAACAGCAGGACGAGGCGGAAGGGACGTAATGAACTCTGGAACACGGTCAGGTCTCGACGGGATGGCTTTTATCGAGACTGTACAACACTGCCGTGACCAGTATGGCGGCGACGGGGCCAGCCAACGGATGCACAATGGCGATGACGACCGGCGCGATCAACACGAAGTAGCGTAGCCCGGTGCTGTAGAACAGGCCGGCCTTGCGCACATAGGTCTCGCCAATGGGGATCCAATGCCGCTTTTCCTGCGCATCGGCCGGCATGCCGGCGATGAAGCTCGCATGGGTGTAGTAGCGCACCGCCATCACCGATGAGACCAGCGACACGAACAGGAACAGCAGCAGTACCAGTTCCAGTATATGGCGGGGTGTCAGCAAGGCCGACGCACCAGGATCATCGGCCGTCAGCGCATTGAAGGATGGGGCAGCCAGCGTGATCGAGCCCATCAGCGCCAGTGCCGCCGTCGACGCCGTCATCGTGGCCGACATCAGCGAATTGCGCAGCGTCTGCACCGCAAGAATCTCGTCACCATCACGCCGCGCGATCGCAACGAACCAGATCGCACGCAGCCGTGCATGGCTGCTGCGTGCGACGCTGTGTGGATTGAATCGCTCGGCCAGCGCCAATAATGCCTGGTAGAGCACCAGCACGCCAATGGTGGCGATTGTTGGCCACCAACTGCCTGGGTCGCCAGCGATCACGACCCCGTGCTCTCCGCAACAGCCTCGGCCTCGGCACGTAACCTTGCTGCGCGCTTCTCCAGCCATTCGAAGATGAGCATACCTGCAATCATGGACGCGACGAACACCGCGGCCTTGGACTCACCGGCACCCAGTGCGACGATACCGGGCCCTGGGCAAAAGCCGCCGATGCCCCAACCCACGCCAAACAACACACTCCCCACGATCAGGCGCCTGTCGATGTGCGTGAGCTTCGGCAGCTTCAGTTCGACACCCAGCATGGTTTCCATGCGCTGATGCGCGACGCGGAAAGCAAATACGCCCACGCCGATCGCGCCGGCCATCACCAGCGCCAGCGACGGGTCCCAGGCACCGGCCAGATCGAGGAATCCGATCACCTTGGCCGGATTGGCCATGCCCGACACGATCAAGCCGAGTCCGAACACGAGGCCAGACAGAAATGCGGTGAACAAAGTCATCTCAGCCTCCTCAGAATGCCAGCAAGTGACGGGTGACGAACACGGTCGCAAAACCGGCGCCCATAAAGGCCAGCGTCGCCACCAGTGAGCGCGGAGAAAAGCGTGACAGCCCGCAGACCCCATGGCCGCTGGTGCAGCCGCCGCCCTAACGGGTGCCGACGCCAACCAGCAAACCTGCGAGCACCAGCGCACCGTCACTCGCTTCGATACTGCGAGCCGGCAGCGCAGTGAACAGCGCATAGACGGTTGGCGCCAGCAGTAGTCCGAGCAGGAAGGCGATGCGCCATCCGGCATCGCCCGGCTCGCGTTTCAGCAAACCTCCGAGGATGCCGCTGATGCCCGCGATACGGCCGTTCAGCAGCACGAACATCGCGGCCGAGATGCCGATCAGCACGCCGCCGGCCAGCGCCCACCAGGGGGTGAATGCATTCCAGTCTATGGTCATCGATTACTCCTTGGGGCAGTAAGTGGTGTAGAGCGCGCCCAGCACCTGCAGCAGTTCGGGATCGGACACGCTGTAGTAGATGCGCCGGCCATCGCGCCGGGTGCTGACCACGCCTTCGTTGCGCAGCACACCGAGCTGCTGCGACAAGGTCGGCTGCCGGATGTCGAGCGCCTCTTCGAGGTCCTGCACGCACAGTTCGCCCTGCGACAGCTGGCACAGCAGCAGCAAGCGGTCTTCATTGGCCATCATGCGCAGCGCGCGCACGGCCTTCTGGGCGGCGGTGCGCAGCTTGTCGGTATCGAGCAGGTCGGCATCACTGCTGGCGTGGGCGACTTGCGGTTCTATTTCGGTAATTACCATGAGAAACTAGGGTCAGGTTTTGCCGCCACGGTTTTGTGGCGGTCCGGCTCATATTATATGATTAAATATAGTATTTCGCTCAGGCGGGTCTCGAGCCTGTCAGCTGCCGGTTTGCCGCCCTGACCTGCAGCAATGGATGGCGCCCCGCCCTGCCCACCACTGTCCGAGGATTTCCATGCTTTTCGCCCCACGCTTCCGCTCTTTGCCGTGCATTGCTGTCCTGTCGCTGCTGCTGAACGCCGGCTCCGTAATGGCCGAGGAATCGCGCATCGCGACGCAAGCGCTGCGCTGCTCGGCAGTGTTTGCGGTGTTTGTCGACGCCAATGCCGACGATGCGACGCTGTCGGCCAAATTCCGAAAGGCGCAAAAAATTTTCGATGAGGTCTATGCGGGCGAACGGCGCGACAAGAGCGCAGATGCGTCACAGGAGATCGCGACCAGGCGCGCCGCGCTGCTGAAGGAATTCAGGGACAACTTCAAGGAGCGCGAGCCCTACCTGCATGAGGAAGGCGTACTGTGCGGCGCGTGGGCCGAAGGCTTCCTCTCGCAGGGAGAGAACTGGTCTTTCATCCCCGTGATACCGAAGGTGATCGCGCAGAGCGCACGTGACGAATACAGCCGCATCGGGCCGGCTTCGTTCACGCGCTGGCAGGCGAGGTAATCAGGCGCGGTCGGCCTCGGCAAGGAAGTTCCCCACCAGCTGTGCAAAGCGCGCCGCATGCTCGATCTGGGTCCAGTGGCCGCAACGGCCGAACACATGCAGTTGCGAGCGCGAGATCAGCTGGGATAGCCGCAGCGAATTCTCGAGCGGTATCACCTTGTCTTCGCGACCGTGCACGATCAGGGTTTCCTTGTCGATCTTCGCGATGTCGGCCTCGGGGCTGGCCAGTGCATCGACCCAGCGCTGGCGCGGCGCCGGGAACATCGCTGCATAGCTTTCATGGAAGCCGGGGCGTGCGCTGGCCTCGTAGCGCAGCTGCGCAAGCTGGTCATTCACCAGGCCGCGGTCATAGGCGAATACGTCCATGATGCGGCGCATGTTCTCGAACGAAGGCTCGTAGCCCCACACCGCATCCAGCGCATCGGTGATCGGGAAAGCCACGCCGGCCGCGCCCATCAGCACCAGACGGCGCACGCGCTGCGGATGACGAATCGTCAGCGCCAGCGACAGCGCACCACCGAAGGAATTGCCGACGAGGTCGAATTGTTCGAGGCCGAGTGCATCGGCAAAGTCGATCGCCTGCTTGATCCAATTGTCCATGTTGTAGACCATGCCGGCCGGGCGCTCGGTGAAGCCGAAGCCCACCATATCCGGCGCAAGGACACGGCGCTGCTTCGCCAGTTCGGGCATCACCAGCCGCCAGTTCACAAAGGCGGAGACGCCGGGGCCGGAGCCGTGGATCATCAGCACCGGGAAGCCGCTGCCGTGGTCGTGATAGTTGACGCGTATGCCGCCAGCATCAATGCTGCGGCCGATTTCGGGGCTGGGAGTGTCGTTGCTCATGTTGATATGCAGAGTCAGGTTGAAGGTAAGGTCTTGTCCTGTTTGCCGATAGGCAGCGCGCCAAGCTCGATGCCACGCTTGATCAGCTCGGTGGTCTCACGAATATGCGCCTCCAATGCGAGGGCCGCGCGTGCCTCGTTGCCCGCCATCGCACTGTCATAAATCATCTGGTGCTCGCTGTGCACGTCACGACCGGACTTCATGCCGATCACATAGCGCCGATAGCGCTCGCAGTGCTGGGTCAGCTGCCGGATCATGCGCAGCGTCCATTGTGAGCCGCAGGCAGACAGCAAGGCTTCATGGAACTCCGCATTGGCCGCTTCCCAGGCAGGTACATTCTCGGGCTGCAGGGGCTGCTCCAGCGCCGACATGCGCTCGAATGCGATCCGCAAGCGATTGCGCCAGAAATCATCACCCTTGCGGATCGACGCGCGCAGCGCCTCGGTCTCCAGGCCGACCCGCACATGGGTCACATCCACCAGGTCATCAAGGCTGATCGGCGTCACCGTGAAGCCGCGCTGTCCCTCGGCGCTGATCATGGCCTCGCTGACCAGCCGCGATATCGCCTCACGCAGCGTGCCGGCACCGACCGAGTAGCGATCCTTCAACCGTTCGATGACGAGCTTTTCGCCGGGAGGCAGCCGTCCATTCAGGACGTCCTCGCGCAGTTGCAGATAGGTGTGCTCGATCAGGGTGCGCGCACCGGTGTCGCCAGGACGGGTGTCGGCATCGACAGATCGAACAAAAGTTCTTTTTGCCATATCAGTTCTTTGGGTCAGGTCTTGACTTCAGCACAGGGAAGACAGCCAGCTCAGCGCTCGCGCGTCTTCTGCAGCCGATAGCTCAGCTGCGGACGTGTCAGGCCGAGCGAGCGGGCCGCCGCCGACAGGTTGCCGCCAGCGCGCGATACCGCCTCGCGGATCAGGCAATCCTCGAGCGCATCGAGGCTCAGGCCGCGCCGCTGCAGGTCGTCGAACAAGGTATCCATGTCGGCGGGCATGCTCTGCTGCAGGTCGCCGCTTTCGCTGACCGTCACAGGCGGCATTCCGACCGGCATCGCGAACAGGTCGCCGACATCGACCATCTGCCCGGTCGAGCTCACGATCAGGCCGCGCTCGATCATGTTTTCGAGTTCACGCACGTTGCCGGGCCACGGATAGCGGCGCATCGCATCCATTGCCCGGTCGGTAATACCGGCCACGCGCTTGTTGTGCTGGGCCATGAACTGCTGCAGCAAGTGATTGGCCAGCGGCTCGATATCTTCGACGCGGTCGCGCAGCGGCGGGATATTGATCGGATAGACATTCAGCCGGTACATCAGGTCGCGCCGGAAACGACCCGCCTCGACCGCTGCCGCGAGATCGACATTGGTCGCGGCGACCACGCGCACATCGACCTTGCGGTAGCTGGTCGAGCCCAATCGTTCGACTTCGCCCATTTGAAGCACACGCAGCAGCTTGGCCTGCGCGGCCAGCGGCAATTCGCCGAGCTCGTCGAGGAAAAGCGTGCCGCCGTCGGCGCGCTCGAAACGTCCGGGGCGCGCGCTGCCGGCGCCGGTGAAGGCACCCTTCTCGGCGCCGAACAATTCGCTCTCGATCAGTTCATGGGGCAGCGCCGCGCAGTTGACAGCGACGAAGGGCTTGTCGGCCCGTGCGCTCATCTTGTGCAGCGTGCGCGCGAAGCGCTCCTTGCCGACACCGGTCTCACCGGTCAGCATCACCGTCACCTGCGTTGACGCCGCCTTGCGCAGCATGTCGATGGCCTGTTGGAAAGCCTTGGAGCGGCCGATCAGCTCGCCGAGGTCGTCACTCGGCTGCAGCGAGGTGCGCAGGCTGTCGATCTCGGCCTGCAGGTCTTCCAGCCGCACCAGCAGTGAGTCTTCTTCATAGTCGGCCTTCATCTGCTCGGCATCAGGCCAGTCGGCGACCGGCCGGCCCTCGATCATGCAGTGATCATGACCGCAGGCGGCGCATTGCACCTCCTTGTACAGGATCTGATGCCCCATGAACGCCGTGGTGTAGCCGGACGCATAGCCGAGCAGCATCCAGCACACCGGCTCTTCCTGCGGGCCGAAGGAGCGCACATGAGTCTCGACCTCCCACGACTGGTCCCAGCGGAAACGACCATGGTAGGTGCCGCCCTCGACATCGAAATGGCAGTCCTCGGGCGTTACCTGTACCGCGCCCTCCAGCATATGCAGCTGCGGGCCGACCGCGAACTGCTCCCATGGGCTCGCGCTCGGGCGCACCTGCCGCGCGAGCGCCGCATCGCGCATGCCGGCCGCATAGCCGGCGCGCTTGAGCACGCGCCGGGTCTGCATCGGACCGATGGTCTGCATCAGCTCCCGCCGGAACGCGCCGAGCGCCTCCGCATGCAGCAACACCATACGGTGGCCAGCGAGCCAGATCCGGCCGTCGCCGGCCGAGAAATGGACCAGCCGGCGTAAATCCGCGTCGGAAGGCAGCGGTAGCAGGGAATCGGTAGACATGCGCAAATTATCGATAATTTTCGAGAAATAGGAAAGCTTGAAAATTTACAAGGCCTTCAAGCAATTTCATCATTTCATGAAATGCCTTTCAAGTCATTTGATCATTTGGTCAAAAAAAGCCTGCACAAAGCCCATTTTTGCTGCAATGCGAAACGCTGACGTTTTGAATTCTGGAAGGGTTGCTTGTGCTAAATCCCTGCATTCATCACATTTTTATCGATATTCCAAAAATGAAATCAGGCGATTGGCACGACGATTGCATAGGAGTTATGCGGAGACAACATAACTTGTTATACAGGAACAATTGCCAAAAATGAGCAATTCCCCAACCGGATCCAGCCTTCCCGGCCCCATCCAGAGCGCGATCGATGCGATCAATACCGACGAGGCCACGCTGGCCCGTCGTTATGTGCGCATCACCGCGCGGCGGCCGAATGGCTTTGTCGAGTTCGAGTTCTCGGTCGGCTGGCCCGACATGAGCGTCGAGCTGACGCTGCCCGAACCCGAATTCAACGCTTTCTGTTCCAAAAACAACGTCGAATTCCTCACCGAAGCCGTGGGGGACAAGCTGGGAGACAACCATGACGAGCATTGACCTGCAGGCCAAAGAAATCAAGCCGGCCCGCAATACCTTCACCCGCGTTGCGCAGCACATCGGCGGCGACAAGCCTGCCACCCGCTATCAGGAGGCGACGCTGGGCATGCAGCCTACGCAGAACTTCCACTACCGGCCGACCTGGGACCCACAGTATGAAATCTTCGACGCGTCACGTTCGGCCGTCAAGCTGGCCGACTGGTATGTGCTGAAGGATCCGCGCCAGTATTACTACGCGAACTGGACCATCACCCGCGCGCGCCAGCACGAGGCAGTCGAGGCCAACTACCAGTTCGTCGATTCGCGCGGCCTGCTGGCGCGCATGACCGATGAGGTGCGTGCCAGCGCCTGCCAGGTGCTGATGCCGCTTCGCCATGTGGCCTGGGCCGGCAACATGAACAACACCTTCATCTGCGCCTATGGCTATGGCACCGCGATCACCGCAGCCTGCAATTTCCACGCGATGGACCACCTCGGCATCGCGCAATACCTGACCCGCTTCGGCCTGGCGGTCGACGAGCCCGGCGTGCTCGACGCCGGCAAGAATGACTGGCTGAACGATCCGCGCTGGCAAGTGCTGCGCCGACTGGTCGAAGACACGCTGGTGATGAAGGACCCGATGGAAATGTTCGTTGCGCAGAACCTGTGCATCGACGGCATGCTGTACCCGCTGATCTACGGCTCCTACATTGACGAGCACCTGACCATCAAGGGCGGCACCGCGGTCGCGATGCTGACTTCCTTCATGCCCGAGTGGCATGACGAGTGCGCGCGCTGGGTGGACGCCGTCGTGAAGGCGACCGTCGCCGAATCGGAAGAAAACAAGCAGATCGTCACCGATTGGATCAAAACCTGGACGGACCGTGTGCAGGCCGCACTGGCACCGGTGGCCGAGATCGCGCTCGGCGACCTCGGGCAGGACGCGCTGGGCACCGTGCGCGCCGCATTCAATGCGCGCGTCGCCAAGCTCGGCATCACGCTCTGACGCCATCCGCAGCACAACGATAAAACAATATTCAGGGGAAGACACATGTCCAACGTATTCATCGCGTTCCAGGCCAATGAAGAATCGCGCCCGCTGGTCGACGCGATCGTCGCCGACAACCCGGAGGCGCAAGTCGTCTATTCGCCGGGACTGGTGAAGATCGACGCGCCGAATCGTCTGGTGATCAAGCGCGAGACGATCGAGGAAATCATTGGCCGCCGCTATGACCTGCAAGAGTTGCAGATCAATCTGGTCACGCTGTCGGGCAACCTCGATGAGGACGACGACGAGTT
>CAZCDW010000046.1:0-15645 GCA_964497485.1 uncultured Bifidobacterium sp.
GCTGAAGTCACCGGTGAAGTGCAGATTGATATCTTCCATCGGCACGATCTGCGCATGGCCGCCGCCGGCCGCGCCGCCCTTGACGCCAAATACCGGGCCCAGCGATGGCTCGCGCAGGCAGATCACGGTCTTCTTGCCGATACGGTTGAGCGCATCGCCGAGGCCCACGGTGGTGGTGGTCTTGCCTTCGCCGGCCGGGGTCGGGCTGATCGCGGTGACCAGGATCAGCTTGCCATCCGGCTTGCCTTTCAGCGTATCCAGGTAGTCGAGCGAGATCTTGCCTTTGTAGTGGCCATACGGCTCGATCGAGTCTTCCGGGATGCCCAGCGTCGCGGCGACATCCACTACTTTTTTCATTTTCGCTTGTTGTGCAATTTCGATATCGCTTTGCATGGTGTCTCCGGGGAACCTGGGTCGTGTTTGGGGAAAGGCGCGATTCTATAGCCAGTCGTCAAGCTGCGTGTACTTGCCAAAAATCCCACGCGAGCGCGTGGAAGTCAGGGCGGTTTTGCCATGCACAATGCCGGCCGGGTAGGCTCTGTTAAACTCTGGCTTTCCCTGCGGATTTGCTGCTCGATAATCCGGCTCCAGACTTCATATTTACCCAGACAGGAATTCCTATGCCCGGCTTGCTTCCCCACGTCGATCCCGATGGCCTGCTCGAATTTTCGGTGGTGTACACCGATCGCTCGCTGAACCACATGTCGAAGGCCTTCATGGGCGTGATCAATGACATCTCGTCTACCCTGAAGGAGGTCTATCACGCCAAGTCGGCGGTTGTGGTGCCGGGCTCGGGTACCTACGGCATGGAAGCTGTCGCGCGCCAGTTCGCCACTGACCGCAAGTGTGCGGTCATCCGCAATGGCTGGTTCAGCTATCGCTGGACCCAGATCTTCGAGATGGGCCACATCTCGAAAGACCTGCACGTGATCAAGGCCAGCCAGGCGCATCCGGGCTTCGAAGGCGATTACGCGCCGCCGGCGATCGATGAAGTCGTTGCCTGGATCAAGAAAGAAAAGCCCGCAGTCGTGTTCGCGCCGCATGTCGAGACCTCGGCCGGCCTGATCCTGCCGGATGACTACCTGAAAGCCGTTGGCGACGCCGTGCGCTCGGTCGATGGTCTGTTCGTGCTCGATTGCATCGCATCCGGCGCCATGTGGGTCGACATGCAGGCCTGCCATGTGGACGTCATCATCACTGCGCCGCAGAAGGGCTGGAGCAGCTCGCCATGCTGCGCGCTGATTGCGATGGGCGACCGCGCACGTGCCGCCATCGATGGCACCACCAGCACCAGCTATTCCTGCGACCTGAAGAAGTGGCTGCAAATCGTCGAGACCTATGAAAAAGGCTCGCACATCTACCACACCACGATGCCAACCGATGGCCTGCGCCAGCTGCGCGATACCATGCTCGAGACGCGTGCCGCCGGCTGGGACAAGCTGAAGCAGGCGCAGATCGAGCTCGGCGACAAGGTGCGCCGGATGCTCGAGGCCAAGGGCTACAAGAGCGTCGCTGCGCCGGGCTACCAGGCGCCCTGCGTGGTGGTCAGCTACACCACCGATCCGGATATCCAGAATGGCAAGAAGTTCGTGGCACTCGGCATGCAGACTGCCGCCGGCGTCCCGCTGCAGGTCGGCGAGCGCGATGACTTCCGCACCTTCCGCCTGGGCCTGTTCGGCCTCGAGAAGCTGCTGCATGTGGATCGCACCGTCGGCCACCTGAAAGCCGCGCTGGACCAGATCGAGCCGGCACCGCTGCTGAAGTCGGCCTGAGTACGACCGGCGCACCTGAGAAGCCCGCCCGCGCACGCGCCGGCGGGCTTTTTTGCGCCCGGCGCTCGCATTGCCCGAGCAAAAAACTGGCATTTCCGACACTTGTGGCAAGAAATCGAGCATCATGAGGGAATAAAGGCCGAGCCAAGCTCGGAAAAATAACGAGACAGGAGACTCACGGATGGAGAGACGCGATTTCCTTGGCCTGGGCACGGCCTTGTCGCTGGCCTTCGCGGCCGGCGTCATCAAGCCGTCAGAAGTGTTCGGCGCAGAATGGGATGGCACACTGCCCGATGCGAAGACTGTCGCCGCTGCCGTCGCTGCGATGGGCGGCGGATCGGTCATGGACAGCAACCTGATTACCTTGTCCGGTCCCGAGCTCGTCGGCAGCGGTTTTGTGGTGCCGCTGTCGATGGAGAGCAAGATCCCCAAGACCGACCTGATGGCCATCTTCGTGCAGAAGAATCCGACACCGATGACGGCCGTGTTCGAGCTGCCTCCCGGTACCGATGCCACCCTCAGCACCCGTATCAAGATGGGCGAGACCTCGACCATTTACGGCATCGTGCGCGCTGAAGGCAACTTCTACGTTGGCAGCACGATGATCAAGGTACGCGCCGGCGGCGGTGGCTGCGGCTGAGCGACACGCCAGCCGGGCCGCTGGCTGCGTTGCGACGGCTTGCCGTACCCTGCGTACTGTCTGCGCCGCCGCGTCTTGCCATCGACCCGGCTGGCGCGTCGCGCGGAACGAAGTAGACATTGGAAGAGAAAATGAGCGAACCCATGAAAATCCGCGCGTTCCTGCTGAACGGCGCCGTCGAAGTCAAGCTGCAGGTCAGGCATCCGATGGAGTCCGGCTTGCGGCGCGATGAGCAGGGCACGCGCATACCCCCACATTACATCGAGACCCTGGTCGTCAAGTGCAAGGACCGTGTTGTCTTCAATGCGCGGCTGGGCATGGCGGTGTCGGAGAACCCGTATCTGGTCTTCACTTTCCATGGCGCCGAGAAGGGCGACCCGATCAGCGTGACCTGGGTCGACAATCTTGGCGATACGCGTACCGACGAAGGCGTGGTCATCGCCTGACGATGGCCTGGCCTCTGACGATGCGTGCCTGCAAGGCTGGCCGATACCGCAGCCTTGTGATCGGCATGCTCGCGCTGACTCTGACGTCCATGCTGCCAGCGCACGCCCAGGTGTGGCATGTCGATTGCAGTGGCAAGCTCAAGGTCGAGAACCTGTTCGATGGCAGCCAGCCCGAATTCAGGCAGCAACGCGCGCGCATCACGGTCAATCCCGAGGCCGGCTATGTGAAGCGGCCGCCCGAGCTGGCGGCCGGCTGCCTCGAGAAGAAGGTCGAGATCTGCGGTTGTGAGCAGGGCGAGGATGCGATACGTTGCCGCAGCCTCGGCGTGACGCCCGACGGTACCGAGATCGCGATGGATTTCATTCTCGACCGTCGAACGCTGCGGCTGCGCGCCGAGGGACGCCGACAGCACCCGAAGTCAGGTGACATGACGGAAACCAGCGGCGAGCTGGTCTGCCAGGCAGCCGCTTCGCCTTGAGCCGTATTTGAACCGCACTTGACCCGAACCTGAGGACAGCACGATGAATCGATTCCTGAAATTGGTCGGCACCTTGCTGCTGGCCGCCGGACTGCAAGCGACCGTCCCCGCGTACGCCAATCCGCACGGCCTGGTGATGGTCGAGGACTTGCGCAGCGAGGCAACGCAGGCGCAGCAGGCAGGCAAGCCCCTGGTGCTGATGTTCTCGCTGCCCGAGTGCCCTTACTGCAAGGTCGTGCGTACGAATTATCTGCTACCGATGATCCGCGAGGCTGGCAATGATCCTCCGCAGATACGCGAGATCACGATGACGGGCCGGCAGGCGATCAAGGATTTCGATGGCACGGTGACGACGCCAACGGCAGTCGCCAGGCGCTATGGCGTGAAGGTTGCGCCGACACTGGTGTTCGTGAACGCTGCCGGCGAACTGCTGACCGAGCCGCTGGTCGGTGGTGACCACCAGTTCTTCACGGTCTACCTCGACCGTGCGTTCGAGACTGCCGGTGCGAAACTCGGTGACAAGCGCGTCAGGCCGCGCTGAAAACAGCGGCCAGCACCGAGAGATGATGCGTCAGTCGCGGCGCTTGAATCGGCAGGTGCCGGTCTCGGAGAACAGCCGTGGCTTGAACCAGCGAGCGTATTTCTTCGGGTCGGCGGCGTTCAGCTCTTCCTGCGTCAGATAGCGGCCGCTGTTGGTCATGTATTCATTGGCCATCAGGAAGTTGCCCGTCTCAAGCTCGATCTTGTAGTAGTACTGTTCGATGAAGCGGCTGTCGACGCGATTGCGGTCTTCATGCGCGATGATCTTGCCTTCTTCCCATTTGTCCACGGTCACCGGTACGCGGGGCTCTTCGTCGCTGGCGCGACGGGTCATCGCTTTCGACTTTTCATTGACTGTGAAGGTGAAGGTGCAGACCGTGGGATCTTCCTTGCAGATCCATTTGTTGCCGCGGAAGGCTGTCGTTACACAGTTGTAGGTCGCGGCATCGGCTGGCATGGCCAGCACCGCAGCAAACAGCGCTGCCAGCAGCTGCGCTGGTAACAGGGGCTTGGGGACAGTCATCACGGCATCCGGTCAGGTCGGCGGGTGGAAGTCTTGTCGAGTATAAACCAGCCTCACTGATGCTCAGTCGATCGGCAAGTCGACCTCGAAGCGGGTACCATGGCCGCCGGCGCTCGTGAAGCGAATATCGCCCCGGTGCGCATTGACCACGGTCTTCGATAACCACAGGCCGACTCCCATGCCATCGGCCTTGGTGGTCTTGAACAGATCAAACACCGAGTCTTGAACCGGAGCAGGTATGCCCGGCCCGTTATCTTCGACCACCAGCATCAGGCGATCGCCGCGCACGCCGGTGTGGACGTCGATGTACTTGTCGGCCTGGGCCAGATTGCCCAGCGCATCGAGCGCATTGTTGAACAGGTTCAGCAGCACTTGCTGCAGCTGCGTCTGGTCGCCATTGATGACCACATCTGATCCGAGTGCGACGCGCAGTGCGACATTCTCCGAGCGGGCGCGTGCTTCAACCAGCAGCAGCGTATCGCGTACCAGGCTATCGAATTCGACGGGACCACTCTCGCTTTGTCGGTTCTCGAACAAGTTGCGTAGCTTGGTAATGATGTTCGCGGCACGCTTGTTGTCCGCGATGATGGAATCCAGATGGTGGCGCGTCTCTTGCAGGTCAGCGTCTGGCGTCTCCAGCTTGCGCTCCACCAGTTGCGTGTTGAGCCGTATCGCGCACAGTGGCTGATTCAGTTCATGCGCGAGACTGGCGACCAGCGCGCCCATGCCGGCGGTCTTGTTCGACAGCGTCAGCTGGCGGATGATTTCTTCGCGCTCGATCAGCAAGTCCTGCAATTCCGCCTTGTGTTGCGACAGCAGGCTGGCTCGCTCTTCTGCAGCAGCAAGGCTGCGCTCGGTGAGCAGGGTCTGCTGCTCACGGCGGTCGAGGAAGATGCGCAGGAAGCCGATGTTCACCAGCGTGATCGCGATGAACTGGCCAGCGATCAGCACATACTGGTCGATGCCAGGAGCATAGATGTCGGTCGCGCCCAGGCCGAGGATCACCATCGTCGCCTTGAAGCCTATCGATCCCGTTAGTACGGCGCCACCCAGCATCAGCACGCGCGGTCCCAGTGAACCCGGCTGAACCTGTGTGCGCATCTGCCAGCCGACCAGGAAATACTCAACACAGATAATGGTGTAGAACGAGTGATACGCGATTTCGAGCGTATGCTCGGACACGCCATGGAAGAAAGCCGATGCAAATGCGATGTAGAAAACAATCGCGATCAGTGAGTGCGCGATCGCGGCCGGCCGGACGGACTGCGGCAGGTACCAGCGCAGCGCAATCGACCGGCCGGCATTGCCCAGCACCATGCCCAGTTGCCCGGCATGGATGAACAGGACGTCGCCGACCTGGTCGCGCATCGACAGGAAAATGATCGCGATGCCCGACAGGATCCCCGAGCCGCACCAGAGCCGCAGCTGGTTGTTTTCCTGCTCGGACAGCGCGAACCAGACCGCCGCATGCAGCAGCAGGTAGACCAGGCAGATCATGAAGATCGCGGTCTGCGTATGCAGCGGCATCAGCGGATGTCCTCGGGCTGGATAACTATTTTCAAGATTGACAAGCCAGATTGAAGCAAGACGAACGAGGCTAGCAGCGCGGGCATGCAGCGGCAATTGCCCCCGGGGGCAGGTTGGAGCCAACAGCTTTGGGCGTGCTAGCATCTTTGCATCACCGGCCGCAAGCAGTTACTGGACGATGCCGGCATCTTGTCACGACACACGGAAAGCCATGACCCCCCACACCACACTCACCCCGACACTCTCCCTGGATTTCGTCTCTGATATCGCTTGCCCATGGTGCGCGGTAGGGCTGGCCGCGCTTGAAAAAGCGATCGACAGCGTCAGGGACGACGTCAAGGTCGAACTGCATTTTCAGCCCTTCGAGCTGAATCCCGGCATGCCGCCCGCGGGTGAAGACATCGTCGAGCATCTGGGTCGCAAATACCGGATCACGCCCGAGCAGATCGAGCAGAACCAGCAGCACCTATACCAGCGCGGCGCGGAAGCTGGGTTCGAATTCACGCCCGGTGCTCGCAAGCGCATCTACAACACCTTCGATGCCCATCGGCTGTTGCACTGGGCCGTCGAGACAGCGGGAGCCGATGCGCAGCACCGGCTCAAGCGCGCTCTGCTGAAAGCCTATTTCCAGGATGGGCTGGATCCTTCCGACCCGGCGGTATTGCGCAATGCAGCCATGGCGGCTGGCCTCGATGGCGAGCAGGCTGCAGCCATCATCGCCCGTGGTGACTATGCCGACGACGTACGTCAGCGAGAACAGCTGTACCTGGACCAGGGCATACACTCGGTGCCGTCGGTGATCATCAACGGTCGCTATCTGGTGCAGGGCGGGCAACCGGCCGACGTATTTGCACAGGCGCTGCGCCAGATCGCCGCCGAGCCGGTAGCGGGTTCGGCGACTGCCTGAGCGCGCCGTCCATGCAGCGCGCTATCTTTGTCAACGGGGCACTGCGCGCGGGCTTGCGCTGCATGCTGGCTGCGACGCTGTCATCGCTTGCCTGGGTGGCGTCACCGCTGCTGCATGCGGAGCCGCTGCCGGTCAGCGAGATCGCGCCCGGCGTATTCGTGCATCAGGGCGCACATGAGGAATTCGGCGATGGCTACCACGGTGACATCGCCAGCATCGGTTTCGTGATCGGCGATGAGGCCATCGCCGTGATCGATACCGGCGGCAGCTTCCGCATTGGAAAAGCGTTGCGGGAAGCGATACGCGAGCGTTCATCGCTGCCGATACGCTATGTGATCAACACCCATGTGCATTCCGACCATATCTTCGGCAATGCAGCCTTCACACAAGACCAGCCGGAGTTCATCGGTCACCATCGCTTGCCGGGGGCAATGCGTGCACGCGGCGCGCAGTACGAAGAAAATCTGCAGCGCATGCTGGGTGACGCAGCCGACGGCAGCCGTATCGTGCTGCCGACGCGCACGGTTCAGGAGACCATGGTCATTGAGCTTGGTGGTCGCCGGCTGCTGTTGCGTGCATGGCAGGCGGCACATACCGACCATGACCTGAGCGTGCTGGATGAAAGGACGTCCACGCTGTGGGCTGGCGACCTGTTGTTCGTTGAGCGTGCGCCCTCGCTGGAGGGTGACCTGAAGGGATGGCTTGACGTGATGAACTCACTGCGGGCTTCCGGCGCTGCGCGCACGGTGCCAGGCCATGGTCCGGTGGTCAAGGACTCTGGTGACTATTTCGCGAAGCAGCAGCGCTACCTGCAGCGCTTGCTGGACGATGTGCGGCGTGGCCTGGCCGACGGTCTCAAGCTGCAGGAAGTCACGGCACGTGCCGCAGCATCCGAGCGTTCGCAGTGGCTGCTGTTCGACAGCGTCAATCCGCGCAATGCGGAGCTGTTGTACCTGCAGATGGAATGGGACTGAGGCCGGCCTGACTCGTCGGCCTGGCCTGGTGCTGTATCAGAACGGGATCAGCACATCCATCGCCACATAGCGATACCAGTAATTCGGGTCCGACGATGCCAGACTGGCCGCATGCGTATAGCCGGCACGCATGCGCAGCGCATAACCGTCCATTTGCCGTTCGGCCGATGCCTCGGCGAGGCGGGTGGTGGTGGCCGCACCGGCATCGATGCGCTGGCGGCCGATGCCTGCGGTGAGTGCGGTACGCCAGTCATTGACCCGCTGGCGCCAGCCGATGGCCAGCATCATTTCATCGTAGCGCGACGGATTGAAGTAGGCACGGCCGACATCGCTCTTGCTGCTGTCATACCACCGATAGCGCAGCTGCGTGGTCAGGCCAAGGTCGAGCGAGGGCTGAAAGATCAGGCGGCCGCGCAGATGACGGCGCTGGTTGCCATCCGAAAAATTCTGGACGCCTGCGAGTCCGACCGTCGTCCATTTGGGTAGCCATTGATAGTCGATGGCCCCACCGGCGAAGTCATAGGACACGCCATTGTCGATCGCGGTCGCGGTCTCGACAAAGTCACGGTTCACGAACAGCTCGTACGAGCGGCCCGGTGCGAGGGTCTGGCGCCAGGTGGCGTCCAGCGTCCACAGGTCCTTGTTCGCGGCGCGGAACAGGCCTGATTCCACCGACCAGCCGTCCAGGGTCTTGCGGTCGAACTGGTTGGCGACCAGTCGCAGTTGCTGGCCGCTGCGGCTCCAGCCTTGTTTCGAGAATGCGTAATCGGTGTAGCGCAGGCCGATCTTGTCATCGAGGTGCTGGTACAGCCCCATGCCATCGCCGGACAGCCTGCGGCTGCTGAAGCCTTCGCTGTCGGTCGAGTAATAGAGGCCGCCGCCAGCGGCCGGCTTCAGTCCTTCGGCAACAGCGCAGACGGGCAGCGTGGTGGCCAGCAGCAGTGCCGCGGCAGACATCATCAATGGCCGCAGCGTGCGGGCGTGGAAGCTGGACATTATTTGGTACCCCAGGTCTTGCGCAGATTGAGCACTTCGGACAGATAGCCCGCGAGTGACACCGGCTGCATGATCAGGCTGTAGAAAAGCGTGTAGATGAAAAATCCCGACGGATTGAAACGTACCTTCAAGCCGAGGTCGATGAACATATTGCGCCCGATGCGGTACATGAAGTAATTCATCGCCATCGCCATCGGCACCAGCGCCAATGTGATCGGTCCGGCGATCCAGTAGTAGCCGAACAGCGCCAGCACCACACCTGGGATGAAGACGGCGGTGAAAATCAGGTCCAGGAAAGGGAACAACAGGTTCCAGTAGACGAAGGTGGTCGGCAGCGACGGCATCAGCAGGATACCCGGGTGCTTCTTGAACGCTTCGATCATGCCGCGCGCCCAGCGCTGGCGCTGGCGGCTGAACTGTTTCAATGAGGCTGGTGCATTCGTGAACAGCAGCGCGTCTTCGCAATGGCCGATGCGATAGCCCTGCTTCAGGATGCTCCAGGACAGCACGATATCTTCGCCGACGCAGTCTGGCCAGCCGCCGACCTTCTTCAAGGTTGCCGTGTCATACAGCGAGAACGCGCCTTGCGCGACCATCGTGCCCTGGTACATCGATTGCACTCTCTTGATTGCAGCGATGCCTTGGAAGTAGTCCCATTCCTGCGCGCGCGTCATCCAGCTTTCGCGAGAGTTGCGCACCAGGACAGCGCCGGCGACGGCGCGCGTGTTTTTCGGGTCATGGAAATAGCGCTCGACGATGCTGGCCAGCGCGTCGCGGAACAACCAGGAATCGGCATCGACCGTCGCCGTCAGCGTATGCGAGACCAGCTTCAGCGCTTCATTCAGGGCATTCGCCTTGCCGACGTTCTGCTTCAGGTCGAGCAGGCGCAGCCATGGATAATTCGGCAGCTGCTCGCGCACCAGGTCGGCGGTGCGATCCTTCGATCCGTCATTGACGACGATGACCTCGAGCGGCCCGGGATACTGCTGGCGCGCGATGCTCTCCAGTGTTTCGACGATGGTCGCTTCCTCATTGTATGCAGCAACCAGAATGGACAAGCCCGGGTAGCGCTCCAGCGGCGCATGCGGCGGGCGTCGATCCAGCGCGAGGCTGATCAGCAGGAAGGCATTCATGAAGCCGGGGATCAGCGCAATACCAGCGACGATCGCCCACGCCAGGGGCATCGTCACCCAGGCGCCGAGCGCCTCGGCCCACGGCCCGGCGAGCACGATGGAAAGCAGCATCCAGGCGGTCGCGGCACCGATGGCCACCGCGAATTTGAGCCGCACCGGCAGATACCAGCCTGCACGCTCGACGTAGCGCGCGGTATCGCGGGTCGGTAATTCGGCCACAGACAGCAGTGGCTGTTCTTCGCGTTCCGGACTTTCCTTGAGCTGATACATGATGGCTTGGGGATTCGGGGTTCTCGAATTCAACGACCGATGCAAAGCACTCGCTTGCCGAACACATTGCCCGTAGTCACTTGATTTTATGCAACTTTGGCATAAGTTGACATTTTTACCAAATTGCTTGAGGGAATCAGTGCTTGCGTGGCGGAGCCGGCCTGCGTAGGCTTCGGTCTCTCCGGTTACGGCGCGGCCAGCGCTACTGTTGAATCCATGCAGCCCCTGCAGACACTGCGTTCAGCCCATGTCTTTTGCGAAGTCATCGACAACTACGGCGATGCCGGCGTCTGCTGGCGTCTGGCGCGCGCGCTGGCGGTCCAGGGCCTGGCCGTCACGCTGTGGATCGATGACCTGCAGCGTCTGCAGCGGCTAAGGCCGGCGCTCGATCCGTCGCTGCCGGTTCAGCAGCTCGATGGTTTCCGGGTGCGTCACTGGCGCGATGGCGAGGCCGAGCCCCTGTACGCACAAGCGGAGGCTACGGAGGCTTCGGAAGCTGCGGCCATCAACAAGACCCGTGCCGCGACGGCCGCTGAGAAGGGCGTTGCCGATCTGGTGATTGCCGCCTTTGGCTGCCGGCTGCCACACGCTTATCTCGAGGCGATGGCCACAAGGGCTGCGTGCGATGAAGCGCCGGCCTGGATCAACCTCGAATACCTGTCGGCCGAAGACTGGGTCGAGCGCAGCCATGGTTTGCCGTCGCCGCACCCGCGGCTCAAGCTCACCGAACATTTTTATTTCCCGGGTTTCAGCCCCTGCACCGGCGGACTGCTGAAGGAAATCGCCTACGACGAAGCAAGGCGCAGCTTCGATAACGCGCAGCGTCACGCTTTCCTCGCGAGCCTGGGTCTGCAGGTGCCCGATGGCGTGCCGTTGGTGTCGCTGTTCTGCTATCCGGGTGCCAACATTGCCGCGTTATTTGATGCGATGGCCCGCGGCCCGAAGGTGCATTGCGTGGTGCCGGACGGCGTCACGCCACTGGCGCCACCGGCGGGGCAGTCAAGAATGGTGGGCGCATTGACGCTGCACGGCCTGCATTTCATGGCGCCTGACGATTACGACCGGCTGTTGTGGAGCTGCGACCTGAACTTCGTGCGCGGCGAAGACAGCGCGGTGCGTGCGCAGTGGGCGGGGCGGCCGATGCTGTGGCAGTTGTATCCGCAGGATGATGGTGCGCATCGGGTCAAGCTCGATGCCTTCCTCTCGCTGTACACCGCCAACATGGAGCCGGGACTGGCCGCGCTGGTGATGCGCGCGATGCGCAGCTGGAGTGACGGCGACCCGGAGCGCGCTCCCACGCGCGCCCCGGCGCGTAGCCAGGCGCCCGAATGGCCGGCCCTGCTGGCAGCGCTGCCGCAACTTCAGGCGCATGCCTTGCAGTGGGCTGCGCAATTGGGTAGGCAGCGCGAGCTGGCGGCCGGTCTGATCGAGTTCGCAGGCAAAATCGGGTAGAATGCGTGCGCTTTGATTCCCGCGTGCTGACCATTCAGACAACAATCCTCACCGATCGCCGTCTTCACCGTCATCAGGGCGGTCGCCCGCACAGGCGCGCACGCATTCCGAACTTATTGGCTATCTCACTATGAAAACCGCACAAGAACTCCGCGCCGGCAACGTGTTCATGATCGACGGCAAACCCTGGGTCGTGATCAAGACTGAATTCTCGAAGTCGGGCCGTAACGCGTCCGTCTGCAAGATGAAACTGAAGAACCTGCTCACGGGCGCAGCGCAGGAAGTGGTGTACCGCTCGGACGAGAAATTCGAGATCGTTGTCCTCGAGCGCAAGGAAGCAACTTATTCCTACTTTGCCGATCCGCTGTATGTGTTCATGGACGCCGACTACAATCAGTACGAAGTCGAGGCCGAGAACATGGGCGATGCGATCAGCTACCTCGAAGACGGCATGTCTTGCGAAGTGGTGTTCTATGACGGCAAGGCGATCTCGGTCGAACTGCCGACCACCGTCGAGCGCGAAATCACCTACACCGAACCGGGCGTCAAGGGCGACACCTCGGGCAAGGTACTGAAGCCGGCGAAGATTGCTACTGGCTTCGAAGTGTCGGTGCCGCTGTTCGTGAACCAGGGCGACAAGATCGAGATCGACACCCGCACCGGCGAATACAAGCGCCGCGTCTGATCGATGGTTTGCCGACCGCTTGCGGTCAGCCCGAGAAAAACCGCAGCCGAGGCTGCGGTTTTTTTTCGTCTCGCTGTTTGCGACATCCCCGGAATTCGTTGATAGACGAGCCATGCAAATTTTTCGCGACCGAAAATAATTTGCTGCAGCACAGGAACTTTAACCTCCGGCAAAAGCCCAAGCAGCAGTGCGCTTCGTTGCGCCACCCATTGATCCAGGAGATTCCATGCTGAAGTCAGAAAAATATTTCGGCAAGCGCGAGAGCGTCGCTGATGTGAAGGCCGTGCCCGTCAGCGACAAGCCCATGACCGACAAACCCGCTGCCGGATTGTCGATTGCATCATCCACCTCCGGTGGCTCGGTCGCACCGACTGCTCTGGCCCCGCGCGTGGTGCCCGCATCCATCGCCACGCCGCCGGGCGCGATGACGGCAACGTCGGCACCGGCCGCAGTCGCCGCTTCGGACGTTCGCAGCAAGCTGACCGTCGGTCCCAACATCAAGCTCAAGGGTGTCGAGATCACCGACTGCGACACACTGGTGGTCGAAGGGCGCGTAGAAGCGACCATCGACTCGCGCGTCATCCAGATCTCGGAGAAAGGCGCTTTCATCGGCAACGCAGAATTCGACATCGCAGAGATCCGCGGTGAATTCGATGGTGAACTCACGGTACGCCAGAAGCTGGTCGTGTATGCGAGCGGCCGCGTCACCGGCAAGGTGCGTTACGGGAAGCTGGTGATCGAAGAGGGTGGTCAGTTGTCCGGCGATGTGCAACTCGCATCGTCACCCGTCAAGGGGCTCGCTGTCGCGCTCGGTTAAGCGTCCACGCCTGAGCGGCGCAAGGGAGGCAGCGATGGAAGGCGGCGAGGGCAACCTCGCCGCTTTTTTTATGCCTCAGCCGTGCAGCTCTTGCGCGTGACGCTGTGTGAGGAAATTCTTCGAGCGGAACTGGCAGACAAACTCCAGCCGCATCTCGCCTGCCGAGCCCGGCACCACCGATTGGAATTTTAGCTTCGCTACCGGCTTGTCCGGCTCCTGGTGCACCGGTTTGTCATCCGGTTCTGCGCCTGCGAAATACGCATTCGCGGTGTAGGCGATCTTGCGCTCATCGCAATCGAAATAATTCAGATACGTCGACGACTGGTAGGCCGTGCCATCGGCCGCATACTGCGGGATTGACCATGAGGTACGCAGGTAGGCGCGCAGGTAATCATCGTCATGCACGATGCTGCCCATGTCGACATACCAGCTGATGGTCTTGTCCGGATCTTCGGTCTCGGAGATCAGCTTCCATTCGGGTGCCGCTGCCGCCGCCGGCAGCGCCAGCATGGCGATCAGGGTTGTCAGGAGCAGATGAGGCAGGACGCTGAAGCGTAACAACGCCGGCAAGCGGGGGCGGGCCTGGGTCGGTGTCATGGATGTCTCCGGTGCAGGGTCTTTTTCTTCGTATGTGGACGATCTTACCGGAATCGACCTGGTGGCGCTGAAGGCCCCCGGCGAGCGGTGACATGCGCGCTGTCGCCGAAAAACTGCTGTGTCCGCCCGACGTCATCCCCATCAAACTGGCCGCCGTTTACCCATCGCGGTTATGATTGCCGGACATTAAGACGGGAACAACCCGCTTTTGAGGAGGCAGCATGGAGGATGCAGTATTCGCTGGTGCACCGGAGGCACCGGCGACAGCGGCGTTGGGTCCCTGGGGACAGCGCCTGCACGGATTGACCCGCGCATTCGCAATCGCCGGTGGCGTGGGTTTCATCGCACTGGTCACGATGTCCATCGTGTCCATCGTCGGCCGCAAGCTGGCAGCCGCACCCGTATCGGGTGATATCGAGATCATGCAGATGGGTACGGCCGTCGCCTCCGCCGCGATGCTCGCGTACTGCGAGATGGAACATCACCATCTGCGCGTCGACTTCTTCACGACCCGCCTGTCGGCCTCGGCCCGGCACCGGCTCGATGCCTTGTCCCATCTGCTGCTGGCCGTGGTCGCGGCCGCCATCGCATGGCGCACCGGCGCCGGTGCGGCCTCGCTGAAAGAAGCGGGCGAGGCATCGATGCTGCTGCTGTGGCCGGTCTGGACCGTGGTTGCCGCGATGGTGCCGAGCTTCGTGCTGCTGGCGCTGGCCGGCCTGTACAACGCGGGCCATTACTGGCGTGCGGCATCTGGTGCCGGAGCTAGTGAAGTCCGGGAAGGCGGTGCGGCATGAGCGGACTGTCGGGCATGAGCATCGGGCTCATCATGTTCGCGGTGCTGCTGCTGATGCTGGCACTGCGCATTCATATTGGCATCGGCATGTTCATCGTCGGTGCCGGCGGCTTCCTGGTGATGAATGACTTCTCCTGGATGCCGTTGCTATCGTCGCTGAAGAACGTCGCCTATGCGCGTTTCTCCAATTACGATCTCGCCGTCATTCCCTTGTTCATGCTGATGGGACAGTTCGCCACGCAAGGCGGTTTGTCGCGTGCCTTGTTCAACTGCGTGAACAGTTTTGTCGGCCACTTCCGCGGCGGCGTCGCGATGGCGGCGGTCGGCGCCTGTGCAGCGTTCGGCGCGATCTGCGGTTCTTCGCTGGCCACGGCCGCCACCATGGGCCAGGTCGCGCTGCCCGAACTGCGTCGCTATCGTTATGCCGGTTCGCTGGCGACCGGTGCGCTGGCCGCTGGCGGCACGCTGGGCATCATGATCCCGCCGTCGGTGCCGCTGGTGATCTATGCGGTGCTGACGCAGGAATCGATCGGCAAGCTCTTCATGGCGGCGGTCGTCCCCGGCATCATCGCGATGCTCGGCTATATGATCGTGATCCGCATTGTGGTGGCGATCAAGCCCGATGCCGGGCCGGCCGGTGAGCGCGTGCCGCTCGCTGATGCGCTGCGTACGCTGGCCGGCGTGATCCCGATCCTGCTGGTGTTCCTGGTCGTTATCGTCGGCATCTACGACGGCTGGGCCAACCCGACCGAAGCGGCGTCCATTGGCGCGGCCGCCTGCGGCTTGCTGGCCGTGATCAGCGGCGGCATGCGCATTGATGGCGTGGTGAGGAGCATCACCGGCACCGCACAAGCGACGGCAATGATCTTCCTCGTGCTGCTGGGCGCCGACATGCTCAACGCGGGGCTGGCAATCACGCAGATGCCGGCCGAGCTGGCCAGCTGGGTGAAAGACAGCGGCCTGCCGCCGCTGTCGGTGATCTTCGCGATCCTGCTGATCTACATCTTCCTCGGCTGCGTGATGGACTCGCTGGCGATGATCCTGCTGACGATCCCGATTTTCTACCCGATCGTGATGGGCCTCGATTTCTGGGG
>CAZCDW010000047.1:0-13301 GCA_964497485.1 uncultured Bifidobacterium sp.
CATGAGGTGATGCTGGCCGATACCTGTGCGCAGCTGGCAGAGGCGCTGCAGATGCCGGCACTCGCAACACCCGTCTGGAGCAAGGCTGTCACCGAGAAGCGCGCTACCTTTGCGTGTGTGCCCGACCTGCCGCGTCCCGACAATCAGAGCTCACAGCGCGGCCTGTGGCTGGCTGGTGATTACACGACGGGGGATTATCCGGCGACGATCGAGGGTGCGGTACGCAGTGGGTTGCGCGCAGCGGGGATGTTGCTGAAGCAGGACAGCTGAAGCAGCGCCCGCTTATTGCAGCTCACGCACCTTGGCCATCGCCTCATCGATGCGCTCGACGCCGATCACCTGCAAGCCCTCGATCTTCTGCTTCGGCATATTCGACTTCGGCACCAGCGCGATCGAAAATCCGAGCTTGGCCGCTTCGCGCAGCCTTTCCTGACCACGCGGCGCAGGGCGAATCTCTCCGGCGAGACCGACTTCACCAAACGCGACCATGCCTTGCGGCAGCGCCTTGCTGCGCATCGATGACTGTATCGCGAGTAGCACCGGCAAGTCGGCTGCCGGCTCGGTGATCTTCACGCCACCGACGGCATTGATGAACACATCCTGGTCATAGGCGGCCACGCCCGCATGACGGTGCAGCACCGCCAGCAGCATCGCCAGCCGGTTCTGTTCCAGCCCCACCGACAGCCGCCGCGCGGTCGGCACATGCGATGCGTCGACCAGCGCCTGTATCTCGACCAGCAAGGGTCGGGTGCCTTCCTGCGTCACCATCACGCAGGAGCCCGGTACCTGGTTCTCATGCTGCGACAAGAACAGCGCCGACGGATTCGAGACGCCCTTCAGGCCCTTGTCCGTCATCGCGAACACACCCAGTTCATTGACGGCACCGAAGCGGTTCTTGAACGCGCGCACCAGGCGGAAACTGGAATGCGTGTCGCCCTCGAAATACAGTACGGTGTCGACGATATGCTCGAGCACGCGCGGCCCGGCCAGCGCGCCTTCCTTGGTCACATGGCCAACCAGGATGATGGTGATACCCGATTGCTTGGCCACGCGCGTGAGCTGCGCCGCACATTCGCGCACCTGCGCGACCGAACCCGGAGCCGAGGTCAGCGCATCCGAGTACAGGGTCTGGATGGAATCGATCACCGCGACTTGCGGCTTTTGTTCAGCCAGCGTGTTGAGAATTTTTTCCAGCTGTATCTCGGCCTGCAGCTGCAGGTCGGTCGCGTCCACCGCCAGCCGGCGCGCCCGCAATGCCACCTGCGCGCCGGATTCCTCGCCGCTCACATACAGTGCCTTCTTGATGCGCGACAGATTGGCCAGCGCCTGCAGCAGCAGCGTCGATTTGCCGATGCCCGGGTCGCCGCCAATCAGCACCACGCCGCCGGCCACCAGCCCGCCGCCGAGGACTCGGTCGAATTCGTCGATGCCGGTGCCGAAGCGCGGCACGTCGGCCGCTTCGATGTCGGCCAGCTTCATCACCGGTGCGCCCTGCACCAGTCCCTGAGCTTGGGCCGAGTAACGATTGCTGACGGTCTCGATCACCGTCTCGACCAGCGTGTTCCATTTGCCGCAGGCCGGACACTGTCCTGCCCATTTGTTGGAGACACCGCCGCATTCGGTGCAGGTGTAATTGGTCTTTGCCTTGGCCATGGCCTCGCCTGTGTTCAGTGGGTCGCCGTGCGCGCTTCGCGGCGCACGCGCGGCGTGATCGCGCACATCAGTTCATACGCGATAGTGCCGGCCGCATGGGCAACGTCGTCGATGGGCATACCCTCGCCCCACAGGATCACGCTGCTGCCGACATGCGCGGACGGCACCGGTTCAAGGTCCACGCACAGCATGTCCATCGACACCCGGCCCAGCGTGCGGGTGCGCACGCCGTCGACCACGACCGGCGTACCGGTGGGCGCATGACGCGGATAACCATCCGCATAACCACAGCTGACAATGCCGACGCGCATGGTCTTGTCGGCAGTGAAGGCGCTGCCATAGCCGACGCTGTCGCCCGGCTGCAAGGTTTGCACAGCGATCAGTTCAGCCTTCAGCGTCATCGCCGGCTTCAGCCCGAAGTCCGTAGCGGTACCTGCGCCCGGCGAGCCTCCGTACAGCATGATGCCGGGACGCACCCAGTCGCAGCGGATCTGGCCTTGCAGCAGCAGCGCCGCCGAATTCGACAGACTGACCGGTGCCTGCAGCCCTGCGGTGCACGCACGGAAGCGTTCGGTCTGCACTTCAGCGCTGAGGGTCGCGGACAGGTTTTCCGCATTGGCGAAATGGGTCATCAGTGAAATGCTGCGCACCGCCGGCAAGGCCTTCAGGGCCGCATGTACCTCGCGCACCTTCGCAGGTGCGAAGCCCAGCCGGTTCATGCCGGTATTGATCTTCAGGTGCACATCGAGCGGCGCGCCAGTCGGCGCCGACGCCAGCATCGCTATCTGCTCTTGTGTGTGGATGACGGGCTGCAGCGCATGCGCCTGCATGTCGGCAATATCGGCCACCGAGAACATGCCTTCGGTCATCAGCAGCGGCTTGGTCCAGCCCAGCTCGCGCAGGCGTATCGCGCGATCGAGCTCGACCAGCGACAAACCATCGGCGTCTGCAAAGCCTTGCATCGCCCAGTCCAGCCCGTGGCCATACGCATCGGCTTTCACCACAGCCCAGACGCGCGCATCCGGCATCGCGGCCTTCGCGACCGACAGGTTGGACTGCATCGCGGCGATGTCGGTGATGGCAATGAGGGGTCTGGGCATCAGGCAGGCTGCATTCTGTGTTTGCCCGCTATTTTAACCGGAGCTACCGCGCTTTCTTGCGTTCAAACGGAGGCTGAACAAGGATGAAGCGCACGCCGGGCGCCCCTTGAACGCCCGGCGTGGACGAGGCTGCGGGCTTTTCGTGGTATAAAGCAAGCCGCCGTTATAGCAGCCTGTACAGCAGCCCATCCTGCAGCCCACCGAGCAGCCCTTCCAGCACAGAATTCCACGAATGAATCGCGGCTTCTACATCATCATGGCGGCGCAGTTTTTCTCGTCGCTCGCTGACAATGCCTTGCTGATCGTCGCCATCTCCGCGCTGACGGCAATGCAGTCGCCGGCATGGATGACGCCGATGCTGAAGCTGTTCTTCGTCACCTCTTACGTAGTACTGGCGCCTTTCGTCGGCGCATTTGCCGATGCTTTCCCCAAGGGCCGTGTGATGTTCATCACCAACCTGGTCAAGATCGCCGGCTGCATGCTGATGTTCTTCAGCGTCCATCCGCTGCTCGCCTATGCCGTGGTTGGCTTCGGCGCCGCCGCTTATTCTCCCGCCAAGTACGGCATCCTGACCGAATTGCTGCCCGCTGAAAAACTGGTGATGGCCAATGGCTGGATCGAGGGCCTGACGGTGCTGTCCATCATCCTCGGCACCGTGCTCGGCGGCGCGCTGGTCAGCGCGAAGTTTGCGGCGTTGCTCAATGAACTGCTGCCTTTCAATCCATTCCAGATGGGCCTGTCGCTGGAAGTGGCGCTGGGCATCGTGATGGTGATGTATATCCTCGCCACGCTGTTCAACCTGAAGATTCCGCGCACTGGCGCGCACTATCCGAAACAGGAGCACACGCCATGGCGTCTGGTGGTCGATTTCTCGCATTGCCTGGTCACACTGTGGCGTGACCGCCTGGGCCAGATCTCGCTGGCCGTGACCTCGTTGTTCTGGGGCGCGGGCGCGACGCTGCAATTCATCGTGCTCAAATGGGCCGAAAGCGCGCTGGGCATGCCGCTGTCGCGCGGTGCCATCTTGCAGGGTGTGGTCGCCTTCGGTGTCGCGTTCGGCGCGATGGCTGCCGCTCGTCTGGTGCCGCTGAAAAGATCGCTGGGCGTCATGCCCGTGGGCTTCGCGATGGGACTGATCGTCTGCGTGATGACGCTGGTGAACAGCACCAGCGTGGCTTATCCCTTACTGGTGTTGATTGGCGCGCTGTCGGGTTACTTCGTGGTGCCGATGAATGCGCTGCTGCAGCACCGCGGCCACGTGCTGATGAGTGCCGGCCATTCGATCGCGGTGCAGAACTTCAGCGAAAACCTGTCCATCCTGCTGATGCTGGGACTGTACGCATTACTGGTGAAACTGGACTTGTCGATTCACGTCGTGATCGTATTGTTCGGCCTGTTCGTGTCCATCATCATGTGGCTGGTAATGAAGAAACATGCGGCCAATCAGCGTGAATACGATTCGCTGCATTTGATCGGCGAGCAGAAGCACGTCGGAACGTAGAGCCTGTCTCCTTAGGCCGCTGGCGGCGTTGCGCCTCCTTGCCGTACAAGTCGTACTGTCTGCGTCGTCGCGCCTTGCCATCAACCTAACGAGACAGGCTCTTAACGCACGCGGCGCAGCGCTTCCAGCTGCCACTGCTCCGGCACCACGAAGCCGCGATCAGCTTCCACCCACGCATCGCCATCCGGCTGCAATGACACGGCCATCACCGGCATGCCATCGTCGACAAATGCTTGCTCGAGTTGCGCAGTGGCCTGCTGCGGCGACAGCACGCGCTCTGCCGACAGCCGGACCGGCGCCAGCCATTCCAGCCGGGACAGCAAACCGACCTGCGCACCCACATGCGCGTGCAACTCGGACAGTACACACCACCAGCCACGGCAATGCGCCGATGCGATCCCTGTGTCGCGGCCCGGCGCCGCGTCACTGCGCCGGTAGAACAGCCAGCCCTTGACCAGGGCCTGCGCAACGGTCAGCGGTCGTGGCAGCAGCGATGCGGCTGCGGGATGTTCGCCCAGCATCAGTTGCCGGTCGAGGATCTTGCGCATCTTGCGGCCCAGCGTATCGGCAAGATTCGGACCGACAAAGTAATCGGCCTGCTGCACATCTTTCACCACCGGATCATCCGAGCACAACAGGTAGAACTTGGTCGCCAGCTCCCAATGGGTGAGCCCGGCGTCGAGATCGAGCAGGAAATCGAATTCGCCCACCGTGTCCTCGCCGCCCTCGGCGCGCGGCGTGCGTACCTGCAGGCCATGCGCATGCAGCACACCACGATGCCGGAAATACCACTCGAGCAGGTTTTCTGCATAGCGCCCGAGCCGTGTGAAGCGATGCACATTCAGGAAGGCTTCCAGCGCTTCGGGCTGCGCATCGAGCGTCAGCAACCAGTCGCGCTCGATCTCGGCGACGTCAACGGGAAGGCGCGCGATGCGCCCTTGCCAGCGCGGTGCGTCTGCGTCGAACAAGTCCGGTGCCGTCAGCAGCCAGGCCAGCGCGCGCACATGTGGATTGCGCAGCGTCGGCCAGCGTTGATGAAAAGCTTGCTGTACCGGCGCCATCGGCCCCGTCGTTGTGCTGATCTTCACTGCCCGTCGACAATGCGCCGCGCGGTGCACAGGTCGCGCCAGGCCAGCGCCTTGTCGGCCGGCTTGCGCAGCAGGTAGGCGGGATGGAAGGTGGGCAACAAGGGGCGCCCGGCATAGGTCGCCGGCTTGCCGCGCACGCTGGACAGAGAACTGTCTTCGGGCAGGCCGAGCAGGGCCATTGCCGACACCTTGCCGAGTGCCACGATGATGTCGGGCTGCAGCAGTGCGATCTGACGTTCGAGGTAAGGCTGGCAGGCGGCGCTCTCCCCAGCTGTGGGCGGACGGTCGCGGCCATCGGGTCCGACCGGGCGACACTTGACGACATTGGCGATATAGGTCGCCTCACCGCGCGCCAGTCCGAGCGCGCGCAGCATGTTATCGAGCAGCTTGCCGGCGGGACCGACGAAAGGCTCGCCCTGCTGGTCCTCGGTACGGCCCGGCCCTTCGCCGACGAACAGCCAGCGGGCTTTGCGATCGCCGACGCCGGGGACGGCGAGCTTGCGGCCCTTGCACAGGCCACAGCGGGTGCACGAGCGTATCGCGGCTTCCAGCGCATCCCAATCCATCGCCGCGATATCCGTATCCGAGACAGCGGACGTACTCAGCAGCTCTACACCAGAATGCACAGGCACGGATGCCGGCATGTGATCAGCCTCGGCCACCTGCGCAGCCTGGTACGCCGGGTCAGCCGTGGTGCCGGTGCTGTCACCGATGTCGATGCCACGCCGGACCCAGACCGGGCCGAGCCCCATCTGCTCCAGCGTGCGCAGACGTTCTGCGTTCGTCATGACGCGTCTCCATGCTGCGTGGTGGATGCGGTGACCGATGCGTTGGCGAAAGTCAGACGCATCACGATCGCATCTTCACGGCTGCCGGCAGCGGCCGGATAGTAATTCTTGCGCACGCCAATCTGTACGAAACCAATATGACGATAGACCGCCAGCGCATGCAGGTTGGACGGGCGCACCTCGAGCAGGATGGAATTCATGCCGGCCGAGACGGTGCGCTCGCGCACCTTGTCCATCAGCCGACTGCCCAGCCCGCGTCCTTGCAAGTCAGGCCGCACCGTGATGTTCAGCAGATGCATTTCATCGACCACCGGCATCAGCAGGAAATAACCCGCAATGCGGCCACCGCTTTCCACTGGTTCACGCATGACCCACGCGTCATAGCCGCTGTCGAGCGAATCGAGGAAATTGCCGCGCGTCCAGGGGAAAGGATAGGCATCCTGCTCGATACGCGTCACGACATCCACATCGATCACGCGCATCACGGAAAACTGCAGCGATGCCACCTTGGATGCCGACGCAGCGGGATGCAATACCGAACTCACGCGCCGGCTCCCGCTGTCTTGTTGATCGCCGTTGTTGTGTTCGTTGCTGTGGTCGTTGCCGCGGCCATGCGCTCGGCCGTGGTCAGTGCCACCTTGTTGCGTAGGTACAGCGGCTGCGCGTCGCGTGGCGCAACCAGCGCATGCTCGCGCACCATGTCCGCTGCCAATAGTGCGACCGCTTCTGCCTGCGGCATGATGTCCGGCAGTCGTTGCAGCTCGCCGAGTTGAGAGAAGCTGTCCGGGTATGCCGACAGGCCGTTGCCGCACACCACAGGCTCGCCGTTCGCGACAACCTCAGACGCCGGTGACAGTGTCGGCTCTGCGATGCATTGCCAGTGTCCGTCGAAACGATACTGTGCCCAGTACACCTCGCCCATGCGCGCATCGAGCACGGCCAGCACATCATGGCCGGCGCCGGAATGCCGCACGGTCTCGGCCATCGCCATCAAGGTGATCACGGGCGCCACACGCAGGCCGGCGCCGTAGGCCAGGCCTTGTGCCAGTCCGCATGCAGTGCGCACACCCGTGAATGAACCCGGGCCCATGCCATAGGCCAGTGCGTCGCATTGCGCCAGTGTCAGGCCGGCATCGGCCAGCAAGCCTTGCACCATGGACGGCACGCTCATCGAATGCGTCTGCGCGCCGGATGAGCTGCGCGACCTCACCCGGCCACGATGCAGCAATGCCACCGACGCCAGTTCGGTGGAAGTCTCGATCGCGAGGATGGTCAGTGCAGGCAAAGAAGATGGAGCAGACATGGCCCTCATTTTACCGTGCCTGCGCTGCCATCAGCCGGCGGCTGCGATGCTGCACTGGGGTAAAATCTGCTGCATGTCCGCACTCTTTCTCGTTCCCGATCATTTCCCGCAACTGGGCTCGGCATTGTCATCCGGCCGCTGGGTGGTGGCCTGCCTGTGTGCCGGCTGGTGCGACGTGTGCAAGCAATACCGGGCCGGTTTCGAAGCGCTGGCTGCCGAGCACCCTGAAGCGCTGTTTGTGTGGATCGACATCGAAGACCAGGCAGACCTGGTCGGTGACCTCGACGTTGAAAACTTTCCGACCATCCTGATCCAGCATCACGACATTGTCGCGTTCTACGGCACGATGATGCCGGAGCCGCGACAAGTGGCACGCCTGCTGGAAGCGCAAATGGAGCGCAGCGACGAAGACTTGCGCCGCGAGGCCGCAGGCTCCGCAGAGCGCCAACAATGGCAGCGCGACTGCAACCTGCTGGCTCGGCTGGACGAGATCAGCTCCTGAGCTTGTCCGCCGGCTGACGGTTCGCCACCGGGGTCAGCGCCACCGGGGTCAGCGCAAGCGCCTCACGTCAAGGTCAGCGGCAGGCTGCGCAGACGCTGCCCGGTGAGCTTGAACACGGCATTGGCCACGGCCGGCGCGATCGGCGGCGTTCCCGGCTCACCCACGCCCTCGGGATGTTCCCCGCCTTGCAGGATCACCACGTCGACCATGGGCATCTCTGTCAGACGCAGCGTGCGGTAATTGTGGAAGTTCGACTGCTGAACGCGGCCATCGCGCAAGGTGATCTCATCGTTCAGTGCTGCTGACAAACCAAGCGCGATCGCGGACTCGACCTGCAGCCGTACGCCTTCGGGATTGACCGCCAAGCCGCAATCAATCGCGCAACTGACCTTGTGCACCTGGATGCGTCGGCCATCTACCGAGACCTCGGCCACCTGCGCGACGATGCTGCCGAAGCTCTGGTGCAAGGCGATGCCATGCGCACGCCCTGCCTCGGGCTCGCCGGCCAGGCGCAAGGCCGCCTCCAGCACCGCGCGGTGGCGCGGATGCTTGCCCAGCAGCGCGCGCCGGAAAGACGCCGGTTCTTGTCCGCTGGCGTGCGCGAGCTCGTCGATGAAGCTCTCCTTGAAGAAGGCATTGTGCGAATGCCCCACCGAGCGCCACGGCCCCACCGGCACCGGCGTATCGACGATCACATGCGCGGCCAGCTGGTGAGGCACCTCATAAGGATGGTCATACAGGCCTTCACAAGTGGTCTTGTCAGGGCCGGCCTTGGGCAGGCCGAAGGCGCGATGCGTCAATGATTGTATCGGTGAGCCAGACGCCGAATGGCTGCGCAAGCCAAGCAGGCGGCCCTCGCCATCCAGCACCCCGGACAGGCGCGCAACGGCAGCCGGACGATAGAAGTCATGCTGCATGTCGTCTTCGCGGCGCCACAACAGCTGTACCGGCGCGCCATCGAGTTCGCTCGCCAGCTGCACGGCCTGCACCACCATGTCGGATTCCAGCCGGCGACCGAAGCCACCACCGAGCAAGGTCACGTGCAAGTCCACCTGCTCGGTATTGACGCCCGCAACGCGTGCGGCGGCGGCCACGGCCACGCTCGGTACCTGCGTCGGCAGCCACAGCTTCACTCGGCCATCGGCAAACTGCGCGGTGCAGTTGAGCGGCTCCATCGCCGCATGCGCAAGAAATGGCGCACGGTACTCCGCACGCAGGGTCTTCGCACCTTTGAGCGCGACCACATCGCCGCTACGGTGATAAGCAAAGCCTTCGTCCGTGTCGAGCGCATCGGCCAGGGACTGCACGACGGCGTTGCTGTCGAGCTTCGCATGCTCGCCCGGTTCCCAGGCCAGCTCCAGCTTCTTCAGTGCCTGCATCGCATGCCAGCGGCTGTCGGCGACAACGGCCACCGCGTCCGGCGCACCGGAACGATCGGCACGCAGCGTGACGAGCTTCTTCACACCGCGCATCGCCAGCACGGCATCGGCCTGTACCGAAGCCAGCGTGCCGCCAAACACGGGACACATCGCGACCCCCGCATACAGCATGCCGGGCAGCTTCACGTCGAGCCCGTACACGGCGCTGCCATTGACCTTGGCCGCCGCATCGATGCGCTCGACAGGAAGGCCGATCAGCTTGAAGGACTTGCGATCCTTGAGACGGAAATCCACGGCACCGATGCGCACCGCCGCTTCGGCCAGTTCGCCATAGCTCGCCGACAGGCCGGACGGATGCGACACGCGCCCGCCCCCGGTCTCGCATTCGGCCGGCGACACGCGCCAGTTGCGCGCAGCCGCGGCCACCAGCCGTGCACGCGCTGCCGCACCGGCCTCGCGCATCGGCAGCCAGCTGTCCTTGACGCTGCTGGAGCCGCCGGTCACGATCAGGCCGACCTCGCGCATCGCCTTGGCCGTCAGCCACTGCGCGCCCTGCTTGAGCCAGCTGGCGTCATCCGGATGGAAAGGCAGGCCATCGGCGGCCATCGTCGTATCGCCGTAGATTTTGCGCATCGGTGCCTGCCGCATCTCGACCATGGTGAGCGGCACGTCCAGTTCTTCGGCCACCAGCATCGCCAGCGAGGTCATCACGCCCTGCCCCATTTCGCTCTTGGCCAGCATCACGGTAATGCGGTTGTCACGCGAGACCTGCACCCAGCCATTGAGCGGCACACGGCCCGCGAGGTCATCAGACGGTTCCGCATCCAGCCGCTGGCGCGGCGGCAGCGCGCCCCAACCGACGACCAGTGCACCGGCGAGACCCAGGCCGCCGAGCAGGAAGCGGCGGCGGCCGGACGATTTGCGACTCGTATCCTTCATCAGTTTTCCCTGCAGGCTGGTGGTATGGCAATCAAGGGCTTAGTCCTCGACGGACGGTGGAGCACGGCAACGAGTCTAGCATCTGTACCTAAGCCGCCTGGTTCCACGTCGGCGGAGCTGACGGACATCGCGAAACCCGACCCGACAGCGATGCAGCGCAAGCATTCGGCAGGCAGCACCATCCCCGCTGCAGGAGGGATATAGTGAGAGCCATGACGCAGAGCTTCTTCCAGTCCTTCATCCTGCTGCTGCTCGTCACGGACCCGTTTGGCAACGTACCGCTGTTCGTCAGCACATTGCGGCAGGTGGCTCCCGAGCGCCGCGGCCGCGTGATCGTGCGCGAATGCCTGATCGCGTTTGCGCTGCTGCTGGCCTTCATGTTCATCGGCCGCCCTTTC
This sequence comes from uncultured Bifidobacterium sp., assembly GCA_964497485.1. GTDB lineage: Bacteria > Pseudomonadota > Gammaproteobacteria > Burkholderiales > Burkholderiaceae_D > Pernthalerella. The sequence continues at coordinate 10,652 of CAZCDW010000047.1, forward strand.
CTCGCAGCGTTGCAGCTGACCGAGATCTCGCTGCGCATCGGCGGCGGGGTGATCCTGTTCCTGATCGCGCTGCGTATGGTGTTCCCTTCACCCGAGGGCATCTTCGGTCATCGCGATGGGCAGAGCACCGAGCCTTTGATCGTGCCGCTCGCCATACCGGCGCTGGCCGGACCATCGGCGCTGGTGACAGTACTGCTGTTCTCGTCGCAGCAGGCGATGGCACCGTGGCTGTATGTGGCGGTGATTTCGCTGGTCGCCGTCGTGTGGCTGGCGGTGTTGTTGTCGGCCGAGCGCCTGCAGCGCGCACTGGGCGATGCGGTGATGACGGCCTTCGAGCGCCTGATGGGGCTGATATTGACGGCAATCGCGATCGAGATGCTGCTGGCCGGCCTGCGCGCCTACATCAAGTCACTTTGATCGCGAACGGATCGCCTGCCGATACTTGATGGATTACGCAGCGATGCCGCCGCGATTGCCTGGCGCAGGCCCGGTGCCGTTGACATATATCCCGATCGACAGAGTGCAGCGGCAGAGATCGGTTTTTTAACCCAGCAGATAGCTAATGGAAAGGCGGCTTACCGCGCAAGTTGTTAAAAGCAGGACTTTTCCAATGTATTATTGCGTTTCGGTTAAAAATACGCGGCATTCATGGATCAGTTCAAGCAGATTTCCACCTTCGTTGATGTTGCCGCACGCGGCAGCCTGTCGGCCGCCGCGCGCGCCGAAGGCATTGCGCCTGCGGTCATCGGCCGTCGCCTCGATGCACTTGAAGCCCGGCTGGGCGTGAAACTGCTGCAGCGGACCACGCGCAAGCTGGCGCTGACCAATGAAGGTATCGCCTTCCTGGAGAATTGCCAGCGCATCCTGCATGATCTCGAAAATGCCGAGGCTGAGGTATCCGAGCGCAGCGCGCGCCCCAGCGGCCATCTGATCGTGTCGGCGCCGGCCGGCTTCGGCCGCCAGCATGTGGCCCCGCTTATCCCCTCCTTCCTTGCCGAACACCGGGATGTGACACTGACCCTGAACCTGAATGATCGCGTCGTCGACCTGATTGGCGAAGGCATCGACGTCGCGATCCGCATCGCCGATTTGTCCGACTCCAGCCTGGTCGGCGTGAAGCTGGCAGACAACCGGCGCGTGGTGGTGGGCTCGCCCGATTACTTCCGCAAGCATGGCCGCCCGAAGACGCCAGACGAACTGTCGCGGCACAACTGCCTCGCGTTTTCCAGTGCGGGCAGCCAACGTGGCTGGACCTTCCGCCTCAATGGCCGCAATGTGACGATGAAAGTCTCCGGCTCCATGGGCTGCAATGACGGCGCAGTACTGCACGACTGGTCGCTGGCAGGCAAGGGCCTCGCCTGGCGTTCGATGTGGGAAGTGGGCAGCGAACTCGAATCCGGCCAACTGGAAACGGTGCTGGACGACTATGCATCGCAGGGCAACGATATCTATGCGGTCTTTGCTCAGCGACAGCACCTGCCCTTGCGGATACGCACTTTCGTGGATTTCCTGCGGCGCGCTTTTGCCGAGCCGGACTACTGGAAGAAAAAGCGCAGATAAGAATGACGCAGCCCCGCAGCTTGCCCGGGCTACAGACGAAAAAAATCCCCGGCATGCCGGGGATCTTTCTTTCAACCTGTTGCCAGGGGCAACGAGGAAGAAGGGTGAAGCTTAGACGGGCTTGATGTTCGAAGCCTGCAGGCCTTTCGGGCCACTGACCACGTCGAACTCAACCTTCTGACCTTCGGCCAGCGACTTGAAGCCGTTCGACTGGATAGCCGAGAAGTGAGCGAACAGGTCTGCGCCGCCGCCATCGGGAGTGATGAAACCAAAGCCTTTTGCGTCGTTAAACCACTTCACAGTACCAGATGCCATGACAATTCCTTTCATTGGACAAGCGTAAATGCCTATCCTGGTTAAGGCGGGAACACCGCCGGATGACCGTCTCAACCAAGTGAGGAATGACAGACTGATACTGCACCACTGCTACCTGAATCTCAACGTGGGGGCGATTATACGGCAGATTTCCGGCCCGCCTGTCAAACTCGCCAACTATTTGAGCCAGATCGAATCGCTGCTCGGCGGAATGAGGCAGGCATCAGCACTATCTGATCCTAAGCTCGGAAACCGTGCCAATGGCATTAAAGTCTGCATCCTCGCAGCAAAATCAGGGCTCAAACCAGCCCGGCCAGCACTGCATCGCACGAACGCCGATCACGGCCTTTAGTCAAATAGACTATAGTCCTGCCCATGATGAATGTTGATGTTGCCATTGTTGGTAGTGGTCTGGCCGGCCTTTCCGTAGCGCTGCACCTCGCAGATTCCCGCCAAGTCGTCGTCATTTCCAAGCGTGCGCTGCGCGATGGCGCCAGCGACTGGGCGCAAGGTGGCATCGCCGCGGTGCTGGACTCGCATGACAGCCATGACCAGCATGTCGCCGATACCCTGGTCGCCGGCGCCGGCCTGTGCGACGAGGCCGCGACCCGCGCCATCGTTTCGCAAGGCCGCGCCGCCATCGAATGGCTGATTGCGCAGGGCGTACCCTTTACCCGCGACGAACAGGCGGAACTGGGCTTTCACCTGACCCGCGAGGGCGGCCACAGCCAGCGCCGCATCATCCACGCAGCCGATGCCACCGGCCATGCAGTGC
>CAZCDW010000047.1:13311-15427 GCA_964497485.1 uncultured Bifidobacterium sp.
GTCACCCGAATATCACGCTGCTCGAGCAACACATTGCGATTGACCTGATCACCTCCGACAAGCTGGGCATCAAGAACGGTGCCGTGCACTGCCACGGACTTTATGTGCAGGACGTCAGCAGCGGCGAAGTCATCACCATCGCTGCCAACCAGACCGTGCTGGCCACTGGCGGTGCCGGCAAGGTCTACCTGTACACCACCAATCCCGACACTGCGACCGGCGATGGCATCGCCATGGCCTGGCGCGCCGGCTGCCGGGTGTCGAACATGGAATTCATCCAGTTCCACCCGACTTGCCTGTATCACCCGTATGCGAAATCCTTCCTGATCACCGAGGCCGTGCGCGGCGAAGGCGGCCTGCTGAAGCTGCCCGCCACCGCCGGTGCCGCTGCCGGCCAGCGCTTCATGCCCACGCATGATGAACGCGCCGAGCTGGCGCCACGTGACATCGTCGCGCGCGCGATCGACTTCGAAATGAAGAAGCGCGGTCTAGACTATGTCGACCTCGATATCAGCCACCAGAGCCCGGAGTTCCTGAAGGAGCATTTTCCGACCATTTATGCGCGCTGCCTGGAACTGGGCATCGACATCACGAAGCAGCCGATACCGATCGTGCCGGCAACACACTACACCTGCGGCGGCATTGTGACCGACCTGCGAGGACGCACCGATGTCGAAGGTCTGTATGCGGTCGGCGAAACCGCCTACACCGGTCTGCACGGCGCAAACCGCCTCGCGTCGAATTCATTGCTCGAGTGCGTCGTGTTGGGCCGCGCGGCAGCGCTCGATATCGAGCACCAGCCCAAACCGACAACACCGAAGCTGCCGGCCTGGGACGAAAGTCGCGTCACCGATGCGGATGAGGAAGTGGTGATCACGCAGAACTGGGACGAACTGCGCCGATTCATGTGGAATTTCGTCGGCATCGTGCGCACCACGAAACGGCTGGAGCGCGCGCAGCACCGTATCGCTTTGCTGAAAGGCGAGATCGACGAGTACTACACCAACTTCCGTATCACGCGCGATTTGCTGGAATTGCGCAACCTGGTCGAGGTCGCCTCACTGATCGTCAGCAGCGCGTTGCAGCGCCGCGAGAGCCGCGGGCTGCATTACAGCCTGGACTACCCGGATACCTTGCCGAAGGCACTACCGACGGTACTGGCGCCGGCCAGGAAGATGCTGGTCCGTCGCTGATTCGCCAGCGCAAGACAACCGCTGCGATCGAGTCGCAATCGCCGCGCAACTACGACGAAATCACACGCAGCGAGTAGTCGGTCGCCTTCACATCCTTGGTCAGGCTGCCAATCGAGATACGGTCGACCCCGGTCTCGGCAATCGCGCGCACGCTGTCACGATTCACCCCACCCGACGCTTCCAGCACCGCCCTGCCCGCGGTCATTGCAACCGCATCGCGCATCATCTGCGTACTGAAGTTATCCAGCAGAACCGATATCGCACCGGCATCCAGCGCCTGCTGCAATTCATCGAGGCTCTCGACCTCGATCTGTATCGACACACCGGCATGCAAGGAATGCGCGGCTTCCAGTGCCGCGCGTATGCTGCCGGCTGCGGCGATGTGGTTCTCCTTGATCAGGATGCCATCATACAGAGCGAGGCGCTGATTCTGGCCGCCGCCGACGCGCACTGCATATTTCTGCGCAAGGCGCAGCCCCGGCAGGGTCTTGCGTGTGTCGAGGATCGCGGCCTTCGTGCCTTCGATGAGCTTCACGTAATCGCGGGTCGTGGTCGCGACGCCGGACAGCAATTGCAGGAAGTTCAGCGCCGGACGCTCGGCAGTCATCAGCGAACGCGCCGGGCCGCTGATGCGGCAGACCTCGGCATTCGCGGGCATCAAATCCCCTTCGGCGAACAGCCAGTCAATGCGAATCTTCGGATCGACCTGCATCATCGCACCCTCGAACCAGGGTGCGCCGCACAGCACTGCATCCTCACGCACGACGACGCGCGCATTGACTTGAGCTTCTTCGGGCAGCAGCATCGCGGTCCAGTCACCACTGCCGATGTCTTCGGTCAGGGCGGCAGCAATATTGACCTCGAAAGCGGCGGCCAGCGCCGCATCGAAAGGCGCAAAAGGATTCTTCAGGGTGCTCATGCGA
>CAZCDW010000048.1:0-10599 GCA_964497485.1 uncultured Bifidobacterium sp.
GTTCAACCTGGCGCACGGCTATGCCCGCAACCAGATGTCGGCCTTCGTCGAGCTGCAGGAAGCCGAGTTCAAGGCAGCCGAGCGTGGCTTCACCGCGGTCAAGCACCAGCGTGAAGTCGGTACCGGCTACTTTGACGCCGTGACCCAGACCATCCAGCAAGGCCAGTCGTCGACGACCGCGCTGCATGGTTCGACCGAAGACGAACAATTCTTCGACGGCAAGAAGGTCGCTTAAGTCCTCGCTTAAGTTCCGATTCTCGCTCGGGTCCGACCAGGGCCCGGCAAGGACTGGAGGAGACCATAAGAACAAAGGCCGCGTCCCGCAAGGGCGCGGCCTTTGTCATGTGGCGAAGCCTTGAGCGCAGGGGCGGTACAATCGGCGCCTGTATATCTCCGGGCCTATGCCCGCAACGACAAGGTTTTCCTCGATGTTCAGCTACCGCCACGCCTTCCATGCAGGTAACCATGCCGATGTGCTCAAGCACATGGTGCTGGTGCAGCTGCTGTCCTACCTGAACCAGAAGGACACTGCCTACATGGTCATCGACACCCACGCCGGTGCCGGTGTCTATCAGCTCGACGGTGAGTATGCATCGAAGAGCGGCGAAGCGAAGGAGGGCATCGCTCGTCTGTGGGATCGCAAGGACCTGCCGCCACCGGTCAAAGAGTATGTGCAGCACATCAAGGCGATGAATCCGGCTGGCACATTGCGCCATTACCCCGGCTCTCCCTTCCTCGCCGAGCGCGTGATGCGTGAGCAGGACCGCCTGCGCCTGTTCGAGCTGCATCCGACCGAAGGCAAGATCCTCGACGAGAACATCCGCCGCCTGGAGGCGCATGCGGCTGCGAATGGTCAGCGAACGCGCGGCAAGCGCATTCTCGCCGAACGTGCGGATGGTTTTGCGGGCCTGAAGGCCTTGCTGCCGCCGCCATCGCGTCGCGGTCTGGTGCTGATCGATCCGCCCTATGAAGACAAGGATGACTACCGCAAGGTGAAGGTCGCGATCGAGGATGCGCAGAGGCGCTTCGCCGGCGGCACCTATGCGGTCTGGTACCCGGCGCTCGGCCGGCTCGAGTCGCAGCAACTGCCCGAGCGCCTGAAGCGCGTCGCGCAAGCGGACTGGCTGCATGTGACGCTGCACATCGGTGCGCCAGGGGATGATGGCCGTGGTCTGATCGGCAGCGGCATGTTCATCATCAACCCGCCGTGGACATTGGAAGCGGCCCTTGATGAGACCATGCCCTGGCTGACCGAAGCGCTGGCGCGAGACAGCACGGCTCGCTTCGCGCTACAGAGCGGTGCTGCAGCCAGACCCAAGGACAAGGCAAAGGACAAGGCAGGGCGAGAATGAACAAGGCCTTCGTCAAAGAGAGCGACGGCGATGGCGATGACGAGCTCGGTGGCCTGCCGGCGATACCGCCGGGCGCGAAGAATTACATCACGCCCCAGGGCTACCAGCGTATCCGCGAAGAGCTCTTGCAGCTGATCGATATCGAACGGCCCGAGGTCGTGAAGGTCGTGCACTGGGCAGCGTCCAATGGCGACCGTTCCGAGAATGGCGACTACATCTACGGCAAGCGCCGCTTGCGCGAGATCGACCGGCGTATCCGCTTCCTGACCAAACGCATGGACCTGGCCGAGGTCGTCGATCCCAGTGTTCATCATGGCAGCGATCAGGTCTTTTTTGGTGCGACGGTCAGCTATGTGAACAGCGCAGGCGAAGAGCACACGGTGACCATTGTCGGCATCGACGAGCTCGATCCGCTGCACGGCAAGATCAGCTGGGTATCGCCGGTGGCCCGTGCGCTGACCAAGGCGCGGGAGGGTGACGCGGTCACGCTGCGTACCCCGGCGGGTGACGATGAACTCGAGATCCTGAGCGTCAGCTATCCGTCACGCACCTGAGCGTCACGATCCTTGCATTTGCTGTCGTACAATGGGCGCCATGTCCATTGTTTTCTCCACGCTGAATCATCCCCTGCGCGTGCCGCTGGCCGCGGAAATTCACTCGCGGCCGCCTATGCGGCTCGAGGCCCCTGAACGTGTGACGCATCTCGCCGTCCATGGCCGCAACGAACCCGTATCGCCCGGTGACAAGCTGGGCATGCAATCCGCGTTGCTGGCCGGCTTTTGCGCACACTTCGGTGTACCGGCGCCGGCCGGCAATGCGAAATACTTTTTCCATGACTTCGGTCGCTTCCGCCTGAAGTGGGAGTGCCATACCGAATTTGCCGGCTATACCTTCGTGTCAGCCGTGCGGCCCGGTGCCGGCGACGGCCAGTTGTTCTCGCAGATGCCTTCGGCCGAGCTGCCACAGGACTGGCTGCTGGGGCTGAAGGGCAAGCTGCTGGTCGCTACGCATATCGCGCTTGAGCGCGCGACCGAGCCCGCGGATGTGACACTGCCGCATATGCGTCGGCTGTTCGAGACCAACTCGGTAATAGGTTGCGAGGCATCGCAGGCCGCGCAGGTCTGGACCGATTTTCAGGTCCATGCCGACGGTTTCGCGCGCTTCGTGGTGCTGGACGCAGGCCTCAAGGGCCAGCAGGCTGGCCGCCTGGTACAGCGGCTGCTGGAGATCGAGACCTATCGCGTGATGGCGCTGCTGGGCTTGCCAGTTGCGCAGCGCGCGGCGCCGGTGCTCAACGACATCGAGTCCGAACTTGCGTCCGTTACCAAGGGCATGGTCGCGACCCGCAAGGCCGGTATGTCCGATGAGGCCGGCATGGCCGAGGAGCAGGCGCTGCTGGAACAGATCACCTCGCTGGCCGCGCGGCTCGAGCAACAAGTCGTGGACGACAGCTACCGTTTCTCTGCATCGCAGGCGTACTTCGGACTCGTGCATGCGCGCATTGCGGAACTGCGTGAACGCCGCATCGAAGGCGTGCCCACCATCGAAGAATTCATGCAGCGCCGCCTGACGCCGGCGATGAATACTTGCCTCGCGACGGCGAAGCGGCAGGAGGTGCTCGCCGAGCGTATCGCGAACAGCAATTCATTGCTGCGCACCCGCGTCGGCATACGGCAGGAGCAGCAGAACAGCAAGATCCTTGATTCAATGAACGCGCGCGCGGCACAGCAGCTTCGGCTGCAGCAGGCGGTCGAGGGCCTGTCCGTGGTCGCGATCTCGTATTACCTGGTCGGCCTCGTCAGCTATGCGGCCAAAGGGGTGAAAGCTGCAGGGCTGCATGTCGATACCGACCTCGTGATTGGTATTGCGGTGCCGGTACTGGCGGGCGCGGTGTGGCTGGGATTACGCGCCATGCATCGCAAATTCAAGGGCGCCGATGCCGATGCGTCCGGCGGCACGAAGCAGGCATGAAAGCACGGTCCGCAGGCCAATGATCTGCTGCGCTTGATGGTGGATGGGACCGGCGGTCTTCCCGAAGGAAGATGCCATGCGTGTCAGGCGTGACCCTTGTCGCGCAAGATGCGTTCTACGCCCGGCACTCGTCGCACATTGCGCATCAGTCGTGCGAGGTGAACGCGGTTTTCCACCTGCACCGTGAAACGCAACTCCGTCAGCGGGCCGTCGCGGCGGCCTTCGTCCATGCCGACATGGACAATGTTGGAATCCGATTCATTGATCTCGGCTGCCAGCCGCGCCAGCAAGCCTTTCTCATCGGTGACAAGCACGCGGATACGACAGTTGGAACGGCTTGCATGCTCATCGCTCCAGTGCACGTCGATCCAGCGGCCCGGTTCCTTCGCGCGCAGCCGGCGCATGTTCTCGCAATCGCTGGTATGGACCACCAAGGTCTGGTCGCGACGCAGGTTGCCGAGCAGAGTATCGCCCGGTATCGGTGAACAGCAGCCGGACAACTGCACCGATGATGCGGGTTCGTCACCGCTGATGGTCATCGGTTTGACCTTGTTCTCCGTTGCTGCAGCAGATGACGACGCCTGCGGCGTTGGCACATCCATCAGGCCCTGGATATGGCGCGCGACCAGTGTCGCGAGGCGGCGGCCTGTGCCAATATCGGCATGGATATCGGCCAGCGATTTCGCGCCGGTGTCACCGACCAGTTTGTCCATCACCTCCGGCGGCACGGTCGATGGCAAGTCGAGTGCCAGCAAGGCCTGTTCGAGCAGCATTTCGCCGAGATCGATGGCCTCGTCGCGATTGATCGAGCGCAGATGATGGCGTATCGCGGAGCGCGCACGTCCGGTGCGCACGAACGACAGCCAGTTTGGCGTCGGACGGGCATCGTCGGATACATCGATGGCGACGATGTCCCCGTTGCGCAGTTCCGTCTTCAGCGCCGCCGGTTCATGGTTGATGCGGGCCGACACGGCACGGTCGCCAATGTCGGTATGGATCATGTACGCGAAATCGAGCGCGGTCGCGCCACGTGGCAGCGCGATGATGGTCGATCTCGGTGTGAACACATAGACCGAGTCCGGGAACAGGTCGACCTTCACGTGCTCGAGGAATTCCGCCGAGTCACCGGTCTGGTGTTGAATGTCCAGCAGTGACTGCAGCCATGCATGGGTGCGCTGCTGCAGGTCGGTCAGCTCGGCGCCTTCATTCTTGTACAGCCAGTGCGCCGCCACGCCGGCCTCGGCCACCTTGTGCATGTCGGCGGTACGGATCTGGAACTCGACCGGCGTGCCATAGGGTCCGATCAGGGTCGTGTGCAGCGACTGGTAGCCATTGAGCTTCGGTATGGCGATGTAATCCTTGAACTTGCCCGGCATGGGCTTGAACAGCCGGTGCAGCACACCGAGTGCCACATAACAGTTCGCGAAGCTGTCAACCACGACCCGGAAGCCATAGACATCCAGCACCTGAGAAAAGCTCAGGTGCTTGTTGTGCATCTTGCGGTAGATGCCGTACAGCGTTTTTTCGCGGCCGAACACGCCGGCCTCGATGCCGGCCGCGCCCAGTGCCTGCACCACCGAATCCATGATCTTGCTGACCACTTCACGCCGGTTGCCGCGTGCAGCACGGACGGCCTTGGCCAGCGTGCGATGCCGTAACGGATACAGATGCGAGAAAGCCAGTTCCTGCAGCTCGCGATAGATATTGTTCAGGCCCAGACGGTGCGCGATGGGCACATAGACTTCCATCGTTTCGCGCGCGATGCGGCGCCGCTTGTCAGCCGACATTGCGCCAAGCGTGCGCATGTTATGCAGCCGGTCAGCCAGCTTCACCAGGATCACGCGCACGTCGCGCGCCATCGCCAACAGCATCTTGCGGAAATTCTCGGCCTGTTGCTCGACCTGGCTCTGGAACTCGATCTTGTCCAGCTTCGACAGGCCATCGACCAGTGACGCGACCGGCGCGCCAAAGCGCTCGATCAGCTCATCTTTCTTGACGTCCTGATCTTCCATCACATCATGCAGCAGCGCGGCCATGATCGCTTGCGCATCGAGCTTCCACTCGGCGCAGATCTCGGCCACCGCAATCGGATGGGAAATGTAAGGCTCGCCCGATTTGCGCACCTGGCCCAGGTGCATCTCGTCAGAGAAGCGATAGGCCTCTTTGATCTTCTTGAGTTCGGACGGTGTCAGGTACTCGGAGAGCCGAGTGGTCAGCTGGGTCACCGACGCCACGCCGACTGCAGCCGGCGCGGGTTGATTCATTTGTGCAGTGGTGTCCGAGGGGGAATTCGGCGGGGGATTCAATCCGGAAGGCACAGCGTGGGATGCCTTCCGTGCAGCGGAGGTGGCGGGGGCGTCAGCAGGTGTCGGATGCATTGCTCGGCCGACCCGGGCTACGGGCCTCTCCCTGTCAGCTCGGTACTTTCTTCAGCATTTCGATGCCGACCTGGCCGGACGCGATCTCGCGCAGGGCGGTCACGGTGGCTTTGTCGTTACTTTCGACCTTGGGCGTATGGCCTTGCAGCAGCTGGCGAGCGCGGTAGGTCGCAGCCAGTGTCAGCTGGAAGCGATTCGGGATCTTTTTGAGGCAATCCTCAACGGTGATACGTGCCATGCGTTCTCCTGGAAATCTGGACTGGTACTGAGCTCATGCCATTGAGCGAATACTGGGATACTTCGATTACTTCACATGGGCCTGAATGCCGTAGTCGGCGAAAAGCGGACTGTGCCGCGCTGCCTGCTGGCGGTACCTGCACCGGGCTGCGCAGGTGATGGCAGCCAACTGGGACAGGGCCGACTCGAAGTTTTCATTGATAATAACATAGTCGAACTCTGGGGCATGGGCGATCTCGCCGGCTGCCGCGAACACCCGGCGCGCGATCACTTCGTCACTGTCCTGGCCACGCTTGCGCAGTCGCTGCTCGAGTGCTGCGATGGATGGCGGCAAGATGAAAATGCCGATCGACGACGGGAATTGCCGGCGCACCTGCTGCGCCCCTTGCCAGTCGATTTCCAGCAGCACGTCCTTGCCGGCGCGGGTCTGCTCATCGATGAAGACGCGCGATGTGCCGTAGTAGTTGCCATGTACCCGCGCCGATTCCAGGAACTCGCCATGCTTTTCGCGCTGCAGGAATTCTTCCTCGCTGGCGAAGAAATATTCCTTGCCGTGGGTCTCGCCCGGACGTGGCGCGCGCGTCGTGGTCGATACCGACAGGATGATGGTCGGGTCCTGCGCCAGCAGTGCATTCACCAGCGTCGACTTGCCGGCACCCGACGGCGCAGCGACGATGAAGACGCTGCCCGAGGCCTGGTCGTGGATTTCCTGAATCGCCATTGGCATTACTCCAGATTCTGTACCTGTTCACGCATCTGCTCGATCAGCAGTTTCATCTGCATCGAAGCATCCGACAATTCCTTCAAGGCCGCTTTCGACCCCAGGGTATTTGCTTCGCGATTGAGCTCCTGCATCATGAAGTCGAGGCGCTTGCCGACCTGGCCGCCTTTTTTCAGGATGGCGCGCGTTTCGGACAGATGGCCGGACAGGCGCGTCAGTTCCTCGGCCACGTCCACGCGTATGCCATACAGCGTCACCTCCTGCCGTATGCGGTCCAGGGTTTCCTCGCGGCTGATCGTGGGCGCAGAGGGCGCCGCACCGCCCGCGGCCTGCGCGATGCCGAGCGCCTCGGACAGACGCTCGACAGCCTTGTTGCGGAATTGTTCGATGGCCTGCGGCACCAGTGGCGTGATCGTCTTGACGATCTGCTCGATGTCCGTGATGCGCGATACCAGCATGGCCTCCAGCGATGCGCCTTCGCGTTGCCGGGATTCGATGAATGACGACAGCGTTGTTGCCAGCAGCGCCTGCACATCGGCCTGCAGGCTGTCCTGACCGAGTTCCGACTCGGCGAGCACCCCCGGCCAGCGTAGCAGCTCATGCACCGACAGCGGCGTCGCCTGCGGGAAGTGCTCAGCGACATCCTGCTGTGCCTGTTTCAGCGAAGCGAGCAATGCATGGTTCACGGCCAGACCGGCCGTAGATCTTTCTTTTCTGCCGAACGACAAGCGGCATTCGACCTTGCCCCGCGCGACGCGTGACGTGATCGCTTCGCGCAGCACCGGCTCGAGTGCTCGCAGGTCGTCATTCATCCGGAACTGCAGGTCGAGGAAACGCGAGTTCACACTGCGCAGTTCGAGCGTCAGGGTGCCCGATTCGCTTTCGCGGCTGCTGACCGCGTAACCCGTCATACTGCTGATGGTCAAAGTCTTTCCTTTATCACTTTACAAACGCTATGCCGCTGCACACAATCCTGCCCCGGGGGAGTGTGAACATGACGAGAACAGGGTGGCCGTACTGAACCATGCAGCCTTGCCGGAAGGCCTGACGCTCGGTGAAAACCGCGGCGGCTACCGCATTGTAAAGAAGATTGCGGTGGGTGGCTCCAGCGTTGTCTACCTTGCCCGCGACAGCAGGGGCCAGCAGGTGGCGCTGAAAGAATACTTGCCTTCCGCGCTCGTTCGACGGGCGCCGGGGTCGCTTGCGCCGGTAGTGGCCCCCGAGCATCTGGATGTTTTTCATCTGGGCATGCAGCATTTCATTGCCGAGGGCAGGGCATTGGCCGCCATCGTGCATCCGAATGTCGTGCGGGTGCGGGATGTGTTCAGCGCCAACGACACCGTCTATCTGGTCACCGATTTCCTGCCGGGCCGCTCCTTGCAGGAGCACATCGCGCTGCGCCGCCGGCAGGGAGACAAGCCGCTGGTGTCCGAGCCGGCATTGCGCAATTTGTTTGCGCAAGTGATGGATGCGCTGCGCGAGGTGCATACCCATCGCTTGCTGCACCTGGACCTGAAGCCCGCCAACATTTTCCTGCGGCCCGATGGCATGCCGGTACTGCTCGACTTCGGTGCCGCTCGCCAGACCTTGCAGGCCGATCTCACCCGTCTGCATACCATGTACACCCCCGGCTTTGCGGCACCCGAGATGTACACGCGTCGCGAGCTCGGTCCCTGGACGGACATCTACAGCATCGGCGCCGCCATCTTCACCTGCATGGTCGGCGTACCACCGCAATCGGCGATCGAGCGCAGGCGTGACGACCGCATGGGCTTGTACTACCCCGAGCTGGGCACGCTGTATTCCGCCGAGCTGGTGGCGCTGGTACGTGATTGCCTGATGCTCGACCCGCTGGCGCGTCCGCAGAGCGTCTACGCGCTGCAAAAGCTGATACGTACACCCTGACCGAACAACCTGAGCGCGCGGCGGATATCGATACCGGCCTCCGCCAGTTCGGCGATAATGTCGGCCTTCCATCTCACGACCCCCGACAGCATGTCCGAACAGAACACCCAGCGCCCGAGCGGCCGCGCCGCCAATGCATTGCGGGAAGTCCGCATCACCCGCCATTTCACCCGCCATGCCGAAGGCTCGGTTCTGGTTGAGTTCGGCGATACCCGTGTTCTCTGCACCGCCAGCCTCGACGAAAAAGTGCCGCCATTCCTGCGTGGTCAGGGCAAGGGCTGGCTGACGGCCGAATACGGCATGCTGCCGCGCTCCACCCACACCCGTATGGACCGCGAAGCCGCCAAGGGCAAGCAATCGGGGCGCACGCAGGAAATCCAGCGGCTGATCGGGCGCTCGTTGCGCGCCGCCTTCGACCTCGAGGCTTTCGGCGAGCGCACGCTGCAACTCGATTGCGACGTGCTTCAGGCCGATGGCGGCACACGAACCGCGGCCATCACCGGCGCGATGGTGGCAGCGTATGACGCTTTCTCCAGGTTGGTGGCTGCCGGTGCCATTCCTGCGGTACCGCTCAAGCATTTCGTCGCGGCGATCTCGGTCGGCGTGTTTGGCGGCCAGCCCGTGCTCGACCTCGACTACCCGGAAGATTCCGGCTGTGATACCGACATGAATGTCGTGATGAACGAAGCCGGTCATTTCATCGAGCTGCAGGGCACGGCCGAGGGCGATGCGTTCGACCGCGCGACCATGAACCAGCTGCTCGACCTGGCCGACGCCGGTATCCGTGAACTGATACGTCTGCAGAAGCAGGCGCTCGGGATTTGAGCATGACCGTCGGTCATCCGCAGTCGCTGGTGCTCGCATCGAATAACCGAGGCAAGCTGGTCGAGTTCTCGCAATTGCTGGCGCCGCTCGGATTCGCGCTTCGACCACAGGGCGAACTCGGCATCGATGAGGCTGAGGAGCCGCATGCGACCTTCGTCGAGAACGCACTGGCCAAGGCACGGCATGCAGCGCGTGCCAGCGGACTGCCGGCATTGGCCGACGACTCCGGCATTTGCGTGCCGGCACTCGGCGGCGCGCCCGGCGTGTTGTCCGCGCGCTTTGCCGGTGAGCCCAAATCGGATACCGCCAACAATCGCAAGCTGGTCGAGGCGCTCGCGTCTGAGGCCGACAAGTCCGCGTACTACTACTGCGTGCTGGTCTATCTGCGCCACGCGGACGACCCGCAGCCGGTGATTGCCGAGGGTCGCTGGAATGGGCAGATCATCGCCGAGCCGCGCGGCCATGGTGGCTTCGGCTACGATCCGCACTTCCTGCTGCCCGAGCTTGGCCAGACCGCTGCCGAGCTCAGTGCCGAAGACAAGCACCGGCAGTCGCGTCGCGGCCAGGCCTTGCAGGCGTTGATCCGCAAGCTCACGTGAAACGAACAGGCGCAGGCGCTGGCACAAACAAGATTCACCCATGATTCCCATTCGGCCCGAACTGCAGGCAGTACCGCGCAAGGTGGTGGAAAGCTACCTGAAACCGGGCTTGCTCAACCTTTCCGCCTTGCCGCCGCTGTCGCTGTACGTGCACTTCCCGTGGTGCGTACGTAAATGCCCCTACTGCGACTTCAACTCGCATGAGTTTGCGTCGCAAGGGCAGGGCGATACGCTGCCCGAGCAAGCCTACCTGGACGCCCTGCGCGCCGATCTCGAGCAATCGCTGCCGCTGGTCTGGGGACGCAAGATACACACGATCTTCATCGGCGGCGGCACCCCCAGCCTGATGTCGGCCGCAGGGCTGGACCGTCTGCTGTCGGACGTGCGCAGCCTGCTGCCGCTGGAGGCCGATGCCGAGGTGACGATGGAAGCCAATCCCGGCACCGTCGAGTCCGGTAAATTCCGCGAATTCGCCGCCAGCGGCATCAACCGGCTGTCGATCGGCATACAGAGCTTCAATGCGCAGCACCTCAAGGCGCTGGGTCGCATCCATGACGATCGCGAGGCGAGAAACGCTGTCGAGATCGCGCAACACAACTTCAGCAATTTCA
>CAZCDW010000048.1:10613-13886 GCA_964497485.1 uncultured Bifidobacterium sp.
TCTGATGTATGCGCTGCCCGGCCAGACCATGGAGGAGGCCGTGCAGGACCTGCAGACCGCGCTGTCATTCAAGCCGCCGCACCTGTCGCTCTACCACCTGACAATGGAGCCGAACACGGTCTTCGCGAAGTATCCGCCCGAGCTGCCGGATGACGACGAAAGCGCGGCGATGCAGCAGATGCTGGTCGAGCGAACCGCCGCGGCCGGCTACCAGCATTACGAGGTGTCGGCCTATGCGCAGCCAGGCCGGCGCGCGCGGCACAACCTGAACTACTGGGAATTCGGCGACTACCTCGGCATCGGCGCCGGCGCGCATTCCAAGCTTTCCTTCCCGCACCGCATCGTGCGCCAGGCGCGCTACAAGCAGCCGGCCAGCTATATGCAGCAGGCGCTGGCGGGCAATGCGGTGCATGAAGAAGCAGAAGTCGGCCGTGAAGAGCTCGCGTTCGAGTTCATGCTCAATGCGCTCCGGCTCACCGAAGGCTTCGACTCACGCCTGTTCAGCGAGCGCACCGGCTTGCCGATGCAGGCGATCGACGCCGGCCTGCACAGTGCTGAAGCCAAGGGCTTGCTGCAAGCCGACCACCAACGCATCTGGCCGACCGAGCTTGGTCAGCGCTTCCTGAATGATCTGCAAGAGATCTTTCTACCCGCCGACTGACGCTTTCGTTCGTCCCGCAAGCGGCAGGTATAATTCAGGGCACGGAGGCTTGGGTGAGCGGTTTAAACCAGCAGTCTTGAAAACTGCCGAAGGGGTGACCCATCCGTGAGTTCGAATCTCACAGCCTCCGCCAATGGATCGCTACCAGACCCGTCGTGCAACGCGCGGGGACGGGAAGAGAAATCGCTGGCTTTAAGGCGCAGGAAGCGTATAGTCAATCACGCACAGTCTTACCCGATCCGATTCTTTCCCGTCGCCTGTTCCTGATCAGGCGTTCCTGCTGGACTCCTTTCGGCCTTTCTCTTCCACTGGAGTCCCTGCCATGATGAATATTTCGGATATTGATGTCACCACGACCGGCATCAGTTTTTCGGTACAGCCCTCGTTCCGCTTCGGTACGCGACGCGACATGTCGGCCCGCACCTGTTTTGTCGATAACCAAACGCTCGATGATCTCGCCGTGCGGCGCTCTTACCAAAGTTATTTGCCGGAAGAGATATTCCGCAGGTTCGAGTCGGAAATCACAGGGATAGCGATTCGTCTCGCGCTCGCCGGCGTGGAAGGCAAGCCGCTGCTGGTTCGTGATGCCAATTTCAATGAGACCAACGACTGAGGGCTGACGCCGTCCGAGTCAGCGTTTGGTATCCGTATCCCCGCTGTCGGCCGGGGATCGGGTATTGCTTTGCGAATCTCTTTTCGCCTGTTCCTTGGCCCGATCCCGTGTGGTTTTTGCGTTCCGACGGCAGGCATCCTTGGCCTCACCCACCTGGTCATCGCATCTGGCCTTGGCTATCTCGAACTCCGCATCGGCTCTCGTCTCGGCCAGCTTCAGCCGGTTTTTCGGTGAATCGCGCTCCATCACCACGGCTTGCGCTTCGGCGACGGACTTTTGACCGTCCGCTTCCGCCTCACAGATTTTCTTCGCATTGTTTTTCAGCGCATCGCATTTTTTCATTGCGATCTCATGCTGCTGCTGAATCTGTCGTTTTGTGAGTGCTGCTTGCTGCGCTGTCGCGGCCATCGGCGACAACAGGCAACCGAGCAGCGCTACCGAGAGGACGACGGGAAGCTTCTGGCACCGGTGTTTCATCAAGATCTCCTGTGAAGGTGAAGGTTGCTCAGCCGTGCCTTCACTGGCGATGCGATTTTTCTTCAACGGGTGGTGATTGTGTGCCGCCCGTTGACTTGCCGGTCGCACTGCCGGACGAGACCTCGGACAGCGCCTGCTTCAAAGCCTGTGAATCCGGATTCCTGGCTTTGCCGCTGATGACTTCGGCTGTCGTGGTGGGCTTGCCGTAGTAGGCCGTAGTCAGCCGCTGATTAAAGCGTATGTCATTGGCGCCCAGCGTCGCGACATTGCCGAACAAGCCCTTGGTGCCGGACCACGCAACAACATCACCACCACCCACCGTGCCTTGCGCCAGCTTCGTCCAGTTGATCACGGTGATGCCGGCGTCGGCGCTCAGCGAGAAGTTGTTCTGGTCGGAGAAGCGCTGCAGGGCCTTATCGTGCATCAGCGCGAGCGCGATCGCGCCGCCTTCGGCGCCCGCTTGCGCGCCGATGCTGCAGCCGCCGACGTTGAAAAAAGACGGGTCACTCCATTGGCCACCGGATTGTCGTGCGAGCAGCACACCGGCGCCGCCCTGGCCGCCGATGCCGAAAGCGGCCCGACCATAGGTCGGCACGATGAAAACGCCTTTCGCATCCGCCAGCACCTGCTGCATTGTGGCGTCGGCTTCCATGCGCTTCACGACGGCCACCGCATCCTGCACATGCTTGCCGGCGCTGGCTTCAGGGCCGCGCGGGCTGTCGCGTTTTTCGGTCGCTTGCGCAATCGCGGGCGCTGGGGATACGGAGATCGCAAACAGCGCGAGAGGCAGCGCGCAGCGGATCAACAGCTTGATACATGCAGTTTTCACGGGCAGGTTCCTTGTTGATGAAGCGGGGCATGGACCCGGGACGAGGCCATGTGCCCGTGATGCTGCGCTTGCCCGCGCGTCGCGGCTTGCGTGTCCTCAGCGATCTCGGCTGGCCATCACGACGTGCTGCAAGAAGGGGGGACGCTCACTGCATGGCGCGCCTCGCTGCGCAAGTCGGCGCCTTATCGCACGAACGGTCGTGCTGAAATCGAGGTATTCACCACGCTAAAACACGGCGACGCAGTCAGGAATGGTTTTTCGCGGCATGTTGCTTGCTAAGATATGAGTGCTTGCCTTCTTTTTGTGCAGCGGACTGGCCGCGTGCGGGCCCAACAGCCGCTCACGTTCCCCCTCGAATCCTGACTCCAATAATGCGAATTCAAAAACTCCTTGTCGCGAACCGTTCGGAAATCGCGATCCGCGTGATGCGTGCAGCTACCGAGCTGGGCATCCGCACCGTGTCGATCTATGCGGCGGAAGACCGCTTTGCACTGCATCGTTTCAAGGCCGATGAGAGCTACCTCGTCGGCGAGGGCAAGAAGCCGATCGCGGCCTATCTCGACATCGCGGACATCATTCGCATTGCCAAAGAAGCCGGCGTGGATGCGATTCATCCCGGCTATGGCTTCCTGTCCGAGAATCCGGACTTTGCCGAGGCCTGCGCCAATAACGGGATACTGTTCATCGGCCCGC
>CAZCDW010000048.1:13896-15347 GCA_964497485.1 uncultured Bifidobacterium sp.
CGCGCCCCGACGTGATGCGCACGCTGGGCAACAAGGTGGCGGCGCGTAATGCGGCGATTGCGGCTGGCGTGCCGGTGGTACCGGCGACTTCGGCTTTGCCGCATGACATCGAGAAGGCGAAAGCGATGGCCGCCGAGATCGGCTACCCGCTGATGCTGAAGGCCAGCTGGGGCGGCGGTGGCCGCGGCATGCGCGTGATCGAATCCGAAGCCGACCTGCCGGGCCAGCTTGAAGTCGCCCGCCGTGAAGCAGCGGCAGCCTTCGGCAATGACGAGATGTACCTCGAGAAGTTGGTGCGCCGTGCGCGCCATGTGGAGGTACAGATCCTCGGCGACACCCATGGGCAGCTGATTCATCTGTTCGAACGCGATTGCTCGGTCCAGCGCCGCAATCAGAAAGTGGTCGAGCGCGCGCCTGCACCGTATCTGGACGATGCGAGCCGCGCCGAACTGTGCGAGTCGGCCCTGAAGCTCGGTCGCGCGGTCAATTACACGCACGCAGGCACCGTCGAATTCCTGATGGATGCCGATACCAACAAGTTCTACTTCATCGAGGTCAATCCGCGCATCCAGGTGGAGCACACGGTCACCGAGCTGGTCACCGGCGTCGACATCGTCAAGGCGCAACTTCGCATCTCGGAGGGCCTGAAGATCGGCCAGCACACGAAGGACACCGATGGCACCGGCCTCGGCTTCGGTGCCTATATTCCGACGCAGGAAGAGGTGAGGCTCAATGGCCATGCGCTGCAATGCCGGGTGACCACCGAGGACCCGGAAAACAATTTCACGCCAGATTACGGCCGTCTCACCGCCTATCGCAGTGCGTCCGGCTTCGGCATCCGGCTTGACGGCGGCACCGCGTATTCGGGTGCAGTGATCACGCCTTACTATGATTCGCTGCTGGTCAAGGTCACCGCATGGGCGCCGACTTCGAGCGAGGCGGCGTCGCGCATGGACCGCGCGTTGCGCGAATTCCGTATTCGCGGCGTGTCGACCAATCTGCAGTTCCTCGAGAACGTGATCAACCATCCGCTGTTCCTGTCCGGCGAATGCACAACGCGCTTTATCGATACCACGCCCGAACTGTTCAAGTTCGCGAAACGCGCCGACCGTGCGACGCGACTGCTGCGCTTCATCGGCGACGTGGTGGTCAACGGCAATCCCGAAATGAAAGGGCGCAAGGGCTCGGACATCATCCTGCCCCACGCGCCGCTGCCGAAAATGGGCCGTGGCCAGCCGGTGCCGCCCGGTTCGCGCGATACCTTCCGCGAGCTGGGCGCCGAGAAATTCTCGCAGTGGATGCTCGACCAGAAGCAAGTACTGCTGACCGAGACCACGATGCGCGACGCGCACCAGTCGCTGTTCGCGCCCCGCATGCGCACCGCCGACATGACGGCTTTGTATTTTCAATTCGCAAATTTACAAATTTTTATGGACTTATGCACGAATAAT
>CAZCDW010000049.1:0-1453 GCA_964497485.1 uncultured Bifidobacterium sp.
TGTATTTCTTCAGCGCCTCGCGCTGCCCCTCGGCTTCCTGCGAGTCCACATGCTGGCCGCCGCGCACCGCCTGGATCGCGCTTTCGAGCGACTTGCGGTTCAGGCCATTGTCGCGCGCAATACGGCCGGCTTCGGATTTGTCGTCCGCCAGCGCCAGCAGCACCATCTCGCTGGCGATGAACTGGTCACCGTGCTTTTGCGCTTCCTTGTCCGCCAGATTCAGCATCGCCGCCAGTTCGCGGCCCACCTGCACTTCGCCGCTGGTGCCGCTGACCTTGGGCAAACGCTCGACTGCGTGCTTGACTGCCGTGGCCAGCCCGCCCACGTTGACGCCGGCGCGCTGAAGCAAGGAACGGCTGCCACCATCATCCTGGTTCAGCAGCGCGGCCAGCAGATGAACCGGCTCGATGTACTGGTTGTCATGGCCGACCGCCAGGCTCTGCGCATCCGCCAGTGCTTCCTGCAGCTTGGTCGTGAATTTGTCGAGACGCATGAAAGGCTCCAAAAAATCGGCCGGGGAACCGGCCGCAGAATTGTCTTTGAAGCCATTATTGGGCCCGGCACGCTGAATTCAAGCCTGATGCGAGGAATTTGGTCGGGAATTCCGGTCCGGCAAGCGAGGAACAGCGGTTGCTGGCCTGGCGGGAAGCTCAGTCACGAGGCAGGCCGGCCGGAGCGCGCCAGCGGATGCCTTCGCGCAAAGGGATGGATGGCGAGGGGCGGGAGTTGAACGTCGTCCGGGACCCCCAGCCGTTGCCAGGGCTCAGCCGTGCAGCCAGCGCCAGGTGGCGAAACCGGCGATGCACAGCACCACTGAGCCCAGCAGATGGGTGCCGGCATGCAGCAGCACCCAGCCATAGGCGCCACGCTGCAGCAGCGCGACGGCCTCGGCCGAAAAAGTGGAGAAGGTGGTCAGGCCACCGAGGAATCCGGTCACCAGCAGCAAGCGCCATTCCGGGGCCAGCTGGGGCATGTCCTGAAACAGCGCGACCGCGATACCGATCAGGTAGCCGCCGACCAGATTGGCCGCGAGCGTGCCCAGCGGCAGCGACTCGATGCGCGCATTGAAAGCGACCGACAGCATCCAGCGCAGCCAGGCGCCGATTGCGGCACCGATGCCAACTGCAGCAAAGCTGAGGGGCGCGATGCCGGCAAAGGCCGTCGTCACGGCTTAGCCCATTTCTGCAGGGCTTCGTCATCGGTCACGCGGGCGTCGACCCAGCGCGCGCCGGAAGGCGTCTGCTCTTTTTTCCAGAACGGCGCCTCGGTCTTCAGGTAGTCGATGATGAATTCACAGGCGTCGAAGGCCTCGCCGCGATGCGCCGAGGTCACCGCGACCAGCACGATCTGGTCGAGCGGTTTCAGCGGACCGACGCGATGGATGACCAGCGCATCGAAAATGTCCCAGCGCGATTTTGCCTGCCCGACGATATCTTCAAGCGACTTCTCGGTC
>CAZCDW010000049.1:1463-2327 GCA_964497485.1 uncultured Bifidobacterium sp.
GCCCGGGTAATGCTCGAGCTCCATCTCAGCGACGTGCTCGCCTTCATTCAGGTCACGCACCGTGCCAAGGAAGGTGACGACGGCTCCCACTTTCGGAGCCTGCCTGCGCAAGTTCGCGATCTCGGCGCTGAGGTCAAAGTCTTGGGTCTGGACGCGTACGGTCATGACAGTTCTCGTAGCAAGGCGCAATTCAAGCGCTGTTCAACCGCCGGTGACCGGCGGGAAGAAGGCCAGTTCGCAGCCCTCGGAAAGTTTTGCCGATGCATCGGTCATCTGCTGGTTGAGCGCGATGCGAAGTGCCTTGCTGTCGGCCAGCGCTTCGGCCCAGGCACCGCCACGGGCGCGCAGGAATTCGCGCACCTCGCCGGCCGTGGACACGCCGGCAGGCAGGGTCAGCGATTCGCTCGCAGTACCGACGGCCTCGCGCAGGCTGGCAAAGAATTTCAGCTGGATCTGCATGTCATCAACGCTCAGTAAAGCAATTCGGAAAATGGAATGAAGTGTACGGTATCGCCCGCGTTGATCACCTGCCCCGGCGGGTTGTCCACCAGTCCGTCGCCCCAGACGGTTGAAGTCATCACACCCGAGCCCTGGTTCGGGAACAGGTCGAGGCCAAGCTGGTCATTGAGCTTCACACGCAGGAACTCATTGCGGCGGTCGGCCTTGGTCCAGCTGAAATCGGCGCGCATCGGGTACCGTTTGGGTGTCATGGCCTTCGCTCCCTGCAGTGCAAGGATGAACGGACGCACGAACAGCAGGAAGGTCACGAAGCTCGATACCGGATTGCCCGGCAGGCCGACAAAGAACGCACCGCTTGCATCATCCGGCCGATTCACTTCGCCGAAGGCCAGCGGCTTGCCCGGC
>CAZCDW010000049.1:2337-15291 GCA_964497485.1 uncultured Bifidobacterium sp.
ACAGGTCCAGCCGCCCTTCGGCCTCGACCGCCGGCTTCACATGGTCTTCCTCGCCGACCGACACACCGCCCGATGTCACGATCAGGTCATGGCCGGCGGCCGCACGCCGCAATGCATCGCGCGTCGCGTCCAGCGTATCGGGCACATTGCCAAGGTCGGTCACTTCGCAGCCCAGCTGCTGCAGCAAGCCGCGCAAGGTGAAGCGATTCGAGTTGTAGATCGCACCCGGCCGCAGCGGCTCGCCGGGCATGGTCAGTTCATCACCGGTGAAGAACACCGCGACTTTCAGGCGGCGGAATACCGGCAGCGTCGCGAGGCCGACCGATGCGGCCAGTCCAAGCTCCTGTGCGCGCAGCCGTGTACCACTTGACAGGATCGTGCTGCCGGCGCGGATGTCTTCACCGGCGCGCCGTATCCACTCGCCGGACTTGGGCGCATGACTGACCGTGACCTTGCCGCTGGCTTCATCAAGCTTGCACTGCTCCTGCATCACCACCGCATCCGCGCCTTCGGGAATCAGCGCTCCGGTAAAGATGCGCGCGACCGTGCCAGGCTGCAGCGCTTGCCCGACGTGGCCTGCCGGTATGCGCTGCGACACCGGCAGCGACGCATCGCCGCTGGCGCAGTCGGCGGCGCGTACGGCATAGCCATCCATCTGCGTGTTGTCCATCGGGGGCACGTCGAGCTGTGACAGCTGGTCCTCGGCCAGTATGCGGCCGGTCGCCTCCAGCGTGCTGATGGTCTCGCGGTCACTGACCGGGCGCACAGCGGCCAGCAGCTTATCCAGCGCTTCCTGCGCGGTGAGCATGGGTTTGTGGGTTGTCATTCTTGCTGCTCTTGTCTCTGTATTTTTGTTTTGTTTACCGCGCCTCGCGCCGCTACGCGGGCCTCCGCGCGCGAGCGCTGTCAGAGGCCGGTGTGTTCGGCGACGTAGCGCTTGATCGCATCGACGTCGGCCTCCATCACATCGAAGCGCTGTGGCAGGGATTCGATATTTTCGAAACCGGCCGGTCGCTCGGCGTCATGCCCGAGCGCCTCGCGTATCGTCTCGTTGAACTTCGCCGGCAGCGCAGTCTCGAGCACGATCATCGGGATGCCGTCTTCCCACTGCTCGCGCGCGACCTTGATGCCGTCAGCAGTGTGGGTATCGACTGTCAGGCTGTAGCGTTTGGCCACGTCACGAATCGTTGCGAGGCGATCGGCATGCACCGATTTGCCGGATGCGAAACCGTAGTCACGCACCTTCGCGAATTCATCGCCATCGCTGCCCGGCTTGCCCGATAAATCGAAACCGCCCTGCGTATCGACCTTGGCGAACAGCGCCTTCACACGCGCAGCGTCGCCACCCAACAGGTCGAAGATGAAACGTTCGAAATTGGACGCCTTGCTGATGTCCATGCTCGGGCTGCTGGTGTGCAGGGTTTCGGCTGACTTGCGAACGCGGTAGACACCCGTCTGGAAGAACTCGTGCAGCACATCGTTCTCATTGGTCGCCACCACCAGTTTGCTGATCGGCACGCCCATCATCCGCGCAATATGGCCGGCGCAGATATTGCCGAAATTCCCGGACGGGACCGTGAACGACACCTTCTGGTCGCTGCGCGTGGTCGCCGCCAGATAGCCGCGGAAATAATAGACCACCTGCGCGACCACGCGTGCCCAGTTGATCGAATTGACCGTGCCTATCTTCTGCTTCGCCTTGAAGGTCAGGTCGTTCGACACACCCTTGACCATGTCCTGGCAATCGTCGAAAACGCCCTTGACGGCGATGTTGAAAATGTTCGGGTCCTGCAAGCTGAACATCTGCGCGGTCTGGAACGCACTCATCTTCTGATGCGGTGAAAGCATGAACACGCGTATGCCGCGCTTGCCGCGCATCGCGTACTCGGCAGCGCTACCGGTGTCACCCGAAGTCGCGCCGAGGATGTTCAGTTCGGCGCCCTGCTTCTGCAACGTGTATTCGAACAGGTTGCCGAGCAACTGCATCGCCATGTCCTTGAACGCCAGCGTCGGGCCGTTGGACAGCGCCTGCAGCACCAATTTGCGACCGCCGCTCTCTTCCAGCGTGCGCAAGGGCGTAATGGCGGACGCATCCTCACCGGGCCGCGCATTGCGATAGACCTCGGCCGTGTACGTCTTTGCGGCCAGTCCGGCCAGGTCGGCCTGAGGAATGTCAGTCGCAAATTTCTTCAGCACCTCGGTGGCCAGAGCCGCATAGCTCAGACCGCGCCAGTGCTCCAGTTCGTCAAAGCTGACCTTGGGATAGGACTCAGGAAGGTAAAGGCCGCCATCCGGGGCGAGGCCGCCCAGCAGGATTTCGGAAAACGAGGGCTTGGACGCATGCCCGCGCGTCGACAAATAGTGCATACCGGAAATAGTTGAAGATCAGCGGCGGACATTATAAGGCCGCCCACAGAAGCCTCGATCAAATCAATCCAGGCAAAGGATCAAGACAGAACATCCGCCCCGAAGGCCTTGAATTGACTGGCGACTCGCATCGCGTAACCGTCCTGACACGGGGCGAAATCAGCACCCGGTCACCTTCCAAAGTTTCCATGGAAAAACACGGGCGAATGGCTCGATGTTTCAAAAAATGCATGATGACTTTTATGCATGAAAAATGATTCTTTTTGCATGTTTGTAGGAATGCCTGTTGCCCAGTCCTACCCTCCGCTTGTCAATCCCACGAATTAGGTAGTTCGCAAACTATTCGATCTCGGCCAAGCGGAAAAATTCCCTAAGGCAACGGATCGAAGCAGCCAGACCTGCGAACACTGAAGCTCCAATCAGCGTTTTCGGAGCATGGTCGGATGACTTGACGCTGCCAATCGCCGCCCTGTAGCCGAGAAAAGGAGTTCTCCATGATCGAAGCCTCTGCCCATGTGATCGAATCCGACAGAGAGTCGTTCGATGACACTGCCATCGATGACGCTTATGACGCCGCCGCCGACCTGCTGCTTGACGAAGTCACCGACGATGCCGACTGTGAAGACGCTGACGAACTTGCGCAGGATCCCGAATCTGCAAAACAGCTCGATCAGGAAACCCGCCCCGCCCCCATACGCACCCTTTCAGAATCCGACAATCCCGACGACCTGCCGCCATTCCAACTGGATCAGGAAAAACTGTTTAAATCCCTGATCGATCAACACCAGCGTCGCCTCTACCGTTTCGTGATCAAGTACATTGACCACCCGGATGACGCGGCGGATATCACACAGCAAGCATTTGCGGAAGCTGCCAGAACCATAGCCACCTTTCGCGGCGACTCGAAATTATCGACCTGGCTGTTCGGTATTGCAATGAATATGGTGCGCAATTACCTCAGCCGCGCCCCCCATCGCGTACACAAATTCGAAACCGACGAGGTACTGACGACCATTGCCTCCTGCGAGCCTGATCCCAGCGATTGCTTGGTACAAAAGGAATTACTTTGCCTCGCAGAAAAAGCGTTCTCCGGCCTGCCGGAAGAAATGAGCGAAGTACTGGGACTGGTCGCGGTGGACGAGATTTCGTATCAGGATGCGGCGGATATCCTGGATATTCCGCTCGGAACGGTACGCAGTCGCGTATCTCGCGCCCGTGCGGTATTGCGCGCAAATTTCGAGCAAGCCGGTATTCGCTTGAGTTTCTGACAGCTGTGGATTGCACCGGGCTGCACTGGCCCGGCACTGCTTGAATCATCATCAGATAGAGCGCAGAGTTACCAGCGGCAAGGTATCCTCGCGGCGCTTACGCTGATCTTTGTCCAGGCTCGATTCATGGACGATAGCCGATCTCTCTCGCACTCCGCTGCTTTGACTGGCCGCAGCAATGCCAGCAACCTCGGAACAAGTTTCCTCATCATCGACGATTTCCCGGCGGCCTGGAGTCCTCGCTTTCCGCGTCGCATTGACGGGATCGCGCGCCCTTGTTGAGTGCGAGGTTTGTCCGTTGGTCTGGCTTTGCGAGGCAAACAGCTGCTCCCCCGCCAATGCCATACTACCGGCGGGCGGCGTACCTGCCAGTTGCAGGGCATCGAACTGCTGACGAACTTCCATCAATTTTTGTGCGAACTTGCCAGCGGCGGGCAGACGCGCTGCCGTCGCATCTGCATAGCCCTGCAAGAAATCCAGTGCACTGGCCAGAGATTCGGTTTCGGCATGCTCCCGCCCGGCGGGTGGGATCGCACCACGCGCCAAATACGCCAAAAGAGCGTCCAGCAGAGGCGAGCAATCCCGCAGCAGGCCGCGAGTATCGCCGCTGGCAAGCCGCTGTAACAGCGACTTGACCGGATCTTTCGGTCTGGCAATAGCTGCGGATGTGTCTTGCGAAGCAACCGCAGACTGTCGAGCTTCGATACCCGCCTCTTCGCTCTCGATCATGGCAACGGCGCAGTTATCAGTCTCTGGAACTTCCGGTATGGATGCCAGCCTCGGCGACTCAGTTCCTGGCCGGGGTGCCCGCGCCGATGCTCGCGCCATCGCAGCAGCCAGACGATGTTCCGCTTCGGTATGTTGATGCCTGTCGTTTTGCAAGCGCCGCAGTCTCGCACGTTCTGTATCACGACGCTGGCGAGCCTCTTCCTCTGCGGTACAGTCAGTACCGGAAATGCCTGTGTTACCCACCGTGGTGATGATCGACGTTGTAATGATCGGTTTCATAAGGACTTTCCTGATAGCGCTCCGGAAGCATCATCGGAGCTAACGTTATCGTTCATATCGAGTTGCGATCGTTTTTCATCAGCCACACTCGCCTCTTTCGAGGGATCGTCTGCGAACTTCAGCGGCAGATTCTCGCGACGGTAGTAGTCAACCAATTCGCGATGTGCATCGAATTCACCGCTGGAGGCGCTAGACCGCACAAAAAAAACACGGTCCTGATCGGGTGGCAAGGCTTGGGAAGGAATACGCACAAAGCCCAGTCGCTCCAACGCCCGTATCGAGCGGCGATTGTCCTTGTAGGCCGAAGTCAGTAGTAAATGCACGCCCATGGCCTCTGCATGGCTGAACATTTGTCGGGCAGCGGCTGTGGCGTAACCCTGCCCCTGAAAATCGACACCAGTCCAGAAGCAGAAAAATGCAGCATGTTCCGAGACTGCCAGGTTCACATAAGCCACAAAGCCGTGGTCGCGGTGCAGCACGGCGAAGCTGACTCGACCACGCTCCTCGGGACCGGCCTTTATCCATTGTCGCGTTTCTTCAATCGATTTCAGCTGGGGTAATCCCGTCATGATCGCAATCTGAGGATCGCGATATTGAATGAAATAGGCATCTGCATGACTCAGGTCTAGCGGCTCCAGTGTCAGTAGGGATTGTGGATCGCGCAGCTCGACTTTCCACGCATCGTCACGTTGTGCCAGGCGATCCTGAATACGCGCCATGACCTGCAGCGCTACGGCATTATCGGGATTCCTTTCAAGAGCTCGCTTTACCAGTTCGAGGCCGGCATTCATTTGTCCGGTCCGTATTTCGCACCATGCGAGATTTGCAAGATCGCCGCCGCTCTCGCCATGATGGCGCATGCCCCGTAACAGCGCATTGCGTGCGAGAAGCCAATGGCCGCAATGCATGGCCGCATTGGCCAGTTGTTCATGCAGTCGTAAATCCGTCAATTCGGGCAAGAAATTGGCCCAGATTTCATCGAGAGTATTGCGCCATGCAATGCGGTCAAAGTGCAGCGTCCGTGTAAATTGATGTGCAAGTTCACGACAAATTTCCGCTAGCAAAACAGGATCATGGCCAGAAAGACGCAAGAATTGGCGCAAGTTTTCCAGCTTGCGGGGACCATCCGGCGAAAGCATTGCGTCGGACATCAGTACCCGACGCGTAAATACAAATTCATCAAAGCCATCCGCAATCAAGGCCAGCCGCTGCTCACCCTGCTCCGCAGCCTCCATGATGATTTGTATCGCTTTCCCATCGGGCAAATCTTGCTCGGCTGTGGCCGCGCCACAAAGACGGGCGGTATGCGCAAGTAATCCATAATGGACTGGCATGCAGCCGTCTTTGCGATAAGCCGTAACAAGATCCGGGAAGGTATGCAGTCGCATCCTCAATTCACTCGCCACGCCCGTGCCGGATGCCAGCATCAGATACCCGTGGCGCGCAATGCGTCGCCACCGCTGCCAGGCATTGAGCGCACCTTCGGGATAGCAAATGGGGGTGCTGTTGAATTCTTCCAGGTAGCGAGCGAACAAAGTCGCATAGGGTCCGCTCTGCAAGCTGGCGTCTGCCGGCCGCCATTCCTCGCGCCCGCCGCTCGCTGGCTTTGCATCGCCGATGATCTCCAGATCGGCTTCCAGCAGCTTCCCGTAATGAACTGCCAGCAGACGCTGAGGCAGCCTCGCCCAGCCATCATGGACCAGGATGATCACTGGGTTATGGGCCTCATAAATCCGCCCATCGGCCAACAAACTGCCCGGTGCTTCAGGATTACCAAGCAGCGGTACCAGCAAGCCTTGCTGTCTGTACATTGCCATTTCAGGCGCTGCAGATGCATGGTGCATCCATGTTTCATCTGGCACGACGGGCAGGTAACGGAACTTGACGCCGACCATATACTGAGTAGCAGAATGCAATGCCCTGATTAATTGATGTCCGTTATAGCCATTCCCTGGTGAGAAATCGATCAAATCCAAGGCGCGGGCCGAAGTGATATCGGCATGCGCGATGCCATCCTGCCAGTAACGCACGAATAGCTTGGCGATCTCCATGGCAATGGCCGGACTAAATTCGGCAGCACTCCATACCTGCCGGATGGGACGACTAGCCTGAGTCCCCGCTGAGTCGTCACCCGCCCCAAGGTTGGCAGATGATCGGGCAGACGATTGAATATGCTGTGCGGACATGGCGGACACGCTCAGGGGGTAGCCTTTGAAGGCAGGGTGCCAGCAGAGATGATCTTGGGTGTGATCAGGAAAAGGCGCTCCCGTTTTTCCAGCCTGGACGATTTTTTCTTGAATAAAATCCCGATTACCGGAAGGCTTCCGAGCCAAGGCACCTGATCAACTTGCTTGATATCAGACTCCGCATTGAAGCCGCCAATCAGCAAGCTCTCTTTTTCACCCATGACCGCCTGAGTACCGATGGTGCTCTTCCTTATGCGGGGCAAGGCTTGTTGATTGTCGCTCTCCTGGATGGCGCCGTCCTCGATGTCCACGATCAATTGAACAGACTCACCCTTCTCCGTATCGATGATGTGCGGCGTCACTTTGAGCGTAGTTCCCACGGTGATCGGAACGACATTAGCCACACGCTCGCCGATGGACTGTATGTAGAACGTATCTGACAAATCGATCAATGCACCCAGGTTATCGACAGTCAGCACGGACGGGCGCGACACAACGCGTGCATTGCCTTTTCCTTCCAATATACGCACGCGGGACATCAGGAAATTACCTGCATTCGGGATGACGGTATTCGGACTCACATTGTCGCCAATCACGATGGTGCTGGTGACACGATCCGGTGTCAGCCCCGGCGTGCCAAAACCGCCCGCCACGTTACCGGCACGTGCACCCCAGTCAATACCCAGTTCCGCAATGCTGCTGGAGTTGACATCGACAATGACAGCTTCGATTTCGATCAGCTTGGTTGGCACATCCAGCAACTTGATCAGCTCCTCATACGCAGGCATGTGTTGCGGAAGATCCTTCACAACGATCGCGTTGAGCCGGGAGTCCGCCTGGATCACAGGTCGCATTGAAACGTTGGATGCACGCGTTCGTGCTTGTTCAGTTACTTCTTTGCTACCCGGTGGCGCCGGCTGCGACGGCGCAGTGGCCTTGTCATCAATAGTTTCTGAGAGTACCTGAGCAGACCGCAGGGGCGTGATCAGATTGGACAGTTGAGGATAGTTGGCGAGGCTGGTGCCACCACCACCCCCTTGGCCAGAGACGAGATTACGCAAGATGGTCGCCACCCCGGCAGTGGTGATCTGCTGATCACGGTATGAAATCACGCGATCATTGACAGCCGCATGCTTGAGTCTGAATACCCGCATCTGCTGTTGCGGCTGCGGCAGAGGCAAGGTAGCCACTGCCCACACCACGAGATCAACATAAGACGGCGGCCCAGACACCATCGCTACGCCACGCTCGGGCAACTCTCCCCAACCGAATTTGGGCTCGACGATACCAAGGTCAGTCAGCGCCTTGCGAAACTCCGGCAGGCTGATGCCGGCAGGTGCGATCGCACGCGTCGCCGTTTCGAAGTTACGGCTGACGTACAGCGTTCCGCCATAGTAGAACCATTGAAGGCCGTAGGCAGAGGCGAGTTGATTAAGGAATTCAGTCGGACTAGCGCTACTGTACTTACCATTGACGCGGTCGGAACGAGCCAGGACGGCAGCAGAGGCCTGCAACTCCAGCCCGAAATTCCGACAGAAAGATCCCAGTACGTCGGGCAACTCCTGCTTGTCGGCGATGTAGGTAAAGCTGGCGTCCGGCCAAGGTACCGATGCTGCTGAAGCAAGCGGCACCGCGCTGACCCAGCACAGCGACGCGATCCACCATGGCCGCAGAAGTCTGAGGATGCTTGTCGTTCGCATTGTTGTCCTCCTCCTGCAAATCATCATCGGTTGTGCCCGCAATACGGAACATCCCAACCACGTCAAAGCACCCTGAAAATACGGCGCCATTCAGCCAGCGAATTCGTGAAAGACTCAAGCGCTTCCTCAAACTCATCAATCGAAGCATCGGCCGGCAATCTCCGCTGGATCAGGATCTCCGACTCGTCCTCTGACAAGACCGGGACATCCGCATGCTGACCCATCCTTACCCAGGAGGCATACAGGCAACGCTGTATCAGCTCATCGACATCACCGGGCCGTGATGGCAACTCCAGCAAACGACTCTCCAGTACCAGGTCGCCATGTGGCGCGGGACGGCAGTAGATGCGATAACGGTCATCCAGCGTGATCACCACGGCGCCGTCGAGCCGCTCCTTTTGTGGCGAGAGCTGCTTGCGCTCGAGGAAACCGGACAAGCCGGCGTGCAAACGATCCAGCATCAGGTCGCCCCCCTTGGGAAATCGCCAGCGAGCTTGCGCAGCGCGATGAGCAACTCGGCGATTGGCTCGATCAATTCCGACGGTATGTATTGATTAATCCGGGCTGACGCTGTCAGCTCGCGAGCCAGATGGATGTTCTGCATGACGGGTATCCCGCATTCGCGAGCAATGCGCATCATCTGCCAGGCGACCTCGTCTTTTCCTTTGGCCAGCACGACCGGCAGCGGAGTTACTTGCTCCTCGTAGTACAGCGCGACAGCAAGGTGGGTCGGATTGGTGACAACAACCGATGACTTGCGCGTCTTGAGCGCCATCTCACCCATCGCAATTTCCTTCTGCAAACCTTTGCGATGGCTTTTCATGTGGGGATCGCCTTCGAGCTGCTTGTACTCCTGCTTGATTTCATCCATCGACATCATCAGTTGCTTGCGATGCTGATACCGCTGAAACACGAGATCACCCAACGCGATCGCGCCGAACG
The DNA here is from genome assembly GCA_964497485.1 of uncultured Bifidobacterium sp. Classification (GTDB taxonomy): domain Bacteria; phylum Pseudomonadota; class Gammaproteobacteria; order Burkholderiales; family Burkholderiaceae_D; genus Pernthalerella. The sequence continues at coordinate 11,809 of CAZCDW010000049.1, forward strand.
CAATGAAAGAATAAATCACGAGGGTGCGTAGCATGTCGGCCACGGCGATGCCAGCGCTGATGAGCCCCTTGGAAGGAATAAGAATCAGTGAATTGAGCGAGTCCCGGATGACCAGTGCGATCAAAACACTGAGGAAGATCACTTTCAGGATGGACTTGATGAATTCAACGACATTTTTCATCGAAAACATCTGCTTCAGGTTACTTGCCGGATCGAGCCGCTCGCCTTTGGGTATCAGCGCCTTGAACGCCATGAGCGCACCCGTCTGTATCACTTCGCCAAAAATACCGATCAGGATCACGAGAATGATGAACGGAGCGAGCAGCTTGATCATCATCAGTAGCAGCTGATCAATTTCGATACGCACGGCGTCACGAAAATTCAACTCATATAATTGAGCAGGAAATTGCATGATCTCGACCATGTCACGCAAGAGACTTCCTGCATTGCCGAGCATGTAGCCAAAAAGCGCCCCGACCAGCAACGCCTGCGTGAAGTCCTTGCTCTTGGCAACCTGGCCATCTTCACGAGCCTTTCTTATCTTGTGCTCGGTTGGCTGCTCGGTCTTTTCGCTGCTCATTGCGCCTCCCTGACCAGCATGGAACGCATCGTTTCGATGGAATGCGTCGCAAAATCGACATATTCTTGCTTCAGATAGCCGAACAGTGTGCCTACGTAGACGCTGAATACGAAGATCGCAATTGCGCTCTTGACGGGCATGGCGAGGAAAAACACCTGAAGCTGAGGAACGAACCGACTGACGATACCCAAGCCGACTTCAGCAAGAAACATCGAAAAAATCACTGGCGCACTCAGCAGGACTGCCAGCCACATCAACCGGTCCATCAGAGCCAGTAAGACAGTCGGCATCTGGTCAGAGAATTTCGGCAGCATCTGGTATACAGGCCACGTCTGATAGCTGTCATAGACTAGCTCGAGTACCAGTAGCAATCCGCCCGTCATCAGCAGGTAAACAAGTGCAGCCTGGCTGAACAACTCACCCAGTGGCGACGTATCGTGCCCGGTCAGTGGATTGATGGTAGCGGCGATACTGGCACCCCGCTGGTTATCAATATAGGCTCCCATAATATCCATCGCCCATAGCGGCAAGGCGATCAGGAAGCCAAGGAAAAAGCCAATGGCTGCCTCCTTCAACACGATGACCAGCATGCGGGTACCATGCATGGACACTGCAAGTGCGGGTTCGACCAGCGAGGGAACGATGAACACAGCGAAGGCGAATGCTGTCCCAACGCGCAGCAAACCGGGCAAGGCCTGCCGGTTGAACATCGGCAGTACAGAGAACATCGCCAGCATGCGGGGCATCGCATAGAACACGGCGGCCAGCCACTGCGACGGATAGGTGAGCAGCATCGCCTCCATGTCAGTGCACCAGATCCGGAAATTTTTCGAAAATCATGACGGTGTAATTGAAGATCTCACCGCCCATCCAGCGCGCCGTCATGTACAGCGTCAAGCCAACGGCAATCAGCTTTACCCCGAAGGACAATGTCTGCTCTTGAATCTGAGTCAGCGCCTGAATCAGGCTAAAGAGGATGCCGACCACCGAGGCCACCACAATTGGCGGCAGCGACAGTATCAGCACCAGAAGCAAGGCCTGGACGACGTTGGTCACGAGATCGGCGAGTTCCAGGTCTTTACCGGAGGTAGGTTTGTACCAGCCCATGGATCAGCTTTGACCAGCCGTCCACCATCACGAACAGGAACAGTTTGAGCGGCAGTGAAATCGTGATCGGCGATACCATCATCATCCCCATGGCCATGAGAATATTGGAGATCACGAGGTCAATCACCACGAAAGGCAGGAATAGCAGGAAGCCAATCTCGAAGGCCGCTGTCAGCTCGGACACGACAAAGGCTGGGGCCACGATCAGGATGTCCGACTCGCGTGCATCTTCGACGATGTCGGTCGGCCACAGCTTCCTTGCGGTCCCCAGAAAAAACTGCCTTTGTTCGGATTTGCTGTTCGCCACCAGGAATTCACGCAAGGGCTCAGCACTTTTTCGAGCGACGCCGAGCATCGTCTTGACTGACACGGTGGGATCTTTTTCATCGGCCACGACCTCGGCAATTCGGTAGCCTATCGGCGCCATCACGTAGGCCGCCAGCAGGATCGCCAGGGCATAGATCGCCATATTCGGCGGTGCCTGCTGCACGCCCAGTGCATTACGCACCAGAGACAGCACAACGGCAATTTTCAGGAATGAGGTCGTCGTCACCAATATCAGCGGCAATAGCGCGAACAGGGCCAGCGCGAAAGCCAGTGCGATCGGATCGATGCTGCGCATAACGCTTCCCTGTCCTTTCCAGATACTGTGACTGTTATCTAATCGCGCTCTGGCGATGCCAGACTGAGTATTACCACGCCGATCTGGCCATCGATGTCAACCAATTCACCCTCACCAATGGGCTTGCCATTGGCACGGATGATCACTGCGCGCCTGATTTCGCGCCCTAAATCAAACACATACCCAGGTCCGATCGTCATCAGTTCGGACAATGTCAGCTGGCGCTCACCGAGATCGAAATGCAGCCGCACCGGCAAATCGCCAAAGCCGGGTTCGGAACCTGCTTCCATGCCTTCGTCCAGACAGTCTTCGTCGAGTTCTTCCATGATCGCTCCTGGCTCCTCCAAGATAATTGCCTGCCTCCCGCTAATCGAGGCCAGTACGCCCAGCCTGCCCGCCATCACAAGGATTTGGTTGAGTTCGCCACCTACCCAGCTCTCATCGAGAAGAATGACATCGTTAGGTCTCAAATCGCGCAAGCTCGACAATGGCAATATCGTCCTGCCAACGCAGAACCGGATCGATATTGGCAATCGGCTCCAGTCCTCCTCCGCCTCTACCGGCGGCAGATGTCGAATAGCACGCGCGAGATATCCCAAGCCGATATCGTCGAACCAAAGCTCGCCACGGGAAGAAATATTTCCGTCATCCAGCGTAAAACCCACGCCATGCTGGCCTGTACCTTGCCCATCGTGCACCGCATCCGTTTCAAGCAGGCTGAATCGCTTTCGCGTCACAGACTCCACCAGTCCGGCCAATCCTTCGAATGCCGCCTCGATCACCAAGGGCCGCAACGTGTCGGGCAACTGGCGCAAATCATCCACCCCCATCACGCGCTGTGCGATCTGCACAATCCACTCTTCATCCACTCGTGCCATCACAGGGACGCCACCCCAGTCGATAGCAAGACTAAGAAGGCGGGACTTCTCAGCATCCAGCGGCACGAAGCGCAGTTGCCAATCGCTGTCCAGCCACGTGAAAGGCAGTGCGACCCGTCGGCGTGCGATGTGCCGCCAGTTGGTCGCTGCGCTGCGACCGAGCTTGCGCAAGCGCAGAGGCGCAAGAGGCACACTCACGCTGCAAACGCCGGCGGCCAGACTTGCTCAGCCAAGGGTGTAGTTGCCTGACTGTCTTCGAACAGCTGCACACGCAAGCGACGCTGCAGCCTATCGGA
>CAZCDW010000050.1:0-13033 GCA_964497485.1 uncultured Bifidobacterium sp.
CGATCACGCTGACCTTCCAGCCAGCGTTACTGACGAAGCGGCCCATCATCACGCCTTTGTCGCGTTGGACAATGAATTCAGCACCAGCCACAGTCTCGTAATAGTTCTTGCCGCCGGCCAGCGCTTCCAGCTTGCCATCGGGCGTGACCTCGGATGCACCGGCGATCGTGCAGGTGAAGTCACTGGCAGCGTGCGCTGTTGCGGAGCAGGAGAGCAGGGCGGCAAAGAACAGCGCGCGTTTCATGCGGCCCCCAGCACACGGCGCAGCCAGTCGCCGATGTCGTCGATTTCTTCCTCGCAGACCGAGTGCGGCATCATGTACTCATGCCATTCGATCGCATAGCCGAGCGAGCTCAGCAGTTCACGCGAGGCTTCGGCACGATTGATCAGCACCACATTGTCACCGCGACCATGCGCCATGAAGATCGGTGTCTGCTGGTTGGCGGCGCTGCGCTCGGTTCCGATCTTGTCGGCCAGCGGCAGATAGCCGGACAGGCACATCAGGCCGGCCAGCTTTTGCGGATGGCGCAAGCCGGTCTGCAGCGTCATCGCGCAACCTTGCGAGAAACCGGCCAGCACGATGCGTTCCGGCGCGATACCGCGCGCAACTTCGCGTGCGATCAGTTGCTCTATGCGTGCCTGCGATGCGCGCAGCCCGGCTTCGTCTTCGCGCCGTACCAGGTCCATGCCCAGGATGTCGTACCACGCACGCATCACATAGCCATTGTTGATCGTGACTGGCATCGTTTCCGCATGTGGGAACACGAAGCGGATCGCCGGCAGTCCGGTCAGGTCCAGCTCGCGCACGATGGGCACGAAATCATTGCCGTCGGCGCCGAGGCCATGCATCCAGATGATGGAAGCGGCAGGATTGTCGCCGGTAGCGATCTCGACAGTCTCGAGCAGGGGCTGGGTCGTCATGGCTTATTTTGCGCGGATGGCAGTCTTGGGCCGGAAGGCCTTGCAGACCGTGTCGTGGGTGTCGATATAGGGTCCGCCGATCAGCTGTATGCAATAAGGCACGGCGGCGAAGATGCCTGCGACGACGGGCTTGCCTTCGTCATCCTTCAGGCCCTCAAGCGTTTCGCGTATCGATTTGGGCTGGCCCGGCAAGTTCATCACCAGTGCAGCATGGTCGGCTGTCTCGCGAATCACGGCGACCTGACGCGACAGTATGGCAGTCGGCACGAACCTGAGGCTGATCTGCCGCATCTGCTCGCCGAAGCCGGGCATTTCCTTCGTGGCTATGGCCAGCGTGGCTTCGGGCGTCACGTCGCGGCGTGCCGGGCCAGTGCCACCGGTGGTCAGCACCAGATCACAGCCGACGTCATCCACCAGCTCGATCAAAGTCTTTTCGATCACGGGCTGCTCATCCGGGATCAGCCGCGTTTCCATTTGCCATGGGCTGGCCAGCGCCGAGGTGAACCAGTCGCGCAGCGCAGGCACGCCCTGGTCTTCATAAATACCGGTCGATGCACGGTCCGAGATGGACACGAGACCAATGATCAATTCGTCAGGATGCGTCCTCGTCTTTTTCATCGTCGTGTTGTTCTTCTTGCGGGGTGGTGTCGGGTGCGGCCCTGAGCGACTTCAGGATCTGGAAGATCTCGCGGTAAGCCTTGGGCGGCTTATTGTCCGCTTGTTCCTTGCGCGCGTTACGGATCAGCGTGCGCATCTGCTGGACATCCAGTTCCGGATGCTGCGTGCGCAATTCCGTCAGCGCAGCGTCATCGGCCAACAGCTTGTCGCGCTGGCGCTCGACGGCGTGCAGTGCGGCCGCTTCGGTGCGGGACGCACCACGCCAGCCGTCGACCGTGGCCTGGATCACGGCCACTTCTTCCTCGGTCAGCGTACGCATTTTCTTGCCGACGTATTGCAGCTGGCGGCGCCGTCCTTCATGGCTGGTGATTTTCTGGCATTCGAGGATGGCCTCCAGCACGTCTTCCGGCATAGGCACACGCTTGACCCGGTCGCGGGGAGCCTCGACCAGTACGGATCCCAGCTTCTGAAGCGCGGTCATTTCACGCTTCAGCTGGGATTTGGAGGGGCGGTCGTACTGCTGTTCGAATTCGCTGGACTGGAATCCGACGGCGCCGCGGTTGGCATTCGGCATGGTAGAGATGGCTTTCTTGAACGGCTGCTATGATAACCGCTTTGATTCCTTCCCTGCCAAAGACCCTCATGGACAAGCCTCTGTTCACTTACTCCCAGGACCAGCTGAAGCAAATCGCGACCGACATGCTGCGCTTTGCCAAAGAGAAAGGCGCGACCGATGCCGTGGTCGAGCTCAGCGAGGGCCAGGGCTTGTCGGTGACGGTGCGCAAGGGTGCGGTCGAGACCATCGAGCAGAACAAGGACAAGGGCATAGGCATTACCGTTTATCTCGGCGAGGGCAGGGCGATCCGTCGCGGCAATGCCAGCACCTCGGATTTTTCGCTGCAGTCGCTGAAGGATACGGTCGACGCTGCCTACAACATTGCCCGCTTCACCGCCGAGGATGATTGCGCCGGCTTGCCGGAGCAGGAATTGCTGGAAACGGCGCCGCGCGACCTCGACCTGTTCCACCCGTGGACGATCTCGGCCGAAGAAGCCGTGCAGCTGGCATTGCGCTGCGAAGCAGCGGCATTTGCCGTCGACAAGCGCATCGCCAACAGTGAGGGCGCCAACACCTATGCGCAGCAGTCGCATTTCGTGCTGGCGAATTCGCGCGGCTTCCTGGCTGGCTATCCATACTCGCGACACTCGATCTCGGTGTCGCCGATCGCGGGCCGAGGCAACCATATGCAGCGCGATGACTGGTATTCATCGGATCGCAATCCAGCAAAGCTGGCGTCGCCGGAAGCTGTCGGCCGCTATGCCGCCGAACGCGCGCTGTCACGCCTGCATGCGCGCAAACTCGATACGCGCAAGTGTCCAGTGCTGTTCGAGGCGCCGCTGGCTTGCGGGCTGCTCGGCAGTTTCGTGCAGGCGGTCTCGGGCGGCGCGTTGTACCGCAAGTCCAGTTTCCTCACCGAATCCATTGGCAAGCAGGTGTTCGGCTCGCATATACAGATCACCGAAGACCCGCACATCCCCGGCGGCGTCGGCTCCGCGCCTTTCGATGAAGAAGGGGTGCGCACGCAACGCCGTGACGTGGTCAGGGATGGCATCGTGCAAGGCTACTTCCTGTCCACGTACTCTGCCCGCAAGCTCGGCATGCAGACCACGGGCAATTCAGGCGGTTCGCACAATCTGACGCTGACGTCGACACGTACGCAAGCCAGCGACAATTTTGTCGGCATGCTGAAGAAGATGGGTACCGGCCTGCTGGTCACGGAGCTGATGGGGCATGGTGTCAATTACGTGACCGGCGATTATTCGCGCGGCGCATCCGGCTACTGGGTAGAGAATGGCGTGATCCAGTATCCGGTCGAAGAGATCACCATTGCAGGCAACCTGAAAGACATGTTCAGCGACATCGTCGCCATCGGCAGTGACGTGCTCTGCCGCGGCACCAAGAACACCGGTTCCATTCTGATCGGCAGCATGACGATCGCCGGCAGCTGATCTCCGCATTGCGGGTGCATGCTGGCGGGGCGTCATGGCCATTTGCCAAAGCCCCGCAGTATGTCCTCGCCTCTCAGGCCTGCGACTTTGATTTGCGCCAATCTGCGCTGGCACAAATTTCCTCACTCGAAAATCACGCGCTGCGTTCACCGACGCAGCGCCATCCCCTTTCTACTTCACTTGATTCGCTTTGCGCGTGACGATTTATTCGCTGATTTCGAGGTGAATAAACAACGGCAACGCCAACACACGTGACGTTGCGATGGCAGATAGAAATTTTGCTTGGACAGGCAGAAATGTTTTTCTTCATGCGTGCCAACAACAGTCCAGCGTTTGCCATGAAATAGGTATTGCCCCCATAGCCGGGCCCTTCCAGAATTGCCGAAATATTAATTATTTTGGCAGTGCCTATTCGCCATAACCCGGTCGGCGAATTCGCATCAATTTCTGGATCGGGAAAAGGGGACCCTTCATGACACGTCGTCGTTTCATCCACGCAGCAGCAGCAAGTCTTGCCGGTGCCGCTGTCGCCGCACCGGCCATTGCGCAAAGCAATCCCACCATTAACTGGCGCCTCGCCTCCAGCTTCCCGAAGTCGCTGGACACCATCTTCGGTGCCTCCGAGATCATGGCCAAACGTGTGTCGCAGCTCACCGATGGCAAATTCAATATTCGTACCTTCCCCGGTGGCGAACTGGTGCCGGCCTTGCAGGTGATGGACGCGGTACAAGCCGGTACCGTCGAGATGGGCCATTCGGCGTCCTACTATTACTTCGGCAAGGATGCGACCTTCGCGTTCGATACCGCCATCCCTTTCGGCCTGACGGCGCGCCAGCAGACAGCGTGGATGGACCAGGGCGGTGGACGCCAGCTGATGCGCGAGTTCTTCCGAGACTACGGCATCATCAACTTCATGGGCGGCAATACCGGCTGCCAGATGGGTGGCTGGTTCCGTCGCGAGGTGAACACGCCGCAAGACCTGCACGGACTGAAGATGCGCGTCGGTGGCTTTGCCGGCCGCGTGATGCAGAAGCTCGGCGTGGTGCCACAGCAGATCGCCGGCGGTGACATCTATCCCGCGCTGGAAAAAGGCACGATCGACGCAGCGGAGTGGATAGGCCCGTATGACGATGAGAAGCTGGGCTTCAACAAGGTCGCCCCGTACTACTACACGCCGGGCTGGTGGGAGTCGAGCGCGCAGCTGTCGTTCTATGTGAACCAGAAAGAATGGGACAAGCTGCCCAAGGAATACCAGAACGCGCTCGAGGTCGCGACCTACGAAGCCCATGTCGCGATGCAGGCCATGTATGACGCGCGCAATCCGGCAGCGCTGGCACGACTGGTGAAGAATGGCGTCAAGCTGCGCACCTTCTCCAAACCCATCATGGATGCCTGCTACAAGGCGGCGACTGAAGTGATCGATGAGGAAGCGACCAAGAACCCACACTTCAAGAAGGTGCTCGATCCGTGGCGCCGTTTCCGCCAGGACCAGAACAACTGGTACTCGGTGGCAGAAAACCCGGTGCAAACCTATCTGATCGGCCGCAAGTCCTGAGCCGACCCCAGTCTGGCAGAGAGCCCGCAGCGATGCGGGCTTTTTTTTCGGTCGCGTTATCGTCCGCGTTGTCGGTCGAGTCCGGATAAAAAAAGCGCACCCGGAGGTGCGCTTCGTTTTTCAGGGACCGGAATCCCGACAGGGCCTGATTCGGCTACGGTGTTCTCCGGTCAAGGACCTTCCCGGCCAGGTTCATTTGGCCGGCTTGACCGTTCCCTCGGCCGGGAAGTCCAGCTTCATGTCAGACATGTCATCGCCTTCGACCTTGAACTCGATGTTCGGAGTGTCGGTGCCGAATGAGCTGTCTTGCATGTTGATGTTCAGCTCCAGCTGTTCCTTCATGTCGATCTTGCTGCCGACCGAGATCAGCGTCGGGAATACGATGATCATCGCCACCATCAGCAGCTGCAGACCGACGAAAGGTACTGCGCCCCAGTAAATCTCGCTGGTCTTCACTTGCTTCGGTGCGACCGAGCGCAGGTAGAACAGTGCAAAGCCGAATGGCGGGTGCATGAACGAGGTCTGCATATTCACCGACAGCAGCACGCCGAACCAGATCAGGTCGATGCCCATCTTGTCGGCCACCGGGCCGACCAGCGGCACCAGGATGAAGGCCAGCTCGAAGAAATCGAGGAAGAAGGCCAGGCCGAAGAACAGCAGGTTCACCACGATCAGGAAGCCTGCCTGTCCCCCGGGCAGCGAGCTGAGCAGGTGCTCGACCCACAGATCGCCATTCACGCCACGGAAGACCAGCGAGAACACGCTGGAGCCGATCAGGATGAACATCACGAAGCAGGCCAGTCGCGTGGTCGAGTTCATCGCCTGCTTCAACAGGTCGAGCTTCAGTCGGCGATTGGCCAGCGCAAGAATGATGGCACCCAGCGCACCCATGCCACCACCTTCGGTTGGTGTGGCAATACCGACGAAGATCGTACCCAGTACCAGGAAGATCAGCGCCAGCGGAGGAACGAGCACCAGTACCACTTGCTCGGCCATCTTCGACAGGAGGCCCAGGCTGGCCTTGCGGTTCAGCAGTGCCGTCACATAGCTGAGTGCGACACCGAACACGGTCGCATAAACGATGGCCTCATCCTGCGCGAGTTCCGGCTTGTAAACAACGATGTAGAAGGTCTTGAACGTCCACGCCCCCAGCACGCCGAACAGGATGACCGCCAGCAGCGAGGGCAGGCCCGCCGAGCCATCCGGCTGCCGCAGGTTGCGGGCCTCGGGCGGCAGTGCCGGTAGTGACGACGGACGGACAATCGACACCATCAAGACCCAGCCCGCATACATGGCCGTCAATATCAAACCCGGGACGATCGCGGCCTGGTACATGTCGCCCACCGAACGGCCCAGCTGGTCGGCCATCACGATCAGCACCAGCGATGGCGGAATGATCTGCGCCAGCGTACCCGATGCCGCAATCACCCCGGAAGCGATCCTGCGGTCATAGCCATAGCGCAGCATCACCGGCAATGAGATCAAGCCCATCGAGATAACCGACGCTGCCACCACGCCGGTCGTTGCTGCCAGCAGCGCACCGACGAAAATCACCGCATAGGCAATCCCGCCGCGCATCGGCCCGAACAGCTGGCCGATGGTATCGAGCAAATCCTCAGCCATGCCGGAGCGCTCGAGGATCAGTCCCATGAAGGTGAAGAAGGGAATGGCCAGCAGCGTGTCATTGGCCATGATGCCAAACAAGCGATTCGGCAAGGCTTGCAGCAGTTCCGGCTTCAGCAAGCCGACTTCGATACCGACCATGCCGAACAACAGGCCGTTGGCCGCCAGCGAAAATGCGACCGGGAATCCCGACAACAGGAAAATCACCAGCGTGGCGAACATCACGGGCGCCATGTTCGCGATCAGGAACTCAGTCATCTCAGACCTCCGCGACGTTACCGGCAGTGTCGCCGCGGGTGGAAGATGGCGTACCGGGCTGCCCGGCCGTGCTGACGCTGTCAGCCGCTACCGTTGCTGCAGTAAGGCCGGTCGGCACCTGCAAACGGTTCGCTGCGGCGATTGCCTCGATTTCTTCGGCAGGTGTCGACTGCTGCTTCTCGAACACGCTGGCATCGATTTTCCCCATCAGGAAACCGATACGCTTGATCAGCTCGGATACACCCTGCAAGGTCAGCAGAAGGAAGCCCAGCGGTATCAGCGCCTTGGCTGGCCATACGATCAGGCCACCGGCATTGCTGGAGACTTCCTGGTTGCGGATTGATTCCATCGCATACGGTAGTGCGAAGTTCAGGATCAGCAGCGTCACCGGCAGCATGAAGAAAACGAAACCGAATACATCGATCCACGCTTGTGCGCGCTTCGACAGATGGCCGGTGATCACGTCGATACGCACATGTTCGTTGCGCTTCAGCGTGTATGAAGTCGCCAGCAGAAAAATTGCGCCGAACAGATACCACTGGATTTCCAGCCAGGCATTCGAACTGGTGTTGAGCAGATAGCGCACCAGCGCATTGCCGCTGCAGATCAGCACGGCCGCAAGCAGCGCCCAGCTGATGGCTTGGCCGATACGCTCATTCAGCGCATCGATGTTCTTGGAGAGCGAGAGGAGGGCATTCATGGTCAGGTTCTCATGCGTTCATAAGTAGCGTTGAGGGTGCCGGGCAATGTATGACTGTCTAGCGCCTTGGTCGCATGCTGCTTTGCAACAGCGGTCATGACCATGTTCCGTTAGGGGTGTCCTCCTGCAGGTGTTGACGTTTTATCACAACGGTGACAATGAGCAAATCCTTGCGCTGACACGAAGGCATCCTTGAGGCCTGCCTTAAATGCAGTGCGGGCACGCGAGCGCAAAAAACAAAGGCCGCTCCGAAGAGCGGCCTTGCTGGTGGCAATTTACAGTCACAGCGCTTCAGCGCTGATGGGTCAGCCCAGCAGCTTGCGCACGCGCGCGATCGCCTTGCGTACCTGCTCCGGTGCCGTACCACCGACATGGTTGCGCGCGGCGACCGAGCCTTCCAGCGTCAGCACCGCATGTACGTCATCGCCGACCAGCGGCGAGAACTGTCGCAGTTCATCCAGCGTCAGGTCGGCCAGATCGCAGCCTTTCTGATCGCAGGTGCGCACCGCATGCGCAACGGCTTCATGCGCATCCCGGAAGGGCAGGCCCTTCTTCACCAGGTAGTCGGCCAGGTCGGTGGCGGTCGCATAGCCTTGCAGCGCGGCCGAACGCATCGCGTCGGGCTTCACCGTGATGCCCCCGGCCATGTCAGCGAAGATGCGCAGCGTATCGATCACCGTATCGACGCTGTCGAACAGCGGTTCCTTGTCTTCCTGGTTGTCCTTGTTGTACGCCAGCGGCTGGCCCTTCATCAGCGTCAGCAGCGAAATCAAGTGGCCGTTCACGCGGCCGGTCTTGCCACGCGCGAGTTCTGGCACATCCGGGTTCTTCTTCTGCGGCATGATCGACGAACCGGTACAGAAGCGGTCGGCGATATCGATGAAGCCGACGCGCGGGCTCATCCAGATCACCAGCTCTTCCGACAGGCGCGACACATGCGTCATCACCAGCGCGGCGGCGGCGCAGAATTCGATTGCGAAGTCGCGGTCCGATACGGCGTCCAGCGAGTTGTGGCAGACATCCTCAAAGCCCAGCGTCTTCGCGACACGTTCGCGGTCAATCGGGAAGGTGGTGCCGGCCAGCGCCGCGGCACCCAGCGGCAGGCGGTTGACGCGCTTGCGGCAGTCGGCCATGCGCTCGGCATCTCGGCCGAACATCTCGACATAGGCCAGCATATGGTGGCCACAGGTCACCGGCTGTGCGACCTGCATGTGCGTGAAGCCCGGCAGGATGGTGTCGGCATTTTTCTCGGCGAGGTCGACCAGTGCCAGACGCAAGCTTTTCAGCAGGCCGAGGATGTCGTCGATGGCGGAGCGCATGTACAGGCGGATATCCGTCGCGACCTGGTCATTGCGCGAGCGGCCGGTGTGCAGGCGCTTGCCGGCATCGCCCACCAGCTCGGTCAGACGCTTTTCGATATTCAGGTGCACATCTTCCAGATCCAGCAGCCATTCGAACTTGCCGCCATCGATCTCGGACAGGATCTGCGTCATCCCACGCTGTATGGCTTCGTAATCCTGCTGGCTGATGATTTTTTGCGCGGCCAGCATCTCTGCATGCGCGAGCGAGCCCTGGATATCGACATGCGCGAGTCGCTTATCGAAAAACACGGACGCGGTGTAGCGTTTCACAAGATCGGACACCGGCTCGGAGAAGCGGGCGGACCAGGCTTCGGACTTTTTGGCAAATTGGTCGTTCATGGGAATCCTGCGGGAGCGCGCCGCTTCGAGATGGCGGCGCAGCGGTGACAAAGAACCGGATTATAGAGGATGCACCCCCACGGCCGGGCCGGCCGCAGGAGGTGAAAGCGGAGGCGTTGATGGTATCAGCCGGTATTGCGCAAGCCCGCCGCCACGCCGTTGATGGTCATGTGGATCCCGCGGTGCACGCGGATATCCGACTCCTTGCCCTGTTCCTTCCAAGCGCGGTGCCGCTTTACCAGTTCCACCTGCAGGTGGTTCAGCGGATCCAGATAAGGGAAGCGGTTCTTGATCGAGCGCGCCAGCGTCGGGTTGCCGGCCAGCCGGTCACGCGTGCTGGTCGCCAGCGTCAGGCATGACATCGTCAGTTCATGCTCGGCGACGATGCGCTTGAAGATCGCATTGCGCAGCTTCTTGTCCGCTACCAGTCCCGCATAGCGGGATGCCACCGCGAGGTCGGTCTTGGCCAACACCATATCCATGTTCGACAGTAGCGTCGAGAAGAAGGGCCATTCCTTCACCATCGCTCTCAGCAAGGCCAGCTTCTTCGATTTCGGGCCGCTCTTTTCATCCGCCAGCCACTGGCTGACCGCGCTGCCGAAGCCGAACCAGCCCGGCAGCAGCAGCCGGCACTGGCCCCACGAGAATCCCCAGGGGATCGCGCGCAGGTCTTCGATACGACGCGTGGACTTGCGCGAGGCCGGGCGCGAGCCGATATTAAGCTCGGCGATCTCGGCGATCGGTGTCGCAGCGAAGAAATAGTCGGTAAAGCCCGGCGTCTCGTACACCAGGTTGCGGTACGCGCGGTATGCGTATTCGGACAGCGTCTCCATCACGCGCTCGAACTCGGCCAGGCGCTTCGCGCGCTTGCCGTCGCTCGGTGGCGGCGTCAGGCTCGCTTCCATCACTGCAGCCACCACCAGTTCAAGGTTGCGGCGGCCGATCTCGGGATTCGAGAATTTCGACGCAATGATCTCGCCCTGCTCGGTCAGGCGGAACTGACCATTCACCGTGCCAGCCGGCTGCGCAAGAATCGCTTCATGGCTGGGGCCGCCGCCCCGTCCGACAGTACCGCCCCGGCCATGGAACAGGCGCAGCTTCACCTGGTGTTTTTCAAAGACCTGTACCAGTGAGACCTCGGCCTTGTACAACTCCCAGTTCGAGGTCAAAAAGCCGCCATCTTTGTTTGAATCCGAATAGCCGAGCATCACTTCCTGCAGCTGCCCTTGCTGGCGTACCAGCTCGCGCACCATGGGAATCGACAGCAATCCATCCATGATGCCCGGTGCATTGCGCAGGTCCGGAATGGTTTCGAACAGTGGGATCACCATCAGCTGCGCATCCGGCGCTTTGCCGTTCTGGCCGACATGCATCAGCCCCGATTCACGCTGCAGCAGGAAGACTTCCAGCAGGTCCGAGACAGTCTCGGTATGCGAAATGATGTAATTGCGGATCGCCCGGTTGCCGAATTGCTCTCGTATCAGGCGCGCCGCTTTCAGCACGCCCAGCTCCGATACCGTCTCGTCCGAATACGTCAGATAGGGCGAGCGCAGCAGGCGCGGCTGCTCCAGTTCGGCCAGCAATAGCATCACTTTCTCTTGCTCGGACAGGTCCGCATAATCCGGGCACACGCCGGCGGCCTTGAATAGTTCGGCCAGTACGCGCTCGTGCACGTCCGAGCTTTGCCGCATGTCCAGCGTCGCGAGATGGAAGCCAAAGATCTCGGCCGCACGGCGAAGAGTATTGAGTCGCGGCCGCGTCAGCGCCAGGCCATGGTTGTTGCGCAGCGAGTCGCCGATCACATCCAGTTCTGCGATGAATTCTTCTGCATTGGCATAGGGTGGCGCTGTGCCCACTTCCTGGCGCAGGATGTTGTGCACCCCAAGCTTGCGCGCCGTGGCAGCCAGCCTTGCATAGACGCCGATCAGTGCGCGACGATAGGGCTCGTCTGTACGGTGTGGGGATGCATCGGGCGAGGCATCTGCCATCGCCTGCAGCTCGGGACTGACGGTCGCCAGCAGCGTCGAGATCGACAGTGCCGCGCCCAGCGCATGCACCTCATCAAGATAGAAATCGAAGATCGTAGTCGACTGCCGCGACAATGCGCGCGCCATTGTCGACGCGTTCACGTTCGGGTTGCCGTCGCGGTCGCCGCCGATCCAGCTACCCATCTGCACGAACGGCGGCAGCTTTAAGGTGCGCAGGTTCGGGTATTGCGCGAGCACTTCTTCCTCGATGTCATCCATCAGGCCCGGTAACTCTCGCAAGAAGGTGATGCGGTAGTAGGAGAGCGCGTTTTCGATTTCGTCATCCACCGTCAGCCGCGAGTAGCGCAGCATGCGGGTCTGCCACAGCTGCGCGATCTCGGCGTGCAGCAGTTGCGCATTACGCTGCTTTTCGCGCGCCGTCATCGGCAGGTCGCGCAGCGCCAGCAGGCGTGCGATCTCGCGCCCGGCATCGAGGATGCTCTTGCGTTGCACCTCGGTCGGATGTGCGGTCAGCACCGGCGACACCAGCGCGTCATCGAAGAACTTCTGCACCGCCTTGCCGGTCACGCCCGCCGTATCCAGCTTGGACAACGTGGCAGACACGCTGCCGGCCTGCGGCGCGGAGCCGGCCAGCAAGTGGGCGCGACGCCGACGATTGTGATGCTGGTCTTCGGCGATATTGGCGAGATGCGAAAAGTAGGAAAAAGCGCGCACCACCGAGTTGGTCTGGTCGCGGGTCAGCTTCTTGAGCAGCTTGTCGAGTTCTGCACCGGCCTGCGGGTCGGCGTCGCGGCGGAATTTCACGGCCGTCTGGCGAATCGTCTCGACGATCTCGTACACCGTCTCGCCCTCCTGCTGGCGGATCACCTCGCCCAGCAGGCGGCCTAGCAGGCGGATGTCCTCCCTCAGCGGCGCATCCTTGTCCTGCGCCTTCGGGCGCGCGGCGTGACGGGAAGTGGTCGCAGTGCCGCCAGAGATGCGGGGAGAGCGTGCTGCAGGAGTCTTTTGTTGGGCCATGGCAGTGTCAGGGGGGGGGGGGGGGGGGATTCTGCGCAGGGGGCGCGTGTTACTATCCGCCGGATTTCAGGCGTTTCCACCCCGGTCGATCCGCACAGCGGCGGCCCTTGATGAGAGTCCCCAATTGAACGCATCGTTTACCGGAAAACTGGTGATCGCCTCGCGCGAGAGCCGACTCGCCATGTGGCAAGCCGAGAATGTTCGCGCGCGCTTGCTTGAATTATATCCGCACAGCACCGTCGAAATTCTCGGCATGACCACGCGCGGCGACCAGATCCTCGACCGCACCCTGTCCAAAGTCGGCGGCAAAGGCTTGTTCGTGAAAGAGCTCGAAGTGGCGATGCAGGAAGGTCAGGCCGACCTCGCCGTGCACTCGCTCAAGGATGTGCCGATGGAGCTGCCCGAAGGCTTCGAGCTGGCCGCCATCCTCGAGCGCGAAGATCCGCGCGACGCTTTCGTATCGAATGACCATGCATCGCTGGCCGACCTGCCGGTCGGCGCCATCGTTGGCACCAGCAGCTTGCGCCGTCAGTCGCTGATCGCGGCGCGCTTCCCGCATCTGGTGATCCAGCCGCTGCGCGGCAACCTCGACACCCGCCTCGGCAAGCTCGATCGCGGCGAGTACGCGGCCATCCTCCTGGCCGCT